>JBNMOQ010000011.1:0-43599 GCA_051275055.1 Candidatus Pelagisphaera sp.
GCGCAAGTCGACAGCTATTGACTCGGCGTAGTTCGAAGAACGAAGACGGTTGCTCCGGGGATTTTTACTGATCGATAGATCTTCTAAATCAATGGTAGCATAGGCATCTTGCCTGTGAAGAAACAGGCTGGAAGCCTGTGCTACTTTTCCGCTGTCAGGGTCTGCTGGATACTGCTATCGTACTCGCTTTGAAGGTCGGAGAGGCGTTTGACAACTTCGGGGTATTTCGACGCGAGATTGGTCATCTCGGTGGGGTCCATGGCGAGGTTCGCTAGGAATAGCTGGTCGTCTTTCGTGATGGGCGCTTTTTGGGAATTGTCCTTTGGGTTGCCGTGCAATTTCCAGTCGCCTTCGCGCACGACCCATTCGGGTGTTTTGCCTTTTCCGAGTTGCCAATAGAATGTGTCGTGTGGGGATTTGGCGCTGTTGTTCAAGATGACGTCTTTGATGGATTTGCCATCGATGTGATGTCCGGGAAGTTCGATGCCGCAGAAATCCGCTAGAGTGGGGAACCAGTCCACTCCGGTTACCATCTGCTCTCTCACTTGGTTTTCGGGGATCACTCCCGGAAGGGTGATGATGGAGGGGACGCGAATACCGCCTTCGAAGAGGCAGCCTTTGGCCCCACGATAGATACCGGCTGAACCGCCTCCGTGAAAGGTTCGCTCTTCGGTGGAGTGGCCGTGGTCGGATTGGAATATGATAATCGTATTGTCAGTCAGTCCCGTTTGATCGAGATGGGTCAGCATTTCGCCAATCTTTTCGTCGAGCGTGGAGACGAATGCGTTGTATTTGCTTCGCGGTGACGGGATGTCTTTGTAGTAATCGCGCCACTTGGCAGTGCCTTGCAATGGGTAGTGGGGCGAGTTGAGAGCCCAATAAACGAAGAAGGGTTTTTCGCGATTGCGGGTGATGAAGCCATTGATTTCGCGCACCATGCTGTCTTGGAAAAAGAAGCCGTCTTCGTTGATGTGTTCGCCATTGCGCCACAGGTCATGACGATTGGGGCCTTTCCAGAAAAAGAAATGAGAGTAGTTGTCGATGCATCCGCCCATGTGTCCCCATGAATAGTCGAAGCCTTGAGCGTTGGGCATGGTTTCGGGAGTGTATCCAAGATGCCATTTCCCAATGTGTCCGGTTTTGTATCCGGCATCCTTCATGACTTCGGCGATCGTCACTTGGCTAGTCGGCATGCCGGGAACGCCTTCTTCGGAGCTGACGTTTCCAGGTACGCCAGCCCGAGCGGGGAAGCGTCCTGTCATGAGTCCCGATCGGCTGGCCGAGCAGATCGCGGATGGCGAGTACATTTGCTGAAACCGAACGCCGCGTTTCGCGAGCGAGTCGATGTGGGGCGTGTAGATGTCCGAGGTCCCGTAGCAGCTCAGGTCGACGGTGCCTTGGTCATCGGTGTAGATGATAATGACGTTGGGTTTGTCGGCTGCTTGAAGCGAGAGGGTCGCCGAGCACGCGAAGAGCGCGGCGATGGCGAGTAGGGGGAAGCGGGTGTAGGAGGTGGCCATAGAGTTTTGGGGTGTAAGGGAAGGTATTATAAGGCGGTGTTTCTAACCACGGAGTTCACGGAGGAACGGAGAGTAGGTAGATGGCTTTTCCTCCGTTCCTCCGTGAACTTCGTGGTTTAACAAATGTTTTTGGTGATTATTTCTTTTTGCTGAGATCGGTGCGCTCGACCCATTCGGTATGGCGTTTCTCTAGGAGAACGGCTTTTTCTGGCATTTCAGAAACCAGATCGTTCAGTTCAGTGGGATCATCCGCGAGGTTGTAGAGTTCCCAGGGTCGTTTGTTTTCGGATACAAGTTTCCAGTCGCCGACGCGGATGGCTTTTCCTTTGCTGTGGGCCCAGAATAGAGCGTCGTGGGGCGAGTAGGTTCCTTTGTCTCCGTTAAGAATGGAAGAGAACGATTGGCCTTCGGTAGGGAGAGGTTTTTGGGTAACTGGTTTGCCTCCCGCGATTTCGACGAGGGTAGGCATAAGGTCGATTACATGGCAGACTTCATTGGCAAGGCTTCCTTTGAGCTCTGATTTGATACCATCGGGCCAAGTCATGATAAGGGGCGAGCGGGTTCCTCCCTCATGATCGTGTTGTTTGAAAAGGCGAAATGGTGTATTGGATGCATTCGCCCATCCGTATCCATAGGACTGCCAAGTGCTTTGCGGACCTGGCATGACATTCGGTAGGTTTCCTGGGACGATCGGAGTATGTTTGCCATCCGTTGTGAAAGGCCTGCTCCAAGAGCCTTTTCGATCTGGAGTGTATTCGACGTGGCAACCGCCGTTGTCCTGTTGGTAAATGAAAAGGGTGTTTTCGTATTCGCCGTTCGCTTTCAAGTGGTCAATGATACGGCTTATATTCCGGTCCATGCAGGTGATCTGAGCGGCGTAGACTTCCATGCGGCGCTCTTGCCACTCTTTATGGGCTTCCTCTTTCCAAGCCGGTACATCGGGATGGCGAGGGGAGAGTTGCCAGGCGGGATCTACGATGCCGAGATCTACCATGCGTTCGTATCGTTGTTTCCTCAATGCGTCCCAACCCATGGAGTAGCGACCTTTGTAGTGTTCAATGTCTTCTGGTTTGGCATGTAAGGGCCAATGGGCCGCATTGTAGGCGACATAGAGAAAGAAAGGATCGTCTTTAGCCTGGGCATTGTGGTCTTTAAGAAAAGTCAGGGCATAGTCGGTTATTGAATCTGTGTAGTAGAAGTCTGGATTGTTTTTCCATTCGTGATCTCTGTTCTCTCCGTTTAGATAGAGATCGACTGGGGCAAAGAAATCGGAAGTTCCCCAATAGGTGCTGTAGGCTTGATCAAACCCTCGCTTGTGCGGAGCACTGGGACCGTTCGGTTTTTTGGGATCGGAGAGATGCCATTTTCCGGACATGAAGGTCGAGTATCCGGCTGTCTTCAGCGCTTCGGGTAGAGTTGTCAGATCCGGGTGGAATCCTCCTGAGGCAGAGCCATCGGCAAGGGCGGATTTTGGGTAGAGTCCCGTTAGGAGGCTCGCTCTTGTAGGCCAGCACATATTATTGACGTAGAAATTGGTAAAACGGAGTCCGTTTTCTGCGAGGGCGTCGAGTTGAGGAGTTTCTATTTCGCCTCCGTAGCTGCCGATGTCCGAGTAGCCCATGTCGTCCGCTATGACGAGCACGATGTTGGGGCGATCGCTGGCGGCGTTGGCTAGCACGCATAGGCTCAGAGCGAGCAGGAGTAGCGAGAGATGAGTGGGGCGAGTTGATGAGGTCATGGTTGGGGTGGATGATGTCGATTGAGTACTGATGAGGTCAACCAAGTTAGGGTTAGAGCGTTTTGGGCAGAATTGTGGAAGCGGGATGTTTTGAGATAGTTACGTTAACGAACTCACGCGAAGCCGCAAATTCGCTAAGATATTGAAAAGGATGGGGGCAGACCCGTTATCGGGCTAGAACGTGTCGCCTCAGCGAGGCGACCTACATCAAAATTTTGTAGGACGGGTCGCTGACCCGTCAATCAACCAGATTGTCGCCTCAGCGAGGCGACCTACATTAGTGACGATGCGAAGAGGGCGAAATAGAGTGAAAAAGGATATGAGATGACGCTATTAATCGCCCTCCGATAGACCGTTTGCCCGGTATTGAGCTCGCTTTGGAGGACGTCTTGACGATTCTCCTTGCTGCGGGCGCTAACTCTCTTCCTACTTCGCGCCTTTTTTTGTGAATCTCTGTAGAGATTCCTGAACCTATAAAGGTTATAAGAAATGAGCGACAATACAGACAATCCACAGGGCTTCAGTGATTTAGGCCTATCCGAACCAGTAATGAAAATGCTGGAGAAAATTGGCTATGAAACACCGTCACCGATTCAAGCAGCGATAATTCCGCATGTATTGGAGGGTAAGGATGTTATTGGGCAGGCTCAGACAGGCACTGGAAAGACCGCTGCGTTCGCGCTTCCGCTGCTTTCGAAGATCGACATAAAGCAGACTAAGCAACCTCAGGTGCTCGTGTTGACGCCGACGCGCGAATTGGCGATCCAGGTTGCAGAAGCGTTCCAAAAGTACGCTGGCAAATTGAGCGGCTTTCATGTTGTGCCCATTTACGGTGGACAGGATTTCGGGACTCAGCTCAGGCAATTGAGGCGTGGCGTTCATGTGATCGTCGCAACTCCAGGCCGAATTATGGATCATATGCGTCGCGAGACAGTGGATCTGCAGGCATTGAAGTGCATCGTTTTGGACGAAGCCGATGAGATGTTGCGGATGGGATTCATTGACGACGTTGAATGGATTATGGAGAAGACGCCTTCCAGCCGGCAGGTCGCGCTTTTCTCGGCAACGGTGCCGGAACCGATCAAGCGTATCGCTCGGCGCCATTTGACGGATCCAGTCGAGATCAAGATCAAGACCAAGACGGCAACGGCAGATACGATTCGCCAGCGCTATTGGATGGTGAGTGGCCCGCACAAGCTCGACGCATTGACGCGCGTGCTCGAAGGTGAGGAGTTCGACGCGATGATCATATTCGTTCGTACGAAGATTGCCACGGCTGATCTCTCGGAACGTTTGCAAGCTCGCGGATTTGCGGCAGCTCCGCTTAGCGGAGATATCGCGCAAAACAAACGCGAGAAGACGGTTAACGATCTTAAGAAAGGCAGGCTGGATATTCTTGTGGCAACCGATGTGGCGGCCCGAGGATTGGACGTGGATCGCGTGAGTCACGTGATCAATTACGACATTCCCTACGACAATGAATCCTATGTTCACCGTATTGGTCGTACGGGACGGGCTGGCCGAAAGGGCGATGCGATTCTGTTTGTAGCGCCGCGCGAGAAACGTCTTTTGAAGTCAATCGAACGGGCGACTAATAATCGTATTGAATTGATGGATATGCCTTCGACGCAGGACATCAATAACAAGCGTATCGATAAGTTTAAGACGAAGATTACGGAAGTGATGGCCGAAGAGGGCTTGGAATTCTTCCGGGAAATGATCGAGCAGTACCGGCAGGAGAAAGATGTGTCGTCACTCGAAATCGCAGCTGCCTTGGCTAAGATCGCTCAGGGAGACGAACCTTTGTTGCTAGAAGAGCAGAAACGAAAGGCGATTCAAGAGGATCGTGATCGTAGATCTTCCAGAGACCAGGAACGCGGTGGCCGTGGAGATCGCGGAGATCGTGGAGATCGTGGACGACGTGATGACCGTGGAGATCGTGGACGACGTGATGACCGTGGAGATCGCGGCGACCGTGGACGACGTGATGATCGCGGAGATCGCGGAGATCGTCGTGAAAGAAGCGACCGTCCAACGCGCGATCGGAGTGATTTTAAGAAAATGGCTCCAGCCGCTGGAACCGATAGATTTCGCATCGAAGTCGGTCGCACGCATGGCGTTGCGCCTGGCCATATAGTCGGAGCGATAGCCAATGAAGCTGGTCTTGATAGCCAGCACATCGGACGTATCGAATTGTACGATGACCACAGTACGGTGGATTTGCCGGCTGGTATGCCGCGCGAAGTGTTACAAGTCCTGAAGAAGACCTGGGTTTCCGGTCAGCAAATGCGAATTTCTCGCATGGATCTGATTCAGAAGAAGGGCAAGAGCTTCGAGAAGGAAATGGAACCCGGTAGTTCGGACGAGTAGCGTTTGAGTTGCTAACCACCCTGCGTTTCCGTTGAGCAGGTTTTAGTGAGTTTCCAATAAGTCCAATCCTTTCGAGCGGATCTATTTGTAGGGCGGGTCGCTGACCTGCCATTCGAGATGAGGTGTCGCCTCAGCGAGGCGACCTACAGCAGACTTCTCCAGAATAAAACCTATTTGGTTTCAATTGTGGATTTGTTTCCGACTTATTGGACGCTCTCTTGAGTTGTTCACGCCGAGGTAGCTCGGTGCTTCAACCTGAGTTTTCATCTAAGTTGGGGCTCAGGCTAAAGCACTGAGCTACTGTTGGCTTGTGGAGTTACCTCCCTTTCCGTCGATTCAGCTGACGTGAGAGGTTTTTGATCGTTTGCTTGTACTCGGGGAGATTGGAGAGGTTCCGGTTTTCGTCCGGGTCTTTGTCGTGATCGTAAAGCATGCGGGAGATGATGGGTCCGTCGCCTCGACTTTCTCTGCTCGTGTATTCAGTATAGCGCCACCGATCCGAGCGAATTGTGTCGCCGTTGTTGAATCGGCCGATGGCGTAGCCTTTGCCTTTTGAATTAGGGTCCTTGAGTACGGGTGCCAGGCTTTTTCCTTCTAGGTGACCGGGAGAGTCGATTCCGGCGAGTTCGCAGAGTGTTGGATAGATGTCTACGAATTCGGCGAGAGCTTGAGTTGTCTGCCCTTGCGGGCTCGTTTGAGTTTGTGGAGTTCGAACAATGAGCGGCGCGCGCATTGAGTTTTCGAATGTGCAGTGCTTGGCCCAGAGCGTGTGTTCGCCAAGATTCCAGCCATGGTCTCCCCAAAGAACGACGATGGTGTTTTCGTTTAGGCCGGATCGTTCGAGCTCGTCGAGCACGCGTCCGATTTGAGCGTCGGTGTAGGAAACCGACGCGTAGTATCCACGAATCAATGTTTTCGCCATTTGGTCGCTTACCGGTCCCTTCTTTGGAACTCCGGCGTAGGATCGCAGTTCGCCGAAATTATGGATCGCTTCTTCGGGAGCGTCGATGGGCACGGAGTAATTGTCGGGCAAGTCAATGGGCGTGTCGTCATAGAGGTCCCAATATTTTTTCGGAGCGTTGAATGGGAGGTGAGGCTTGAAGAATCCTACAGCTAGGAAAAAGGGCGCATCTTGATTGGATAAGCGTTTGAGTTGCTTGATGGCTTCGGTGGCCACTTGTCCGTCGCCTAGTGTGTCGTCGGGAACGTCATAGGAGGCGAAGGGAAGGCGATGGTTTTTGGATTGGCTGAGCAGGTCGTCGAGGTTCGAGGGCGGTGTCCAACCTGGGATTGCTTGATGAGGAGGTTTGGCGTCGCGCTTGGGTCTCCAAGGGGCTTGAGCCCATCCCTGTTCGAAGTCGGCTGGAAAGTGAAGGATTTTGCCGAGGCTGATGGTTTCGTAGCCGTTGCGCTTGAGGTGTGAGTGAAGGGGCACGATCGAGGGAGCGTCTTCATCTATTCGAGCGGTATAACCCACGAAACGATTGGGGCTGGGTCGCACGCCGCTCATGAGGCTGGCCCGGGATGCGCCGCAGGTGGGAACCATGCAGTAGGCCCGATCGAAACGTGTTCCGCTCGCGGCGAGCTTGTCGATGTTGGGCGACTGAATTTGCGACTGACCATAGGAGCCCAGTTGCGGCCTGAGATCGTCGACCGCGATCATTAGGATGTTTGGCCGTTCTCCGTGGACGAACGTTGAGAATGAGAGAAAGAGAGAAAGGAGAGAAAGAGGGAGTTTCATGAGTTGGATAAAGGTGAATTTGCTATTTCCCTCGTGAGCTCAATTTAATTATTCGTACTTTTACCTTTCCGCTTTCGAGATTATAGCAGGCCGGCAAATCTCTACGGTTTCAGTCAGTTGAGGGAAGCCATGAACGAATCGATGGTAGGTTTACCTTTTAGATAGCCGAGGGATTTTAGGAATGCATCCATTTCGGTTACCGTGGCGCGAAACATGGAGTTGTCTCCTTTTCCGTAGTTGAAAAAGCCGTGTTTTTGATTTTCGTAGCCGACTAATTCGCAGCGGTTGCCGTGCTTTTTCATTTCTTTCGTAAATAGTTCGACTGTGAGGAAAGGGACGGTGGTGTCGGCTTTTCCGTGGACGATGATTGTTGGCGGGCGATTTTGTCGGATGTGGTGATAGGGTGAAATCGCTTCGGGGAGGGTTCCCATGCGTTTGCTGAGATCAGCAATACGTTCGGCGTCTAGGGGGAATTTATTTCCGATCGGAGCGAGGACCACGGCGGGGTTGAAAAGCGCCAGAGCATTGGGGACGGAGCTGTATGAAAGGTCTTCGTAGGGATCTTCGAAAGCTATTATGGTGCCAAGCGCTGCGGCAAGGTGGCCCCCGGCCGAGCCTCCGCCAGCGGCGAGTCGATTGGGATCGATGCCTAGACGTTTTGCATTTGAGCGTGCCCAGCGCATTGCGGTTTTGGCGTCGCGTAGACAGGAGGCGGCTGTGGTCCCGTGTCGGCTAGACACTCGGTACTCGGCGGTCATGGCGACCATGCCTCGCGAGGCGAGATACTTGCAATGGTTTTCAAATTGAGCGGGAGTGCCGCCTTTCCAGCCGCCGCCAAAGAAAAAGATTATGGCAGGACTCGCTTTAGTGGAGGATTTTCCTTCTGGCGTATAGATGTGGATCGGCAGCGAAACATCACCGATGGTTTTATAAATCTCGGTTGTTGCGCCTGGAAGGGTTTTCGGAGCGGCACCTGTATTTTGTGCGATTGCGTTTGGAGAGAGGAAACCAATTCCGATGAAAACGAGTATGGACAGTATCGAGAGGTTTTTGGGATAGGATTTCATGGTAGAAATGAGGTGTTAAGGTTACAGGCAGATTAGTGTTTAATCGAATGGCGGCAAGCATGGATGTTGCAAAGACGATTCCGAGTAAGCGGTTTCTAATTTGTTTTGGCGTTTCTTTCTGGTTGAGGCTCGGAGGGGATAGGCGTATTGATTCGATAAATTTCTATGAGCGATAAATTGAGAATTGGAGTGTTGGGGCTGACCCATGATCATGTTTGGAGTGAATCGGATGCGATTGTGGCATGTGAAGAGACGGAGCTCGTAGGAGCGGCGGATCCGAACGAGCCACTTACTACTCGATTCGCAGAGCAGTATGGAACACCGGTTTATTCTACGAGCGATGAGTTACTGGAGAGTGAAACACTCGATGCGGTCTATGTGTACGGGAACAATCTAGAAGGAGCAGCGTTGTCGATTCAGGCGATGAATCGCGGGCTTCATGTGCTTATCGAAAAACCGCTCGCATCGAATTTAGAGGATGCGAACCGGATGTTGGCTGCGGCCCGAGAGAACGGAGTTAAGTTGTTGGTCAATTGGCCTTTTACTTGGTGGCCTCAATTGCAAAAGGCCTTGGAGATGGCTAAGGCGGGAGAGCTGGGCGAAATTATTGGAGTGAATTATCGGGCGGCTCACTGTGGGCCAGAGGAGCTTGGCTGTTCGAAGTATTTTTGCGATTGGCTTTTCGATGAGAAGCTCAATGGGGCCGGAGCGATGATGGACTACTGCTGTTATGGGTCTGTTTTGGCGGCTTTGCTGATGGGAATGCCGGAATCGGTGACGGGAATCCAAGGTGGTCAAGTGAAGGACTTCTTGTCGGTCGAGGATAGTGGAGTAATCGCAATGAAGTATGCGCGAGGGATATCGGTTGCATCAGCCTCTTGGACGCAAAGTGGAAATCTGACGAGTTATACGACCGTGATTTATGGGGAGAAGGGAACGTTGGTGGTCGACCCAATGGGAGACGGTAAATTGTATTTGGCAACCAAGGACAATCCAAACGGCGTCGAAGTTTCAGTTCCAGAGTCGGATGTATCGCTCAAAGATTCAGCTCACCATTTGGCAGCAGTCGTAAAAAACGGACAAGAGCCGTGGCTGTTGTGCCGGGACGAGTTTTCGCGCGATGCTCAAGAGATTCTTGAGGCAGGTATCCGTTCAGCAAAGACCGGGCAGCAGGTGGTGCTGCCGCTCGGATAGGACAACGACGTCCCGGCGTGCCGCGTTAATTTGAGTTGCTTATGCGGCACGCCCGGAGGTCGTTGCCCTACCACGGCTGCCGAGTAGTCCGATCGTAAACGAAGTGACAATCCCGAGAGGCGCGTAGAGAAGGCCGCTCATAGAGGTGAAGTAGCGGGCCCAGAGTAGTACGGCTACTCCTATGAGCGCTCCGATTACGGCTCCGCGGGCGTTGGCGCTTTTCGTGAACATGCCGAGTATGAAAATCCCGCAGAGCGGGCCCATTGCGAATCCGATGATCGTTAGGAACGTCTTCAGGGCTGATTCGATATCGCTCCACGCAAGGATTAAGGCAAAAAGGGTACCAATGCCTCCGAGCGCGACGGTGAGAGTTCGGGCGAGGCGAAGGTAGGAGCGTTCGGGAGCTTGCCAGCCGAATCGACGAACGAAGTCAGTTACGAGGGCAGTCGCGGTGCTGTTCATGCTCGTCGAGATAGTCGATTGAGCGGCGGCGAAAACGGCAGCGATGAGAATTCCGGCAATTCCTATTGGCAGTTCTCGAGAAATGAAAAGAGGAAAGATCGAGTCGGTTTTGAAAGTGGGATCAAGGGATTCTGGATGGGTTTTGTAGAATGCGTAAAGTGCGGTTCCCAGTCCGAAGAATAGCAGTGAGGCGACGGCGGACATTCCTGCGTTCAACCAAACGGCTCCGCGTGCTGCCTTTTCGGTTGGCGTGGATACGTAGCGTTGGACCACGGCTTGGTCGGAGCTGTAGGGAATGAGCGAGCTGCCTAGTCCTCCAAGGACGACGACCCAGAATGCAGTTGTCATGTAGGATGCAGAACTGAAGTTCATATCTGCCCAGCGGAGTTTATTATCAGCGGCGGCGATGCTTGTCAGTTCGCCGAAGCCGCCATCGAGTCCGCTTACGATCAGTCCGAAGCAGAGGAACGCTCCTCCCAGTAGGACGATAGCTTGTAGGGCGTCTGTCCATACAACGGCTTCCAGTCCACCAATTGTGCAATAGAGTATGCTCATGCCTCCCATGATGATGATACAGGCTTCAAGGGAAAGCGGAGTGATTGCGGCTAAGGCGAGCCCGGGCAGGTACATCACGATCGCCATGCGGCCGATCTGGAAGAGGACGAACGAACCGCTGGCGAAGAGGCGAATAGCGAGATTGAATCGCTGCTCCAGGTATTCATAGGCCGAGGTAGCGTTGATTTTTCGAAAGTGGGGAATGATTCCGTAGACAACCAATGGGGCGCAGATGACGATGCCGACATTGAGAATTATGAAAGACCAATCGGTTGCAAACGCTCGCGCCGGAACTGCGATAAACGTGATCGAGCTCAGCATTGTAGCGAATATACTAAGTCCGGCGACCCAGCCGGGTACGCGTTGCCCGCCGCGGAAGAAATCGTCGGTGCCTTTATTTCGACGTGCGAAGTAGAAGGCGATGCCCATGACGGCGCCAAGGTAGAGGACTATGGCGGCCCAGTTGCCGGCAGAGAAGGAGACTTCTGCTGGCTGTAAGGAGATTTTCCATACGGAACGCGTTCGTACTCGTGGGCGAACTTCTCCGCTAGCCAAGAGAATGTCGTCACCCCATTTTACCGCGTGGGTTGTGACTTGGTTTTGGGGCATCTGTCCATCTTTGATCCACGTGTCGGTAATCGTGTGATAGGTGAATATCGTTTTCGTGAATCCGGGGTGATCGTCTTTTAATACGTCGGCTTTCGTGAATAGGTCTCCGTCGTCTCCTGCTAGCAACGAAATGTGGTTTTGGCCAAGGGCCACCGCTGTACCCGCCATTCGAGGGCGTGGAAGGTCCGCCCGTTTTCTCCAAGGAGACTCGGTTCGTGCGGGGTTGAATTCGTAGACGTCGTTTAGAAATTCTATTTGTCCATCGTCTCCGATCCGCCGTCCACCGATTACGTAAATGCAGTCGTTTTCTCCATTGTTTTGAGTGACTACGCTATTGAGGGCTCGGGATGGACCGGGCCAAGCTTCGAGCTTCTCCCACTGAAACGCTTGCGCGTCGTCGCGTTTCGACCAGTCGAGCTTCCAGAAATTCTTTTGAGCGGTTTCCAGTCCAAGCCCGATTGATCCGCCAGCGACGTAAATGCTGGAGCCAATTAAGGTAGCCGATCCGTAGCAGAGGGTTTCGGGAATGGATGGAAGCGTTTCAATTGCGACGCCGTTGTTTTTCCATTTGAGCAGAAAAACATCCGCGTAGGATTGATTCGCGTCGTTGCCTCCAATGCAGACGACACCTTCCGGTAGACTGACGCAGGCTCCGTATCCGATTGGTTTTGGCAATTTCCCTACAACGCTCCAGTCGGCGTCCTTTTCTCCGAGAGGTAGGGCATAGATCGTGTCGCGCCAAACTTTGTCGTTTTGCCAAATAGGTTCGGGAAAATTGGCTCCTCCGGCAACGATTAAATGGTCTTCGTGGATACCAGTGAATGGTCCGGCCACGCCGAGTTCGGAGGGAAGGGGGGATAGGGCTTCCCATTCGAGCGTGTCGGCTGCGCGGAGGAAAATCGCGGAGAATAGAGCGAGGAAGAGCGCGAGGGTTCGCTTCGAGTGAATCGGATTGTAGGGCGGGTCGCTGACCATAAGCGTCAACTTTAGGCCAAATGCAGTTTTTATTGCCACGAAAAGGCACAAAAGATTCGGTTGCGTGGCCTTCGTTATAACTTTGGCAGGGAATAGACTCAACTTACGCATATCAAATTATTGAAAAGGTAACCCTGAGTTATAGCGAGGGTGGCAGAGCATTGGCTTTGCGCCTTTTTGTGGCTGAAATTCATTCGAAATTCTTTAGGTTGTCGCCTCAACGAGACGACCTACATTTGAGTGAGTTCTGGGATAGTGATGCTCATGTGGAGATGGGAAATGGCCGCTGGGAGATCGGCCGCTACCTTGCGGGTTGGGGGAGAGTTTCATGGGTTGGAACTCTCTCCGTTCTGACGAGTGGCCCATTCGTCGAATCCTAGTTCATCCAATTTGCGGTCGATTGCTTCCATTTCGTCGGAGGTCAGTTGCTTCATGGGCAAGCGACTTTGACCGCAATCGAGACCTAGCCGACGCATGGGGTATTTGAGGCTGGCGGGGCCTCCGATAGCTAATAAGGCGTGGATGGTTCGGACGGCAATCAGTTGCCATTTTCTCGCTTCTTCCATGTCGCCAGCTTCGAAGGCTTGGATGATTTTCATATAAAGTTCGGGCGCAAAATTATAGGTTGTGCCCACTGCTCCATTGGCACCGGCGGCCAGGGCCGAAAGCAACATTTCATCGCGGCCGAAGAGAATATCGAAACGACCGTTCTCTACGTCTTGGCAGGCGTTGAATAGGCTCAGATCTTTGTCGGTGAATTTCATGCCACGAAGGTTTGGAATAGCATCGCCGGCTTGTTGGAGAAAAACGGTAGGATCGACTACCAGTCCAGTGAGGGCTGGAATATGATAGTAGTAGAACGGAAGCGCGGGAGCTACTGCGGCAACCTCTTTGAAAAATGAGATCAAAGTGGCGACGCTGTCCGGCTTGAAGTAGTAAGGAGCGATAGCCGATATGGCGTCTGCTCCGATTGATACCGCCTGATCCACTAAGGACTGGGAGTCTGCTAGGGCGGTATGGCCGACATGGACGATTGCGCGCATCCGTCCTTGGTTTGCGCTCACATAGGCCTGGTTGACGGCCTTGCGCTCTTCCATTGTCAGCGAGGGACCTTCGCCTGTCGTGCCGCCGATGTAGATTCCCGCGACCTCGTTTTTTGCTAGGTGGTCTACAATCCGTGGGATTACTTCGAAGTTCACTTCGCCATTAGCGAGAAATGGCGTGTAGGTTGCGGCGAGGAGTCCGGTTAAAGGAGGCGATTGAGCCGGATCGGAGGGGGAAGAGGGGATACTCATAGGGGTGGCGTTTGAAAATCGGAATAATAGGGGATTAGGAACGATTTGGCTTTCAAGTCCAACCAATGGTAAATATTTACCAAGATGATGGAAGGTCGAATTGAAACAAAAGTCATTTCGACGCGCCGGAGCGGTCCCGAGCCGCATCGTGTATTGGGTTTGTCTTTGCTGCACTTGTCTAAGGGACACGCTCGCTGGTCGGTGGATGGGCGTTCGTTCGAAATAAAGGAAGGGCAAGTTTTGGTTGTATTGCCCAATCAGATTTTCAGCGGAATCGAGTCCTCGGATCTGGTTTCCATCCGCGTTGAGCAGGTTCTTTTGAACCTCTCGGGAAAGTCGAAGAAACTGACGCCGGCTGCTCTGAAACGCTGCCTTCCTATCGATCATACTCAGGCGAAGCTGTTGGTGGATGCCCTTTGCGAAACTGACTTCCCTGTGGTTCGATTGAGTTCGGGTTCGGAAAGGCTTTTTGCTGATATTGTCCGCTTGGTTGGAAACTCATCGCCGCTTGAAGCCGTGTTGATTCAAACGTGCGCGCTTCAGCTTTTGACGCGTATTTGCCTTGCCTTAGGAGAGCAGAACCAGGCAGAAGCGGAGGGACTATCGGAGGCGGAAAAACGGGTCTCGAGATTTCTTCAGGAATTGGAAGAGCGGTGCGCGGAGGAGTGGACGCTTGAGTCTATGGCTGAATGCGTTGCTTTGAAGCGCTCTCGTTTTGGGACGCTGTGTCGCCACTTAAAAGGAGAGAGCCCAAGCGCTTATTTGAATCGACTGAGGATTCGTCTTGGGCGTCGTTTGCTTAGGACCACGGACTTGTCAGTTACCTCGATCGCTTTCGATTGCGGCTTCGCTTCGAGCCAGTATTTCGCCAAAATATTTCGACAACTTCAGGGGCACGAGCCCACTCATTATCGTCGTATGCTTCGAGGTTCGAAGAGTCTTTTTCTGAAAGGCGATGCTACGCGAAACGTAGCATTCGCAGACAATGAAATTGGATCGGGGGATTGTCGGGTCGAGGGCGAAATCTCTTTAGATCGACTGGGGGAAACTGCTGCGTCTCTTGAGCTTGGTCGGGATCGATTTGGGTTCGACGGTCGAGCAGGGCGATTCTTTTTGGAGGGAGCAACTTTTGGAGATGCGCAATTCTTCGCTCGGAATGCGGACTTCATTCGCGAAGGCACTCCATTTCGCTTTGTGTTGGAACGGAAGGGCAAACATCTTGAGATAAGCATCGATGGAAATTCTATCGTACGCCGGACGGATGATCCAAGTCGTAAGATTGGGAGGATTGGATTGAGGCCTATGCGAAACGGTATCGAAGTAGTATCGTTTTCGGTGGATGGGAATGCGGTGATTTTGAAAAGTTCGGAAGATCACTAGCTTGGTAACTATTTACCATTGGCAACTGATTATCGCAGTCCACGCAAGATATGGTATGATGTGGCCAATGCGTACCCCTGTTTTGCTAGCGACCCTATTGATTGTCATGTCATCGCAGGTTCTTTTCGCTGCCGAAAAGCCTAAGATGAATGTCGTGCTTTTTCTAATCGATGACCTCGGTTGGATGGACCTTGGCTGTCAGGGAAGTGATTACTACCAGACTCCCAATATCGATCGTTTGGCCGCCGAGGGCACGCGATTCACTGATGCCTATGCGGCCTGCGCTCTTTGTTCGCCAACACGAGCGAGCGTTATGACCGGAAAATATCCTGCGCGACTAATGCTGACCCAATGGTTGCCAGCAGGTCGGTGGAGTCCGAAAGAAAATAAAAAACAGGAAGGGCGTTTTCTGCGCGAACTGCCCCTTGAGGAATTCACGCTGGCGGAGACATTGCGGGAGGAAGGTTACGCGACGTTTCATGTCGGCAAGTGGCATCTTGGAGGACCTCCCTTTTCGTTGCCGGCTCAGCATGGCTTCGATGTGAACGTGGCAGGAAGCGAACACGGAGCTCCTGGTGGTTACTTTTATCCTTACACGGGAAAGTGGACTGTGCCGACGACTGGGACCCCCGTAGTGAAAACAACCCTACCGGACGGGAAAAAGGGTGAGTACCTGACTGATCGGCTTACCGATGAAGCGATCGCTTTGATTCGGCAAAATAAGGACGATCCGTTTTTTCTCTATTTCCCACACTATGCGGTGCACTCGCCGCTCCAGGCAAAAAAGGAAATGATCGCTCGCTACGAAGCGATTCCGGAAGAGGAGCGACAAGGACACCCGGCCTATGCGGCGATGGTGGAAAGCGTGGATCAAAGCGTTGGACGTGTTATGGAAACTTTAAGCGAGCTCGGCCTGGAAGACAACACGTTGGTGATCGTCACTTCTGATAATGGCGGGCTGTGGAAAGCAACCGATCATACGCCATTGAGAGCGAACAAGGGATCGCATTATGAAGGCGGTATTCGCGTCCCGATGATAATAAAGGCGCCTGGAATATCGAAGCGAGGGACAGTGAACTCCGTTCCGGTGATTACGAATGATTTGTATCCGACTATTCTAGACATAGCCGGATTGCCGATGCGACCTTATCAGCATCAAGATGGCGTAAGCCTTTCAGCTCTGCTTGATGGGGGGAAGTCACTTGATCGCGAGGATCTCTTTTGGCATTACCCGCATTACAACCAGCACCCGCACAGCGCCCCAGTGTCGATCATTCGGCGTGGCTCCTGGAAGCTTATTGAGTTCTTAGAGACGGGCGAAATCGAGTTATACAATCTGTCGAACGACATTGGGGAGACTAAAGATGAAAGCGAATCGCAACCGGAACTTGCCAGTAATCTATTGGCGAAACTTCGCGAATGGCAGGTGGAAGTCGGAGCAGAACCAATGCGGGCGAATCCTTATTATGAAGGAAGGTAGAGTTGGGCAACTATCAGACTGTTGTACCGGCGTGTCGGCTGGGTGTGAAACCGCGCGAGTCCCTCGCGTAGTTACGTCGCAGCGCGGCGTGGGAACTGCAATGAGAAGTGCTCTCAAAATTCTTTTCACTCTTCACCTTTCACTCTTCACTCTTCATTCAAGCGCAGCTTCGCCTCTGGATGTGCTATTCATTGTCATCGATGACATGAATGATTGGATTTCTCTCCTTGATTCGGATTCGCCGATCAAGACGCCTAATCTTGAGCGTCTTGCGGACAGAGGTATGTTGTTTACGAAAGCCTATTGCGCATCTCCCGCCTGCAATCCGTCGCGCGCGGCAACTCTGACGGGCATTAGACCAACGACTTCAGGCGTCTATGGAAACAAGAGCGATTGGCGTGGAGCGATGCCGCAGCGTAAGACGATTATGAATCGGTACCAGGACGCCGGATACGTAGTGAAGGGGGCTGGGAAGATTTTCCATCATCACCTGGATGGAGCGTTTCACGATCCAGGTTCCTTCGATGAATTTCGGCCTATGGATCCCCAAAACATGCCCGAGGAGAAATTGAATCAGGCTCCAGAGTATGGTTCTAAAAATACGGACTGGGGTGCGTGGCCTTCGAATGAGAAAGACTCCATTGATTTTAAAACGGCAGATTTCTGTATCGATGCGTTGGAGAACCCACCATCCGGGAAGTCGCAATTTCTAGCTTGCGGAATTTTCAAGCCGCATTCGCCGTTTTTCGCGCCTCCTGAATACCATGAGAATATAGGAAGCATCGCCGATCCTATTCGTAATGAGGAGGACTGGGACGATCTTCCGAGCGGGGCAAAAACGCTGTTGAAGAACAAGGCCTGGTTTTGGAATGGCATGCTAGAGCTCGATGAAAAAATCCCCGGATCTTACAATGACTTTATTCGAGCATATGCTGCCTGTATTGCTTTTGCGGATGCGCAAGTGGGAAGAGTGCTTGATGCTCTCGATGCAAGTCCGCGCCGGGACAATACAATTGTCGTGCTCTGGTCGGATCACGGTTTTCACTTGGGAGAAAAGGACCACATCGAGAAATTCGCTTTATGGGAAAAAGCGAATCACATTCCGTTTATCGTGGTCGCTCCCGGGGTAACGAAACCTGGAAGCGTGTGTGAGGCGCCAATCGATATGTCGGCGCTTTATCCGACATTATTAGAGTTGGGAGGTTTGGCTGCTGATGAAGCATGCAATGGAGTCAGTATCGTTCCTCTTCTGGAAAACCCAGAGAGCAAATGGAAGCGTCCTGCCCTTATGACTTACGGGCGAGGAAACCACGCAGTGCGCAGCGAACGCTGGCGCTACATTCGGTACGCAGATGGTTCGGAGGAATTATACGATCATAGAGACGATCCTAACGAATGGACGAACTTGGTATCCGAAAAACGGTTTCGTTCAGTTATCGCTTCTCACAAAAAATGGTTGCCACAAGTGGAGGCAGCTATCGTACCCGATTTGAAACCGAATAGCATTAAGCATTAGGGTCCGAATGATGAGAGCTATTTCAATTCCCCAATTCCCCTATTGCATTCTTCATGTAGGAGCGGCTTTACGCCGCGATATATCCCACCAATCGCGGCATAAAGCCGCTCCTACAAAAAAGCCAAAAATGAAATCTCTCCCCCTCTTTCATACTTTATACTTCATCCTTCTACCTTTCAGCGCGCTCGCCGCTCCAAATATTCTTCTCATCGTATCCGAAGATAATGGCCAAGAGCTAGGTTGCTACGGCGAGCCTTACGTTCAGACGCCTGTACTCGATAATCTAGCAACTGAAGGCGTTCTATTCAAAAACGCCTACGTGGCACAAGCAGGGTGCAGTCAGTCGCGAGCGTCCTTTCTCACGGGTCTTTATCCTCACCAAAACGGACAGATTGGTTTGGCTACTTGGAAATTTCGCATGTACGATGAGAATACCCCGAATATTGTGAGGAGCTTGAAGGAGGTAGGCTATCGAACGGGTATAATAGGCAAACTACACGTAAATCCCGAGTCGGCTTTCCCGTTTGATTTCAAGGCAATCTCCAGTTCGAATTTCGGTCGTAAAGATCTTGATCTTTATGCCAGTGAAGCGAAGCGTTTCATGACCGCGGGAGAGGAACCCTTTTTTCTCAGCGTAAATCATCCCGATGCCCACCGTCCGTTCACGACGCAAGTGAATGGTATCCCGGAAAAACCGCTCACAGGTGACGACGTTAAACCGCTGGACTACTTCGGCCTCGATAACGCTGAGCTGCGACAACAGACCGCTGATTACTATAATTGCATGAGTCGTCTCGATTCCTATATCGGCGACCTCCTGCAAGCGCTCGAGGGGTCTGGCAAGGCGGACAACACCATTATCGTCTACATCGGTGACCATGGAGCGGATCTGCTACGCGGTAAACGAACGTCTTACGAAGGCGGCACGCGCGTGCCCTTTATTGTGAAATGGCCACGCAACTCGAAGGCGGGCATCATCTCTAACGAATTGGTATCCTTGATCGATCTCGTTCCAACCTTGTTGGAGGCTGCAGGTGCCGATCCGATACCCAACCTCCCAGGACGTTCTCTTCTACCATTGCTCAAAGGCGAGTCGGTAAACTGGAGGGAATATCTCTTCACGGAATACCATATTCATTCGGCTCACAATTACTACCCGCAGCGAACCGTCCAGAACAAGCGGTTTAAACTGATTCGCAACTTGATGCCTGGGAAAGTGAATCCTGGATACGCATTTACCAATAATCGATTTTTCGAAAATCTCATGGAAACGATCGAAAGCGCGGATGAACCGATTCGCAGCTCCTATTTGAATATGGAGCGACCTGTTGAGTATGAATTATATGATCTACAATCGGATCCAAATGAGTTTTCGAATTTGGCAGGTGATAAGTCGCATCGCAGAATTTTGGCTAGATTGCAAAAGGAGCTCCAAGCGTGGCGTCAAGAAACAAACGACCCACTATTGAAACAAGCAAACACGCTTCGTCTAAAAGCCGAGATCGATGCCTGTTTCACAGATGGACAACCTGATAAACAAAAACTCACCCTGACGTATCCAGAATATTTTTTCGAATGAATGAACTGACAAAGGTAGGGCAACGACGTCCCGGCGTGCCGCGTTGGTTTGGTCTTCTTGTGCGGCACGCCCGGAGGTCGTTGCCCTATCCATTATGAAATCTATCTTCATTTTGCATTTTGCAACTTGCATTTTTCAATTCGGAGCGCTGAGCGCTCCGAACGTTCTTTTCATTGCAGTGGATGACTTACGTCCTGCGCTCGGGTGTTATGGCGATACGGTTGCTATCAGTCCGAACATCGATCGGCTTGCTTCACAGGGAACCGTATTCAAACGCGCTTATTGTCAGTTGGCTGTTTGCGGTCCTTCGCGCTTGTCTCTGCTCTCCGGGCGTCGGCCTGACACGATTAAGGTATGGGATCTCGCTACGCATTTTCGGGAAGCATTTCCCGATCTCGTAACACTCCCTCAGCACTTCAAAAACAATGGGTACCATACGCGATCCATTGGGAAGATTTACCATGGAAACGGGGCTCCTTCCAAAGATGCTCTTTCCTGGTCCGAGGACCCGATCTACGACAGTGGGCGCAACCCAGAATGGCGTTACGCGTCACCTGAAAACCTGGCAGGTACCGGACTCAAGCGTGCTGCCTCTGAGGGTGTAGACACTCCGGACAATACCTTCGTCGACGGACTCGTTTGCGACGCTGCCTTGAAGGCTCTCGACACATTTAAAGCCGGCCAGCAACCGTTCTTTTTGGGAGTAGGGTTCCGTAAACCGCATTTGCCGTTTGTCGCTCCTAAGCGATACTGGGATATGTATGATCGATCGGATATCTCAGAACCCGTTTCTAGCAGACATCCCAAGGGAGCGCCCGAATACGCGATACGGTCGTGGCATGAGCTTGAAGGCTACACGGATATCTCAGAAGACCTAAGTACTTTGACTCCAGCGAAAATTCAAGAGCTTCGACATGGTTATTATGCGTGTATCAGTTATGTGGACGCGCTTATTGGGCGTTTATTGGATCGCTTGGATGAATTGGGGCTTGCGGACGATACCGTGATTTGCCTTTGGGGAGATCACGGTTTTCACCTCGGCGAGCAAGGGTTGTGGACCAAGGCGAACAATTTTGAACTTTCTGCGAGAGTACCGCTTATTTTGTCGGTGCCAGGACAAAGAACCGTTGGATCTTCTTCGGATGCGATTGTTGAGCTGGTGGACCTATATCCCACATTGGCGGACGTTTGTGGACTGAGCGTTCCAAACGAGCTCGAAGGATTGAGTATGAAGCCACTTCTTGAAATTCCAAATCGTCCTTGGAAAACGGCAGCGTTCAATCAGTACCCTCGGATGTTTGAAGGGCTTCGCCACAAACGACATGGAGATGTCATGGGGTATGCATTACGGACCGACCGATTTAGGTACGTGCAATGGAAAAATTGGAAGTCAGGAAAAATCGAATCCCAGGAGCTCTATGATCATAGCGGCGATTCTAATGAAATGAACAATGTGGCGAGCAATCCGGAATACGCGACCGCCCTAAGCCATCATCAGAAACTTCTAAATGCCGGATGGAAAGGCGCCTTACCAAAATGATGATCAAATCAATCAAACCTATTATCCCGCAGGGATACCTATTTGTTCTGAAGGAACAACAAGCGATAGCGTTGACGCAAAAACGATCTGCTCGAGGTATTTGTCAACGGTCCCGCGAGCGGGTCCTTGTTTCCTCGCAGGCTCGGCCAATAGGTTTCCGCTGTGCGGAAAATAGGTTTTTATAAAGATGATCTACGAATTTGAGTTTTGATTAATTACTAAAGTTAACCCCCTGTTTTTTACTATGAAATATTATCCAATTGTATTTGTTTTTTTGATGGTATTCGTTTCCGGACGAATTACAGCTGCCGAATTCGATGAATCGATTCTCTTCAAGTCTGGCGAGGAGGGCTACTCGAATTATCGTATTCCATCTCTCATTACAACGAAAGATGGGACCCTTCTCGCCTTCTGCGAAGCTCGTAAGGAGAGTCGCGGTGATAGCGGGAATATAGACTTGGTCGTCAAGCGTTCCGAGGATAACGGAAAATCCTGGTCGGCGCTATCTGTCGTGTGGGATGCGGGCGATGATACGGCGGGTAACCCCTGTCCGGTTATTGACGAGCGAACGGGGCGGATAGTGATGCTGATGTGTTGGAATCTGGGGACGGACCACGGAAAAGACCTGCACGCGGGCACGAGCAAAGGTACGCGACATGTTTATCAGACGCACTCAGACGATGATGGCCTGACTTGGTCCGCTGCTAAAGAAATCACCTCATCGGTAAAAGATCCATCTTGGTGGTGGTATGCAACGGGGCCGGGAATTGGGATTCAGATTAAGAAAGGTCCGCACAAAGGACGCCTCGTGATTCCAGCTAATTACACGGAGCCAGGATACTTTGGAGCGCATACCTTGTATAGCGATAATGGCGGAGATACCTGGACAATTAGTAGTCTCATCAAACCTACCGTTAACGAAAGCCAGGTGGTTGAGCTTTCGGATGGTCGGCTAATGATGAACATGCGTACTCAAGGATTTCCGAATACGGAGCGACCTTATACGGGTTATAGATCAATCTCTTTTAGCAGTGACGGCGGAGCGAAATGGAGCGATCCAGTTCCTGACGACGAACTTAGCGACGCAATCTGCCAAGCGAGCATCATTCGCTATGACAACAAGCGTATTTTGTTTTCCAATCCGAGTCCGCCGGTGAGTTTGGAGCGCGGACCGCGCGATCGAATGACGATTCACCTTAGTCGAGACAACGGAAAAACCTGGCCCGCAAAACTCCTAGTGTATGAAGGTCCCTCCGCTTACTCGTCGCTTGCGAAATTGCCCGGTGGAAACGTTGGCTTGTTCTACGAGAAAGATAAGGACATCGCCTTTGCTCGAATTCCAATCAAACAAATTAGGTAGGGCAACGACGTCCCGGCGTTCCGCGCTAGAAAATCAAACCAATGCGGCACGCCCGGAGGTCGTAGCCCTACCATTCAACAATGAAATTTCTCAAAACTCTCTTCATTCTTCACTCAGCATTCACTCTTCACTCCTTAGAGGCGGGCACGCCGCCTCTAAACGTTCTCTTCATCTCAGTCGACGACATGAACGACTGGGTGGGGTGCCTCGGTTCGGATCGTGTTCCGACTCCGCATATCGATGCCTTGGCTGAACGAGGGTTGCTCTTTACCAACGCCCACGCTCCGAGCCCGAAGTGCGCGCCTAGTCGTGCGGCGATTCTTACGGGTAGACGCTCGTCAACAACGGGTCTGTATAGCAATGGTCACTGGTGGCGACCGGCGTATCCAGATTTGGTTACCCTTCCTCACTATTTCAAGAATCATGGTTACATCTCTGCGGGTGGTGGAAAGGTTCATCATCACACCGATGGCTTCAACCCGCCTGACCAGTGGGACGAGTATTTTGATTTGGTTCAGGATAAGGATCTCATTGTGGATTACTTTAAGAAACGCGGTGAAGATCGCCGCTTTCTGACGACGATGCCACGTCATCCAAACGATTCTCTCGACTGGGGTCCAATGGAGGTTTCGGACATGGAAATGGGTGATGGCCGAACTGTGGAGTGGGCGAGCGATTTCCTCTCTCGAAAGCATGAGAAGCCCTTCTTTTTAGCGGTCGGAATCTTTCAACCTCACTTGCCGTTTTATGCACCGAAAAAATACTTCGATGCGTTGCCTAAGGATCGAGTCGAGCTTCCCATTAACAAGCCTGGCGATCTGGATGACATCCCCGAGGGCGGTCTCATTATGGCGAAAACCCGCCGCAACGATCTGCGGATGATCGAAGAGCACGATGACTTGCAGCATTGCGTGCAGTCCTATTTAGCGAGTATTTCCCATGCGGATACGATGGTGGGAAAATTGATGGATGCCTTCGATCAAAGTGACTATCGGGGAAACACCATCGTCGTTCTTTGGTCTGACCATGGGTATGCCTTTGGGGAAAAGGACCATTACGCGAAAAATACCCTTTGGGAAAGGTCGACGCATGTGCCCTTTATTATGGCTGTTCCGGGAGTCACTCAGGCCGGTTCCCGAACGGACAGTCCAGTAGACCTGACTTGCCTCTATCCGACGCTCACAAAGCTGTGCGGCTTACCGGTTCCAAATGGCTTGGATGGCGTCGACATCGGACCTTTGTTGGAGAATCCAAGGGTGCCGTGGAAGGTTCCTGCAATCATCGATTATTTGAAAGGCAACACGGCTATTCGCACCAAGGATTGGCGCTACATTCAGTACGACGAAGGTCGAAAGGGAGAGGAGTTATACGATCTGGTAAGCGATCCCAACGAATGGACGAATTTGATAGACAGTCATCGCGAATTGGCGAGACCCTTTAAATCATGGTTGCCCGAAAGTTACGCGAAGGAAGTACCGACTAAAGGAGCGTATGAATTCGACTCGTCAAACTACTCGTGGAAGGAAAGGGAATGAACCTGAAGTTGCTCGTAATTGGCCCCGACTTGTCGATGGCACCTTCAGGAAAATGACCGCTCGGAGATCGGTCGCTACCTTTTGAATACATCGGGGCTTTCCCGGGGGTAT
This sequence comes from Candidatus Pelagisphaera sp., assembly GCA_051275055.1. GTDB lineage: Bacteria > Verrucomicrobiota > Verrucomicrobiia > Opitutales > Opitutaceae > Pelagisphaera. Next base: position 24,028 of record JBNMOQ010000011.1, read on the forward strand.
TTACTTTTCCCGCAGTATTTGAAATTCCTGGTATCCTTCCCAGGAGATACGTTGAAGATCGGCTTGGTCTTTCTTTGAGAACACTTTTGTGATCGGTAGGCCGTCGCGGTCCTTCGTTCTGTCGTTTTCGAGAAAACGAATATCGGTCATTTCATTGATGGGCAGGCCTTGTGGGCTTTTGTCAAAGATCGCGGCGTATAGAGTGCAGGCGCTCATATAGGATAACGTTTGGTTCAAGTGGGCATCGTTAATGAAGCGTAGTGGGAGGTCAGGGCGTTGGGTTTGGCTGCGATGAGCCACCAATGCCATGGGCGCTGCGTCCGCTCCTATGCGATTCGCCAATTCGGCAATCGATTTGCTCTTGTTTAATATGGGTTTCTTGTCGGGCGCTGATTTTAGCGGCTCAGCATTCTGCGTCGTGGGAGTGGTGGCATACAGGATGACTCGCGCTCCCTGTGCCTTGGCGAGCACAGCATATCTCGGAGCATATTGCATGTAGAGCGAGTCTTCGCCATTGAGGTCATCTCGGTAGGATTGCAGAATAATGATGTCCCATTTGTCTCGATTCGATTTAAACGTCTTAAGTAGAGCGGACTGTCTTTTTAGGCCCGCTGGCGCGTATTTATCTTTGGGGTCCTTGGAAGGTTCTTTTAGGCTTTTGACCGTCGCTTCGATTGCTTCCTTGGTTACCGAATGCTGGTTGACGATATTTTGTGTACCCAAACGCCAATGATCTCTTAAGGTGCGCCCACCGTAGATAATTGAAGTGGTGTTGAAGGTGAGTCCTGGGTTTCCAGCCTCCGCCATGTCTTTTACTACGGCTGCCAAGTTGTGCCGCGCCGTGTAGCTATTTCCGATGAAGAGGACGTTGAGCTCTTCCGAGTTCGCCTGTAAAGGAAGGAGACATAATAGGCCTAGGAGGTAGAGTGTGTTTTTCATAAATTGGGATTTATCGTACGCTAGCGTTATTAAGCGGTTTCAGGCAAAGCCAAAAAGATCAGCTCCTGGGCTGAAGCTAGAGTATGAGGGCCGTTTTTTCCAGAATGGCTATTTTAGTTATTCTAAGGGCTTTCGATCAGTAGAATGGTGAACGGTTAATGAGTCAGAAATCGCTCTGCCTCTCATCTGTAGGAGCGGGTTTATCCCGCGATAATGCGTTTCTGTCTTATGTAAATCTACACTATCGCGGGGTAAACCCGCTCCTACATTGAGCTTTTTAACAGTCTCTAAGAGCTGTTGACGAAAATGCTGATGTTTTGTGAAGCAATCCTGCATTTGTTGTCAGTACAATATGCGCTATAGTGGGTTGATCGAAAACGATCCTGGCCAAACGCGGCACGCCGGGACGACGTTGCCCTACCTATAAAATGAAGCTTCTTAAAACTCTACTCGTTTTTCATTTTGTATTCTTCATTCATGATTTGGATGCGGCTTCGCCGCCCAATGTTCTCTTCATCGCGGTTGATGACTTGAATGATTGGGTTGGGTTTATGGGTGGTTACTCGGGACAGGCTAAAACGCCCAATCTTGACCGACTTGCAAAAATGGGGACGGCTTTCACCAATGCTCACACTGCGTCACCCGTTTGCTGTCCCAGCAGGGTGGCTGTCTTGAGTGGACAGCTTCCGACGACTTCGGGCATCTACAGCAACCGTCACTGGTGGAAACCGAATCTGCCCGATCTTGTAACGATTCCCGCTCATTTCAGGAGGAATGGTTACCGGACAGTCGGCGCGGGGAAAATATTTCATCATTCCGTCGGCAACAATCCGCCCGAATGCTGGGACGATTTCCAAAGGCTCGACTTTTTTGATGACGCATTTGCTCGAAAGCAGAGCGATAAGTTTCCCTTCGTGCATGATGAAGCAGTGCCGGATGATTTTCCGTTTTCGGGAATTGAACTTTATTCGGACGAGGTCGATTGGGCAGGTCTCGATAAGCCTGAGTCCGAGTTCGACGATGCCAGAGCGGCCCAATACGGCATCGACTTTCTTAACAGCCATAGCGGCGAACCGTTCTTTCTGGCCTGTGGCTTTTTTAGGCCTCACATGCCGTGGTACTTTCCGAAAAAGTATTTGGATCTTTATCCGTTGGATCAAATAGAAGTCCCGGCGGATTTGCCCGAAGACTTGGATGATGTGCCTGAAGCGGGAAAACAGTTGGCTATGAAGAAGTACGTGGACATGAAGAAAGTTCGCGATGCGGGGGAATGGGCTACTGCGATCCAGCATTACCTCGCTAGTATTAGTTTCATGGATGCGCAGTTGGGAAAACTGCTAGATGCTCTCGAACAAAGCCCTCATTTTGAAAATACGGTGATTGTCCTTTGGTCGGATCACGGTTGGCATCTGGGCGAGAAGCAGCATTGGCACAAGCGAACGCTCTGGGAGGAGACAACACGGGTTCCTTTGATTGTGGTAGCTCCTCAGGTCGGAGGACCCAATCAAGTATGCGCTCAGCCTGCCAGCTTGTTGGATCTTTTTCCGACGCTCGTTGAATTATGCGGGATTCCTCTTGTCTCAGGTCAAGCGATGGACGGGGTGAGCTTGGTCCCATGGTTGCTGGATCCTGCTAAGCATCGGACTCGGAATGCGATCACAGTGCATGAACTGCAGCATATGTCGGTCCGATCGAATCAGTATCGGTATATACGATACATCGATGGATCGGAGGAACTGTATGATCTTTTCAAGGATCCGAACGAGTGGGATAACCTAATTGGCGACCCTTCATTCGAGCAAATCAGAAAAGGCCTTTCTGCGGATTTGCCCAAGCAGTTTGCTCCTTCGGCAAAATCCTATACTCAGTTTGAATTCGACCCGCACGCGTATACGTGGACGGACAAGAAAACGGGGGCAGTTGTTTCGGGAAGTCGATAGAAGGTAGGGCGAGGACGTCCCGTCCCGCCGGTTCTATCTACTTACGCGGCGGAGCGGGACGCTCTCGCCCTACCTTTTCGCCTTTTACTGGAACTAACCTGGCACGATCCCGTTTTGACCCCATTCAGGCGGCTCGGATTCCAGTGAGCGCAGTTCGACGAAAGCCGACCATGGGCTCGGACCCCAGCCAGAATCTTTCGCGTATAGGTTAGCACTGTTTCTTTCAACAAAACAACGCGAGGGAGCGTTGTTGTTTCACGATAGGGAGTTTTGAGGTAAAACCGGACACTTTGAAGTAATTTTGCATTTAGTGCTAGCTCAAATGCGCTAAGATGCTTTGATGGAAAACGAAATAGGAAGCGCGTTGATCGTCGTTGGCGATGCCTCGGAAGCGGTGGATGCACTTTACCCTCATTATCGTCTTTTTGAAATATGAATCGTCGTGAAGTATGTTGCGTTCTAGGAGGAGCTCTCCTGGCGCCAAGTATTCTAAGAGCGGCTAAGAAGAAGTCGTTGAAGCTCAACTACACGCTTTCATCAGCTTTGTACGGTGAAATGGCGCTGCATGAAATCCTTCCGGAAATCGCTCGAGCGGGCTGCCAATCGATTGACATCTGGCGTCGCCGACATGGGAATCAGCGAGAGCAAATCTCTGAAATGGGAGACGCGGCGTGTCAGGCACTACTAAAGAAACACAAGGCGAAGATAAGTGTGTCCACGTGTTACCCTTTGGGCCCTTTAGGTTTGCAGGAGGAAATGCGATGGCTGCGTCAATATGGAGGCAAGGTTATCGTGACCGGTTCGGGTAGGTATCCAGACAAGGATCCGGTTGGGGCTGCTGCCAAAGCTCAGGTGAAAACGATGTTGGAGAAACTCAAGCCGCATGTGGCAAAAGCGGAAGAAAACGGGATCACCATCGCTCTGGAAAATCACAGTAATCAATTGCTCTACCATCCGGACGCGCTACGCTATTTTGCTGAATTCAATAAAAGTCCGAATCTTGGGGTCGCCTTCGCTCCGCACCACCTTCATGCTTTCGAAAGTGAAATTCCTTCTTTGATCCGCGATCTCGGAAATGGAAACATCCCTTTCATGTATTTCCAAGAGCACTCGCCAGGTATCTTCGAAAAGGTTCCCAAGGAAATTGAAATGCAACAGCTTCCTGGGTACGGTGGCGGCTTGGACTATCGTCATATTGTCGCTGCGCTGAGAGGTATTGAATATACTGGATTAGTAGAAATATTCATGCATCCCGTTCCCCGAGGAATACCGATTTTGCCAACGATTAAGGAGGTCACAGCGGCTATTAATAAGTCACGAAGTTATATCGAAGAATGTCTTGTCGATACGGCATAGTTTCTTTGTTTTTGTTCCGTGGGATTTTGGTTTTCGTCAGTGTTTTCGGAATTCAAAGCTCTTTCGCTCAAGCGCAAACTTCCCCACTCGTTATCGGCTACGAGCGTTTTCACTCCGAAAAACCTTCTCTCGAAGGAGGGCGACTCCTTTTCAATGAGTTGGGTTGCGTGAATTGTCACAATCACCCAACCGGCTTGCCTGAGAGAAAGGGACCTCGTTTGGAGGGTCTGGCAAGCCGAGTGCAGCATGAGTGGATCGAAGCCTTCCTGAAAAATCCATCTGCGACTAAGCCTGGATCCAATATGCCTCAAATGCATTTGAGCGACGAGGAGATTGAAGCTGCAACGCATTATCTCGCCTCGCTTAAGTTGAAGAAGAAAAAACTCCCCAAAGCGTTTAAATTCGTAAACGCCGAGCGAGGAATGCAATTGTATCACTCAATCGGATGTGTTTCCTGCCATGCTCCAGATTCCAGTTTCGAACAGGATATGGGTAGTCCCGAAGCGAATGCGTTTAGCTATCCCCATATTGCTTTTCCCAATCTGAAGGAAAAATACGATATTCATTCCCTTTCTGCTTATCTCTTCAAACCTCATGACTTTAGCCCTCATGGACGCATGCCAAAATTTACCTTGGAAAGGGAAGATGGTGGCGACCTGGCCGCCTATCTCCTGGAATATACGGATGGCGACTCGACTAACTATCCGAAGATTCAATCATTCGAGTTCGATGCATCTCAAGCCAATGAGGGGCGAAAGGTTCTGATTTCTAAAAACTGTGTCGCCTGTCATGATTTCCCCAAAGCTGAACGATTGAATCGTAAAACGTTAACCAAGATTCGATCGACTGAATTCCCTTCTGAAAAGCATCCCGATTATGCGTTAAGCGAAAATCAACGACAGTCCATTAATCTGTTTCTCGAAAAGGGAAAGAAACGAGTGCCAGTGGCGACATTTTTGGAATCACTCAATTGCGTCGCTTGTCATGATCGAGGTAGTATTGGCGGGCCTGATACTGCTCGAAAACCTTACTTCACTGGCGATCACAGCCTCGGAGATGCGGGGCGTTTCCCGCCATCTCTATCGGGTGCTGGTCGAAAGTTTCAGCCAAAATGGCTCGAGGACGCAATTAACGGAGAGAAACCTATCAGACCTTATTTGCGTGTGCAAATGCCTGATTTCGGCGAATCCACGAAAAAATTGACTAAACGTTTCATGAACGAAGATCGGATTTCCGATTTCAAAAAGTTTTCAGACAAAGATACTGAAGTAGGCCGCAAATTGTTGGGAACGCAAGGCGGCCTAAACTGTATTACCTGTCACGGTTGGGGTGATCGTCGATCGATGGGGATCCAGTCTATAAATCTGAGCAACCTGCACGAGCGTCTGCAAGTAAACTGGTTTCGTGACTATCTAATCAATCCGAACGCTCATCGGCCAAACACTCTGATGCCTTCATTCTGGCCAGGTGGAATCGCTTCAAATCAAGAAATCCTCGATGGAGATACTCGAGCTCAAATAGACGCTATTTATTCATTTTCCAAATACGGTCACGGGTTGCCCGAAGGGTTTGCCGATCTTAACTCGAGCGAGTTTGAAATCATTCCAACTGACCGCCCGGTTGTTCAACGTTCTTTTGTGGAAGGAATCGGAACGCATGCTTTGCTGGTTGGATATCCCGAAGGCATACACTTCGCCTTCGACGCCCAATCGGGAAATCCCGCCATGATGTGGAAAGGACGATTTTTCGATGCCTATAATACTTGGTTCTCTCGCTTTCCCGAATTCGAAAAACCGCTTGGGGAGAGTGTGGTTCATTGGGCCGCTACTGAAGATTCTAGCGGATCTCAGTATCGCGGTTACCGATTCGATCACGATGGGATCCCTGAATTCCTGGTCGAGTTAAAGGGCGCTGTTTTGTACGAGCGATTACAACCGGTGAAGAATGAATCTGGAGATCTGTCCATGCAAAGGACGATTCGTTATTCGAGCGAGATCCAACTAGCCGACTTTCGACTTAAACATCCATTGGGCGTGAATGGCACGGAAGTTGAAACGAGCGACCCTATGACGCGGAGATTCATCTACCAATGGTGAAGCAGCTAATAATCTTTCTTTCTCTATTCGCCTGTTCTCTCAACGCAGACGATTCTTATGAACGTTTCGAGATCCTAACCGGTAGTTCCCCGTCGTCCCCGCGTTCCAAAGAATGGAAACCTGGGGAGGGTTTGGCTCTGGAGGTTAGCGGAATGGCTTGGACCTCGGACGGGCGTTTGGCGGTTACGATTCGCAAGGGCGAAGTATGGCTCATCGACGGAGTCGATTCCGATTCGGTTGATGGAGTCAGTTACACGCGTTTCGCTTCTGGGCTGCAGGAGCCGCTAGGGATATTGCAGGACGGCGATAGTTTTCTGGTTTCCCAACGAACTGAAGTAACCCGGCTTCGAGATACGGATGGAGATGACGTGGCGGATGAGTATTTGACTGCTGCATCTGGTTGGAATGTGTCGGGCGCTTATCATGGTTACACCTATGGTCCAGAACGTGATGCTGAGGGTCGCCTTTGGATCACCACAAACATCGATCTGGGCGAACACACTGACAATGATGCGGCCTGGAGAGGGTGGGGGCTGACTATCAACTCAGACGGCTCGGTATCTGGGCAAGCGGCCGGTATGCGTTCGCCTTCAGGGCTGGGAGCGAATAGTGAAGGGGATATGTTCTACAGCGACCAGCAGGGAACCTGGATGCCTGCTACTCCGATCAATCACCTGCGTCCCGGCGCTTTCTACGGAAATCCAAGCGGGATTGCTTCGCAAGAATTGGCAGGTTCTCAATTACGGCTTTCGGCCAAGGTACCGGAAGGTATTTTGTATCCGGAGGCTCTTGCTCGGTTGCCCGAACTGACTCCGCCGGCTGTGTGGTTGCCTTACAATAAGGTCGGACGTAGTGGCACGGACATACAAGTGATTGATCAGGATGGTCGATTTGGTCCGTTTGATGGGCAGCTATTGATCGGCGAGTTTACGAACGTTGAAGTGAACCGCGTTTTTCTTGAGAAGATAGATGGCGAATATCAGGGCGCTTGCTTTCGGTTTCTCGACCATTTTCCGTCAGCGGTATTTCGGCTTAGCTTTGGGGATGATGGTAGTCTCTATGTGGGCATGACAAATCGCGGCTGGTCGTCTTTGGGGAATCGCTCCTATGGGCTGGTTCGTGTTCGTTGGAACGGTGAAGTTCCTTTTGAAATCAAGGAAATGAGGGCAAAACCAGATGGATTTGAATTGGTGTTTACCGAGCCAGTGGATCCCGCTAGAGCCTCCAATGTTGAATCGTACCGAATGGATAACTATACATATCTCTATTCTGGAGCTTACGGATCGGACGAGTTGAATAAGAATAAAAATCCGATTACTGAGGCCATCGTTAGTGCTGATGAATTGTCGGTATATTTAAAAGTGGATAGTCTGAAACCCCACTACGTCCACGAACTCCACGCCGAGGGAGTCGTTAATCGAATGGGAGAGCCGTTGCTTCACTCAGCCGCGTATTATACCTTGAACCGAATTCCCCAAAAATGATTGCATTAATTCTTAAGGTAGCGGCCGATCTCCGAGCGGCCATTCTATTGAAGCGAGTGACCGCTCGGAGATCGGTCGCTACCTTAGCGGCTATCGGTTTTTGTACCAGTTCAGTAGTCGCTCAATTGCCAGACTGGCCAGACCCTGTTGCCAATCACGTGGTTCCTTACCAAAGCTTGGGCATCACGCATGGCCCTATTTTAGGTGGAGTCAGCTCGTCGTCCGTTAAAATTTGGATACGGACTGTGGACTCTATGCCGTTCGAGGTCTTAGTGAGCGAGCGGATTCCTTTTGACGAGGCGCTGCATTTTTCCGGTCAAACTAAGTCCAGCCAAGACTTTACTGGATGGGTAGCAGCTGAGGAACTCAAGCCCGACACTCGCTACTACTATGCGGTTCAGCTAAAAGGGGAGATCGTCGATACGCGAGCTGGCGTGGATCAGCCTTGGCCTTCATTTCATACGCTTCCGGACGAAACGAGCTACGCACACGCATTTAATCCGGAAGGGCGTTTCAATTTCAGTTTTTCCATTGGCGCCTGCCAGCGACAACGTTCGCCCACGGATACGTATGGCATTTATGCGAATCCTCCCGTTTTCAACACGTTATGGGAGAAGCATCGAGACAAGGTAGCTTTTCATATTGTTAACGGCGATTACACCTACGAAGAGACGTTGGATGGAGCGAAGACGGGTTTGGAAGACAACTACAAGCTCTACTTGGATCGAGGACTTTCGCTTAATCGATACCTGCGTCACGTTCCCATGATGACCCTCTTTAACGATCATGAAGTGACGGATAACATCGACGGGGCCGGAGAGGTTGGTTTGAAAAACGGAAACTACCTCGTGCGCGATCCTGCTTTAGCGGTATGGGAGTATTATGCGAATTGGGCGAACGACGCGGCGCCCCACCGCGGAGATTTGCGATTCGGAAACGCGCAGCTGGAAAAAGGATCGAGCGTGCTTGTCGATCCAAACGCAGACTTTTCCGATCTGGATCTGTCTCAAGTGAGCACCCTGCATATTGGGCCCTTTTTCAAAGGAGGTGAACCTTCGGTCTCGGTCAAGCAGCGAGGGGGCAAGAATGCTGGCGTGTATCGCGTTGAGAAAGTGATCGATGCCCATCGACTCCAAATTTCGCCACCACTTGAAGAAACGAATAGCGCTCCCTACAGTATCGGGACGCATCACTATTTCGACCGTATCGTCGGCAATTGCCATTTCGTGTTTCTCGATACTCGCAGCGAGCGGTCTGAATTCGACGGGGCGGATAATGCCTTCGATCCAGAGGCATTTGTTTTAGGAGAGACCCAACGCAATTGGTTTCTCGATACGGTTTCCAATTCTCCCGCCGAAATTATATTCGTCGTTTCAGGTGATCCTTGGGTGATCTACCACTCAGCCTTTCATGTTAAGGGGACGGATACGAAGACTAAGGGCGATGGCTTTGCTGGATACGTTTATGAACGGGAACTGCTTATCGAGGCGCTCGACAAAATCGAAAAACCGGTTCTGATTCTGACGGGCGACGTTCACCATCCCTTTGCGGCGCAAATAACCGACAATGTTTGGGAGTTTCTCTGTTCGCCGATGAACTCGGCCAATCATCCGCTAGGAACTGCAGGACTTCCGCCCCTTGGAGGGTGGTTCGACAGTCAGGGGCGCAAAGTTAAGATCAAATGGTGCGGCGGCTACCCGGATAACGTGCATTACCTGCGACAACGCCATAGTATTTACACGGTCATTGACGTGAACAACATTGTCCGAGCGGGTCGAAACGATGGTCCCGGGTATCAGTTTTTGGCCTACGATGAACCTCAAGTAGTCGTGAGGTTTCACGATGGGTACACGGGCGATCTCCTGTATGCTGAAGGCATTTCAACCCTAGATGCTAAGCCCGAAGCCGAGGCTTTTCCGAAAGTCAATCGATTTGGCCACTGGAATGAGAAGGAGTGATGAGCTCTCCAATCTCTTAAAAACTGGAAATTGAAACACCACTTAAAGTGAGCTTACGATAGCCCTGGAACAACTCGTGAATAAATGGAATGGTCAGGGTCGACAAAGTCGACATAGGTGTTGCCAAGCCGACAGCAGGTTTTTCCACTATCAGGAAAACTTCTATTTCAATAAACCTATTCGGCGTCAGCCGATCTGTATCCGCGAAGCGGATCCTGACAATCGATAATGCAGTCAATTTATGAAAGGTTGGGGTTCAGGTAAACCAATATGAAGCGCCGCGCTCAGTTTTGTTCGATCGTTTTCGTCGCAATGGTTCTTGTGGTATTTAGTTCATGCTCTCGTTCGCATGATTCCACTGACGTATCAGAAGATAGGCCGAATATCGTCTACATAATTTCCGACGATCAATATTACCAAGACTTCGGGTTCATGGGAAATGGCCAAGTGATTACGCCAAATCTCGATCGTCTGGCTGAGCAATCGGCGTTTTATCCGAATGGATACGTTCCCTCAAGTGTTTGCCGCCCATCTCTCGCATCGCTACTGACAGGTCTTTATCCTCACGAACACGGCATCTATTTCAATCATCCACCACCTGGGTTTCAGGCCCTCACCAAAGACCCTAAAATGACGAAGATTCGCTATGATGAGTTGCGAGAGTCGGGAGGATCGCTTATTAAACATCTGGATACGATTCCAAGGCAGCTAGCTCAAAATGGATATCGCTGTCTTCAAACGGGGAAACACTGGGAAGGTCATTGGCGCAATGCCGGTTTTACCGAGGGTATGACGCTCGCCGAGCCATCAGGTGGAGCTAATGGAGATAAGGCGCTTCCGAATGGAGAAATCGTTGCTCACGGTAATGGAGACGCCGGTCTTGCGATTGGGCGTGAGACGATGAAGCCTATTACTGAGTTTCTGGATGATTGCGGTGCTGATGAACCCTTTCTTATTTGGTATGCCCCTTTTCTTCCGCATACTCCACATGATTCACCAGAACGGTATTTCAAGGCCTATAGTGAGGCGTCGGTTGATGCCCACAAGCTTCCTTATTACGCAGCTATTGCTCAGTTCGACGAAACGGTGGGGCAATTACTCGAAGCGATCGAAACACGCGGTTTAAGTCGAAATACACTTTTTGTATTTGTATCCGACAATGGCTTCGAACCGCTTGAAACGAACCCCAATCAGTACACCGTAAAAAGTAAACGCTCTCCGTTCGATGCGGGACTGCGAACTCCTATCCTTTTACGGTGGGATGCGCGAATATCTCCCGGTCGGCGAGAAGCGTGGGTTTCCAGTATCGATATTTATCCTACTGTTCTGGCTGCTGCGGGTATCGGGGCTGAGTCATCTACGCCAGGACTGAATTTGCTCGAAAATGCGATTACGCACAAACCTTTGCCAGTCGACCGAGCCATATTTGGAGAAATATATCCTGGAGATGCTACCGGGTTGGCTGACCCGAGCACTGACGTCGCCTATCGATGGGTGCGACAAGGAAACTATAAACTAATCATTCCGAGTTCCGAGGAAGCTTGGGGCGATTATTTGGATACAGTAGGTTTATTTGATTTGAGCGTTGATCCTGAGGAAACAAAAAACTTGGCAAGCGACCCTCAATATCAGTCGATAAAGGCGGCTCTTAGAACTATGCTCGATAATTGGTGGACGCCTTGATCGAGTGATGAACCCCGATCAACTAAATTTGGTAGGGCCACGACGTCTCGAAATCCGGAGGGTTGATTATCGAAGTTTCATGGGCTAGGATCGAAAGTAGTTTTAAGTCTTTGGGTAGGGCAACGACGTCCCGGCCTGCCGCGTTAGAAGATCAAACCGATGCGGCAGGCCGGGACGTCCTTACCCTGCCTGATCCATTTGGCGTGCAAAATGCGCGTTACTTGGTAGATGTCTGATATCCCCTATGAAATCTAACTCACTCCCGAAATCCTTCTGGTGGCTTAATGCGACTCAATTCGGGGGAGCAATGAACGATAATGTGTTCAAGCTTCTCATGATCTACGCGCTCATTGCCTGGAAAGGAGATTCGGCGTCAGCCAATATTCTTGCGTCGGTCGGTCTGGTATTCGCTGTACCGTTTCTTTTGATTGTTCCAATCGCCGGCAATTTTGCGGATCGGTTTAGCAAACGGGAAATGATCGTTAAGCTCAAGGCGGCGGAATTCGGAGTAATGGCCTTTGGAGTCACTGCGCTCTTGTTGCAAAGCGGTCCGATGCTGTATTGCACGATGTTTTTGATGTCGGCCCAAAGCGCGTTTTTCGGTCCCTCGAAATATGGCATAATCCCTGAGCAAGTTCCCATCGAAAAGCTCTCCAAGGCTAATGGGTCGATTCAGCTTTTCACATTCTTGGCGATTATCAGCGGAACCGTATTGGCTCCGGAATTGAGTCTTTGGGCGGACGGACGATTTGGAGTGGCCGCGACAGTGTGCTTAGCGATTTCTGCACTTGGGTTTGCTGCGTCATTGAAAATCGGGCCGAGTCCTGCTCATCCTGATCGTGAATTGAGTCTCAATGGATTTGGTTCTGTATTCAAAACCTTGTTGGAGATGCGAAAGGATGGATTCCTGACTTTGGCAGTACTGGCTCTTGCGATATTCAATCTCTGTGCCGCGTATATTCAGCTTAATATCATCGATTTCGGGGAACAGCATTTGGGAATGAAACCGGAGGAGGCTACGCGTCTCTTTTTGCTGACCGCTATTGGAATTGGTGTCGGATCGACAACCGCGGGGTGGCTGAGCGGTAGATCGATCGAATGGGGAATCGTGCCGATCGGGTCGATGCTAATGGGGATTTGTCTTCTAGTATTGGGAACGATTGAGCAGGGGAATTCGACGGTCGCCGCATTTGGCATGGCGATCCTCGGATTCGCGGGAGGCCTTTATATCGTACCGCTAAACGCTTTCATCCAATACCGCAGTCCCAAAGATCGAGTCGGTTCAATCCAAGCTGCGAATGGATTTCTGACTTGGATCGGTATCCTGTTTGCTAGCGGTCTCATCTTCGTGAACTCTACGCTTCTTGAACTTACGGCGCAGAATGGGTTTCTTGTTCTTTCGGTTGGAATTATTGCGCTCGCCGTATTAAGTCTCTGGGTGCTGCCTGACTTTTTCGTCAAATTCGTCTGCATGTTATTGACGCGGTTTTGCTATAAGTTTCATGTTCGAGGGGTCGATCAATTACCTCCTTTTGGGCCTGCGCTGTTGGTGTGCAATCATGTCAGCCTGATGGACGCGATACTGGTTATATCGAGTCAGCAACGACGTATTCGGATGCTCATGTCGCGTGGCTTCTTCGAGAACGCGAATTGGTTCACTCGTCGTATGTGCCGGATTGCGAATGTCATTCTCATACATGAAGCCGACAATCCTAAGAAGCTTCTCAAATCTATGTATACGGCAAGGGAGGCCCTCGATGAAGGGTATCTGGTTTGTGTTTTCGCCGAAGGCACTTTGAGCAGGACCGGAATGATGCGACCGTTCAAGCAGGGCTTCGAGCGTATTGTAAAGGGGACGGAGCATCCGATCATACCTGTCTACATCGGCGGAGCCTGGGGCAGCGTTTCTAGCTACTATAAAGGATTGCCAAAGATCTGGCTTTTCCACGATTTTCGCTATCCGGTGAGCGTTCACTATGGAACGCCTCTCGCTTCAACTGCGACGACATTTGAAGTTCAGCAAGCGGTTAGCGAACTGTCAGTCGATTCTTTCGAACTCGTTAAGGAACGCCGCAAGGGTCTGGGTCATGCATTTATAGATTCCGCTCGACGCAATTGGGGGAGACTCGCGATTGCCGATAGTAGCGGACGGGAACTGAAATATGGCGAACTTCTTATCGCGAGTTTGATATTAAGAAATCGTATCCGTTCGTTAACGCCGAAATCGGAACAGTCCATCGGCATATTACTTCCCACCGGTTCGGCCTCTGCTATGGCTAATCTCGCGACGACCTTAGATGGTCGGCGTGGCGTGAACTTGAACTACACGGCGCCGGCAGCGAGTTTTGGATCAGCTCAGAAGCAGTGTGAAATCGAAACGATTTTGACTTCCCGCAAATTTCTGGAGCGTTTGCCCGAGCTACCATTGCCTCAAAACGTGCTCTACATGGAGGACCTCATGGCATCGATCGGAGCAGGCGAGAAATTCCGAGCTTTCCTCAAGGCGCGTCTCTCTCCAGTTCGAATGTTGCTGGGAGGGAAACGGGTGGCTCCTGACGATATCGCGACAGTTCTTTTCTCAAGCGGATCGACTGCTGAACCCAAAGGCGTGATGCTTAGTCATCATAACTTGCAGTCCAATATGGAGTCCTTTCGGGCCGTTATCAATTTGAAGCGAGACGATGTGATTTTGGCGACGCTGCCGTTTTTCCATTCTTTCGGTTACACGGTGCTCTTTTGGTTCCCGCTGCTTTCCGGCATAAAGACGATTTGCCATACCAATCCTCTGGAAGCTGAAACAATTGGAAAAATCGCAGAGAAGTATAAGGCTTCGATGCTTTTAACGACTCCAAGCTTTCTCGTGGCCTATGTCCGGAAAATAAAACCCGAGCAATTCGCCAGTCTTCGCTACGCATTCACTGGGGCCGAAAAGCTGCAGCCTCGAATTGCGGCAATGTTCGAAAAGCGTTTTAGCATTCAGCCGCTTGAAGGTTACGGGGCCACCGAACTCTCGCCGGTATGCGCGGTCAGCTTGCCCAATGTGACGATTGATAACTTGGAAGAAACGGGGAACCGCGAAGAGCGGTTGGGGCGAGTGCTTCCCGGAATGGCTATGAAGATCGTTCACCCGGATTCGCGAGAAACGTTGGCTCCGGGAGAGGAAGGCCTCATTTACGTGAAAGGCCCCAACGTTATGCGCGGCTATTTGAATAAAGAGGAACTGACAGCAAGCGTCATTCATGACGGTTGGTACGATACGGGCGATATCGGTTTCATGGACAACGATGCTTTCTTCGCCATCACTGGACGTTTGTCTCGCTTTAGCAAACTTGGCGGCGAGATGATTTCTCACGGGGCTGTAGAAACGGCGTTGCAAGAGGCGTTGAACGTTGGCCCCGATGCGCTCTCGGTGGTTGCTGTGGCCGACGATCGAAAAGGAGAGAAGCTATGCGTGATCCATACGGCGCTCAATCAAAGCGAAGAAGAGGTACTCGAGGTTCTCAAGAACCTGGATATTCCCAATCTATGGAAGCCTAAATCCAAAGACTGGATACAGGTAGAGACGCTTCCTTTGCTTGGATCGGGGAAGCTCGATATTCGTAGCATGAAGGAGCTAGCTGAGGGGTAGAGAGATGCCGGATCTACGATTGATCTTGTAATTGAATAGCGGTATCAGCAGGCATTGCCTGATCTATGGTGGTCGAGGGAAATCGAATGAAGAATAACTGGCAATGGTGGGTGTATGTCTCAATTTTTTTGATCATGGGATACGGTCGTATGATCGAGCGAATCGCTAAAGAATCCGGTGGATTTTGGAGTCAGTTCGGGGCGCCTATTGGAGCTACCCTTGTTGGGGTGGGCATCTTCTGTTGGCTCCGCCGTACCGCTGCGCTTCACGTTTGGTTTTGGAGGACCGCTCACGCGATCATTGGTCTTACCTTGGTCGTGAGTCTCGCCTTCTCCTTTTATTTGGCATTTGGCTCAGCCTTTGTCAGTGCAGGTAAGGTGATTATAATCACACTGATCCTTGTTCCTGGATTCTACGCGCTGTTTCAATATTCATACCGATCTTCAGACGTGTGGAGTAAATCTCATCAGTAGGGCAGTGCTAATGAATCCAAACCGATGAAAGCAGTTGTATACAGAAATTACGGACCGCCCGAAGTCCTACGGGTCGAAGATGTCGAAACACCCGTACCCAAAGACGACGAGGTCTTAATTAGAGTCCACGCCGCAGAAGCAACCAAGGCCGACTGCGAGCTGCGGAGTTTTAACTTTCCCGTAAAATGGTTTTGGCTGCCCTTGCGAATCGCGATGGGAATTCGAAAACCCAGGAGGCCCGTGCTTGGCGGGTATTTTTCTGGGAAAATCGAATCGGTTGGCAAGGACGTATCGAAATTCAAGAAAGGCGATGCGGTTTTTGGCGCTGCTCAGCTTCGGATGGGCGCTTATGGCGAGTATCTGTGTTTGCCTGACAACTACACGATCGTTCCGAAGCCAAGTAATATGACCTTTGCCGAGGCTGCTGCGGTTCCTCTTGGCGGACTGAACGCGATACACTTCTTGACAAAAGCGAAGCCTAAGAAAGGGGAAAGTATTCTCATAATCGGCGCGGGCGGGAGTATCGGGACATTTGGAGTGCAATTAGCCAAAGCGGGAGGGCTTGAAGTGACGGTTGTCGATAGCGCGATCAAGGAATCGATGCTGCGCAATATCGGAGCGGACTATTTCATCGATTACGCAAAGGAGGATTTTGCGAAAAACGGTAAGACCTATGACGTGGTTTTTAACATGGTCGCGCGAAGCTCGTATTCAGATTGTATCAAAGCGCTCAAACCGAAAGGACACTACGTCACGGCGAATCCGAAGGTATCCGATATGTTTAGGTCGGTTCTTACTTCAAAATTTACTGATAAGACAGCGACCGTTGCATTCGCCGCCGAAGATGAGGAGGAACTGTTTGCTCTCAAGTTGCTGATAGAAGCGGGAAAGGTAGGGTCGGTCGTTGATAAGGTCTATCCGATGGAGCAAGCCGCCGAGGCGCACCGGAGAGTGGAGACCGAGCAGCGAATCGGATCAGTCGTGATTTCGATTGATTCGTAACCTTGCCAAATAAAGCTGTGCTTCTTGGATCGGGCACCCTATACCTCCTGCCTTATGTCGAATACCCCTTCGAAAAAAGTTACCTTTCTCCAAGCCCTGTTTCCGGTTCTGGGATTGGTTGTTATCCTTGTTTATGGTCTGATTATCCGTCCCTTGTTTCAGGAGGGGAAGGAGGCGTTTCCGTTAGAGATCGTCTTCTTGACCGCAGCGGTCATCGCGATAGCTCAGCTCACGTGGTTAGGCTTTTCATGGGAGGAAGTACAGGACTCAATCGTCAAGAAGCTGGCCAAGGCCTTTCCGACGATCCTCATTCTGTTTACGATCGGAATGATTATCGGTAGCTGGATCGTCTCGGGCACGATTCCGATGATGATCTACTACGGTATTAAGATCATCCATCCTGGATACATTTACGTGATTTCCTTTCTGGTCGCCTCAGTTTTTTCTACGTGTACGGGGACTTCCTGGGGATCGGTCGGAACGGTGGGAATCGTTTTGATTGGCGTGGCAGCAACGATCAACGCGGACCTGGCGATCACTGCCGGGGCGATAATTGGCGGCGCGTTTTTCGGTGATAAAATGTCGCCGCTTTCAGATACGACGAATGTGGCGGCGCTCGCGGCGGAGGTGCCCTTGTGGGATCACATTCAGTCCATGATGTATACGACGATGCCGTCGGCATTTTTGACCACTATAATTTATTTCGTTCTGGGATTCGTGTATCCGGTCGATGCTAGCGGAGTCGAAGCGGTTGCCCAAACTCAAGTCATTCTTGATGGGATTGGGGCCATGTTTAATTTCAATGTTCTCTTGTTGATTCCGGTCGCGATCGTGCTCTACGGTTCGATTAAGCGCAAAGCGACTCTACCGGTTTTGGTAACCTCTTCTTTTTCCGCTTGTATCCTAGCATTCATCTTCCAACAGACGACGGCGGCTGATGTCGTTCAGTCGCTCTACAAGGGCTACGATACGTCCATGGCAGTTTGGATGACGAGCATCCCCGAAGATCTGATAACATTGTTCAATCGCGGTGGGCTGTATGAGCTTAGCGAACCTGTCGTCATTTCGATAATCGTATTCATTTACGTAGGAGCGATCGATAGGATCGATGCGATGCCGATTCTCGTGGATCGCGTATTCGGTTTTGCGAAATCGAGAGGAGCAACTATCCTGGCGACCCTAGCGTCGACGTCATTCATCAACGCTTTCACTTCGAATCAAATGGCTGCCAGCTTCATCGTAGGCGAAGCGTTTCACAAAAACTACGATCGAAAAGGAATCCCTCGCAAAGTGCTTTCGCGTTCGCTCGAGGATTCCGGCACGATGATTGAAAATCTGATACCGTGGCATACGACGGCTATCTTTATGGGAGCTACTTTGGGAGTATCTGTAGCTCAATATTGGCAGTGGCAGTTTCTTTCGCTCATTAACTTTGTCGTTGCGATTACTTTGGCGCTAACCGGTATTGGCTGCTTTTATCAAAAGGCGCCTGAGGCGGAGTCAAAATAAAAGGCCTCACGCAAGGTCGCTGTTTAATAGGTCGTTTCGTCTCGTATCTAATCTGTAAGGGTTTCTTATGTGGGTCGACTCGCTGAGGCGACATTCTTGTTTTTGACGGGTCAGCGACCCGTCCTGCAATTGATCTTATCGAATAAAACTAACTTATTAAACAGGATCTAAGTAAAATCTTCATCGAGTTCTTAAAAACTTTGCGTCTTTGCGTCTTCGCGTGAGTCACTATCAATCATGATTGATCTCCCTGCAGTTGATCCAGCGTTGTTTGCTTTGGATCCCGAAACCGTTTTCTTGAATCACGGTTCATTTGGCAGTTGTCCTCTCGCGGTACTGGAATATCAAAATGAGATTAGGAGGCGCTTGGAGTTGCAGCCGGTGAAGTTCTATCAACGCGATTTCGAGCCATTGCTCGATGAGGCACGGGCGGCGCTGGGGAACTTTGTGGGAGCCGATGGCGATGACCTGGTATTTGTTTCTAATGCAACTGAAGGAGTGAATACAGTTTTGCGCTCATTGCCATTCGAACCAGGAGACGAGCTTCTTGTATCCAATCACGAATACAATGCGTGCAGCAATGCGATTCACTATGCAGGCGAAAAGCGCGGTGCGAAGGTACTGACGATCGACTTCCCGTTTCCGATCGAATCAGAGGATGCGATTTACGAAGCGGTGATGGCTCGGGTAACCGACAAAACGCGCTTGCTTCTGATCGACCATGTGACGAGCCAGACTGGACTGGTTCTGCCGATCAAGCGAATCATTGATGCATTGGCGGAGCGGGGGATCGATACTCTGGTAGACGGCGCTCATGCGCCTGGGATGATTGCCTTGGATTTAGACGTTCTTGGGGCCGCTTATTACACGGGCAATTGTCACAAATGGCTTTGCGCCCCGAAGACCGCAGGATTCCTGCATGTCCGTAGCGATAAGCAATCTGCTATTCGCCCGCTTACGATTAGTCATGGAGCGAATTCTCCTCGGACTGATCGTTCGCGAATGCAAATCGAATTTGGTTGGATGGGCACGCGCGATCCGTCTGCAGTTCTAAGCGTTCCCTATGCGATTGAGTATATGGGTGGATTGCTCCCTGGCGGTTGGGCGGAAATCATGGAGAGTAACCGTGGTTTGGCTCTTGCAGGGCGCAATGTGGTTTGTGAAACGCTCGATATTTCACTGCCTTCACCGGATAGTATGATTGGTTCACTCGCTTCGATTCCGCTTGCGAGTCCGAGCTTGGCCAAACCGTATCAGTCGCTTAAATACCAATCCGCCTGGCAAGAGGCTTTGATTGAACGGTATGACATTGAGCTTCCGCTTTTCGCATGGCCTAGTCACTCTAGTCATATCGTTCGTTTTTCGGCTCAGGTCTACAACGAGCTGTCGCATTACGAATTGTTGGCGGGTGCGTTGAAGGACCTTTCGGAATCGTAAAGGTAGGGCAACGACGTCCCGGCGTGCCGCATCGGTTTGATCATCTTAGGCGGCACGCAGGGACGTC
>JBNMOQ010000012.1:0-42653 GCA_051275055.1 Candidatus Pelagisphaera sp.
TTTTTAGCGACTGTTGCCGCCGAGTTGGTATTTATAGTAACTGACATTGTATATCTTCCTTGATTTTGATGCGGCAATCGCGCCGTTACGCGCCTGAGGAATTAGCTCCAGGCGAAGCTTTCCTTCCGTCCGTGGAAGGTTTTTAATCGAACCCGACAGACCGAGTCCGGCTGATGTAGATGGTTTCGTTATTTTGAGTTATGAGAGTTTTTGGTTTATGAAATTAGTTTGAGAGCTATTTGACTCGAAGCGTTGGCTTGTCCGAGCATTGAGGAACCTGCTTGAACAAGGATGTTTGCCCGAGCTAGCTGGGTGGATTCGCTGGCGACGTCCACGTCCATGATGCGGCTATTTGCGGCTTCTAGATTCTGCTTGTTGATGGTCAGCATATCCGAAGCGAAGCTCATCTGGCTGGCCTGCGCCCCATTGGATGCTCGAAGCGTAGCTACGTCTTCGATAGCTGTTTTCGCGTTCGCTTGGCTTAGGGCTGCTAAGTTGGCTGCGCCGGTTGCATTCGTAACTGCGTTGGCGAGAGCTGCTTGGTCAATGTTTACAGTAGTCGCTCCGTCTTCTGTCGTGCCTACGGCTAAAGTGGTTGCGGAAGCAGCGGATGTGAAGAGCGATACGCCGTTAAACTTCTCAGCTGACAATGATGTGAGCTGGGCTTTTAGTGCCGTGAACTCGGTGTCGTAGTTGGCGATGTCGGTCGAATTCTTGGTGACGTCGGTAGACATCGTCTTGAGCTCGGACATTCGGTCCAGGACTTTTCCAGCCGTAGAGAGGGCTCCGTCTTGCGTCTGTAGGAAGGATTGAGCGTTTGCTAAATTTGTATTGACCGCTTCGGTACGCTTGATGGCGGCGGACAATTTCATCGATACCGCTAGTCCGCCGGCGTCGTCGGATGGGTTCACTATCTTCATACCACTCGATAGGCGGTTGAGGCTCTTCTGCAGCATTGCGTTGCTGCTATTGAGGTTGTTCGAAGCGACTGTTGCCGCGGAATTTGTATTTATTGTAACTGACATGGTATATCTTCCTTGATTTGGGTGCGGCAGAATCGCCGTAGATCGTCTGATGGGTTTGCGTCAGACAACGCTTACTTCCGTCCTTGGAAAGTTTTGTGCAGTATCCAGTATTTGGGCTCGGACGCTGCGAATATGAATCTGTTTATATGAAATTTTTAGTTTTGGTGGGTTACGAAATTA
Organism: Candidatus Pelagisphaera sp.; assembly: GCA_051275055.1. Taxonomy (GTDB): domain Bacteria; phylum Verrucomicrobiota; class Verrucomicrobiia; order Opitutales; family Opitutaceae; genus Pelagisphaera. Next base: position 1,206 of record JBNMOQ010000012.1, read on the forward strand.
GTTTGAGAGCTACTTGGCTCGAAGAGTTGGCTTGCCCGAGCATTGATGAACCCGCTTGGACGAGAATGTTTGCTCGCGCTAATTGGGTAGACTCGCTGGCGACGTCTACGTCCATGATGCGACTATTTGCGGCTTCGAGATTCTGCTTGTTGATGGTCAGCATGTCCGAGGCGAAGTTCATCTGACTGGCTTGCGCTCCATTGGATGCTCGAAGCGTAGCAACGTCTTCGATGGCTATTTTGGCGTTTGCTTGGCTTAGAGCTGAGAGGTTAGCGGCACCGGTGGCATTGGCTACAGCGTTGGCTAGAGTGGCCTGGTCAATGTTTACAGAAGTGCTTCCGTCTTCGGTTGTGCCTACTGCGAGAGTGGTCGCTGAAGCTGCCGACGTGAAGAGGGAGACGCCGTTAAATTTCTCGGACGAAAGCGAATTAAGCTGGGCTTTTAGGGCCGTGAATTCGGTGTCGTAGTTGGCGATGTCAGTCGAGTTCTTAGTGACGTCGGTAGACATCGTCTTGAGTTCGGACATTCGGTCCAGGACTTTTCCAGCCGTGGAGAGGGCACCGTCCTGCGTTTGCAGGAATGATTGGGCGTTTGCTAAATTTGTATTGACCGCTTCGGTACGCTTAATTGCGGCAGATAATTTCATCGATACAGCTAGTCCACCGGCGTCGTCGGATGGGTTCACGATCTTCATACCGCTGGATAGGCGGTTGAGGCTCTTTTGCAGCATAGCATTGCTGCTGTTGAGGTTATTTTTAGCGACTGTAGCCGCTGAGTTTGTATTTATTGTAACTGGCATATTATTATCGTCCTTGATGTTGTTGCGCCAGTCGTGGCGCGGCATACCTGTGAGTTTGCGTCAGGCAACGCTTACTTCCGTCCTTGGAAGATGTTCTAACAATCCGGTATATTTGTTTGGACTGTTTGAAATTGTTGTATCTATAAAATCGTACTATTTTTGTCTTTGAGCTTATTGCTCGGAAAAAGGTGTTCTTGAGCGCTGTAATGTCGGGCGCATTTCTTCTTCGTTGTATTGCGTAGAGCTTTATTCTGTTTTTAGGATCACTGCTATTTGATTCCTCTCTAGGGACCTTTAGCGCTGTCTAAGTTTTCACTGGGTGGTCTATGTGCGTTCTTTGATATTTTTATGTATTCAGGTAGTTGATATATAATTGGTTTTTTATCTGATTGTGCTTGATGTGTGGATATAGTTTCTCCGTTGATTCTTAGCGTGTGGGCATAGCTTCTCCGTGAAGACGCGGGAGTTTCTTTTTTAGTTTTCTATTATCCGAGAAGCTTGAGAGCTACTTGAGAGGATGCGTTGGCTTGCGAAAGCATCGATGATCCTGCTTGGACAAGTATATTGTACTTGGCGAGGCGGGTCGATTCTTCAGCAACGTCTACATCCATGATGCGACTGTTCGCTGACTCGAGATTCTGCTGGTTGATTACAAGCATGTCCGAGGCGAAGGCGAGTCGGTTAGCCTGCGCTCCATTTTCAGAACGTAGTGTAGCGATTGCTTCAATGGCTGTCCCGACATCGGCGATTGTAACGGCTGCTAGATTTGTGGCACCGACAATTGTAGAAAGATCGGAGGAAAGGTTCCCTTGATTGATCTCAACGGTTGTGCTTCCTGATTCAGTTGTAATAACTGAAAGTGTGGTTGATGCGGCGGCCGATGTGAAAAGGGATACACCATTGAAAGTCTCGTCGGATATCGACGTAAGCTGAGCTTTCAGAGCGGTAAATTCCGAATTGTAGTTGTCGTTGTCACTAGCGTTTTTAGTGACGTCATTTGATAGAATCTTTAGTTCCGAGATTCTGTTCATTACCTGTGCTGCGGTTTGGTATGAACCGTCTTGCGTTTGCAAGAATGAGAGCGAGTTGGCAATGTTTGTATGTACTGCTTTGGTACGATTAATCGTTGCAGTCAATTTCATGGAAACCGCAAGTCCACCGGCATCATCCGAAGGGTCTACGATTTTCTTTCCACTAGAAAGCCTCGCAAGGCTTTTCTGGAGCATAGCATTACTTGATGCTAGATTGTTAGACGCAAGCGTAGCTGCGCTATTAGTATTAATTACTACTGACATGATAACTTCCTTGTTTTAATTTCCGCGACGTCCTTGTCGCTACGAGTTGTTTTTGAATCGTGTCAACTGCACGAATAACTTTTGGTTACCCCTCTAGTATCGGCCCTCTATGGATAACTTTAGAGGAAAGCGCCCTTTTTTTGCTGAAAGCGCTCATTGCCCTATGGAGTGGATTACTCATGTCGGTTTTTGAATTGTTGGTTTTGGTTGGAAACCTTCGAGGCTTGCGTCTTTTCAGATATACTTAGGCTAGTGATTCATGAAGCGATCGATCCTGGGAATGGTATTATCAGGAGGAAAGAGTCGAAGGCTTGGCCAAGACAAGGCGCAGCTATCGTTTCATGAAGGGACGAACCAATTGGATTATATGCTGAGTTTGCTGGATGCGTTCTGCGATAGCTTGGCCATTTCGTGTCGCAGTTCGCAGTTTGAGGAACGGTCTTCGCGTTTCGATGCTGCATTGATTTTGGATACTGAAGGGCTTGCGGGGCCGGCGGCTGGCGTGCTTGGCGGGTTGGAACATGCCGAGGGGCGTGCGGTTTTAGTTGTCGCGTGCGACATGCCTTTGCTTGATGCGGCATCTTTGTTGAAACTTCTGAGTCTTCGAAATTCAGAAAAACTGGCGACCTGCTTCATCGCGGGTGACGGAAAACCTGAACCGATGTGCGCCGTGTACGAAGCGGCTTGTCTGCCGGTTCTTGAAGAGTGGCTTGGAAGTGGGAATTTTAGTTTGAGACGTTTTCTAGAAAACGCGGATGTGGAGCTAATTGCGCTTAGCGAACCGCAATTGCTTGCGAGCGTGAATACCTTTGAGGATGTTGAAGCGGCTCGGAAACGTTTGGCACGATAGCCCGAGAACATCTAACGCGATGCTTAACTTAGAAATTTTGCGAATTTTCATTTCGCCTGGTCACGACTTCAACGGTCGGCATGGCAAGGAACGGTTGGACCACGGCTCTCAAAGTGTCGATTCGGTCGAATGCGTAGCTGGTCGCGGCTTAGAGGGCGATCGCTTCTTTGACTATAGGGATGATTTCAAAGGTCAGATGACATTTTTCGATTTGTCGGTTGCAGACGCGGTTGAGGAAAAACTTGGGCTTGAGGATTTCGAACTGTCTCAGTTGCGACGAAATGTGATCGTATCAGGGGTAGGTTTAAATGATTTGATCGGAAAGCATTTTGAGATAAACGGCGTGGAGTTTTTCGGAAGCGAGGAGTGCTCGCCTTGTTATTGGATGAACGAAGCGTTGGGTCCAGGGGCGGAGTCGTTGTTGAAAGGGCGCGGCGGATTGCGTTGCCGTATTCTGAGTTCGGGTACTTTAACGCTTGGCGAATCTCAATTGAAGGTGATTCTTTGATTCAGATTATGAGCGAGGTCACCTTAAACGGCGAAAATGTGGATTTTCAGGGACCTGCGCCAGCGACGGCAATTGAAGTGTGGTCTTTGCTGGAGCAATTTCTTGGACAGTCGGGATTATTGCTCGAACGCATGGTGGTCGATGGCGAGGATTGGGCGCCCTCGGGAGAATCGGATTCGAAGACGTATCGGAAAATCGAAGCGTTTTCGATCAGCCGAGAAGACAAGGTCGCTCAGATTGTAGCGGAGCTCTTGGGGCAGCAACCGGTTCTTGAGAAACAGTGGGACGCTTGCACGCATCAAGTGCTGAGTCGGCCGTGGTTAGTTTTTCAGAATGAAGGACTTGAACTTTTGGGCGCGACGCAGCCGTTAGTGCAAAGCCTAAGCGTGTTGGTCGAGTATGCGAATGGTTGCGACGCAGAGTGGAGTGGTGAGTTGGGGATTGCTTCGGAAAATTTGAATGCTGGACTGGGATCGTTAATGGATGCGTTTGAGGCTGGGGATTGCGTCGTTTTTTCGGATGTGGCGAACGGTAAAGTACTCGCGGGAATTCGGGAGGCGTTTCGCGTTCTGAAGGATGATGTCGGACCGAGCTTGGAAAAGGGAGCTCAGAAATGAGTTTGTCGAAACGGTTTAGAACTGTTTTGAGGAAGCGTTTTCCTCGCGTGCTTGCGAGAATCGAAAACGCTGAGCCTTTGGGAGGAGACGTTGATGCGGTCCGAGCATTGACTGGCTTTTCCAGCAATTGGGAAGCGCTTGTGCAGCGTTGGCTTGATGGGGTCGAATTGAAACCGAATTCGGTGGTGGCGTTGACTGGGTTTGGCGACGGCAGTCATGTTCGCGCATTGTTGGATCGATTGCCGCAAGGGGCTTACGTGTTTTGCGTGGAGGAAAAGGTGGCGGTATTTCGAGCGATTGTCGAAGAGTCGGAAGGCTTAGTTGGATTGCTGGAGGACCCGAGGTTTTTCCTGGGGCTTGGCGAGTTGGATCAAGACTGTTTCGAGTCGTTATCGCGGTTGCCGACTTTGGAAGTTCAGGATGCGAGCCCGCTGATCTTTGCTCCTATATATAATAGAGCGCCTGAGTACTATGGCGCGTTTTTCGCGGAATTCGCCCGGAGTTTTGATTATTGGCGGAAGTTATTCGGCACGAATGTGACGGCGTCGGGGAAATGGCAGAAGAACACATTTGCGAACCTGCCATCGTTGATTGCAGCGCCTGACATCGGTGAGTTGAAGGATGCTTTTTGCGGCTGTTCGATTATTTTGGTTTCGGCGGGACCGTCGCTGGACGAGTCTATTGGTTTCATCGAAGAGAATCTCGAGCGGTGTATTGTCGTCGCGGTGAACTCGTCGTATCGGGCTTTGCGAAATGCAGGTATCACGCCGCACTTCGTTCTCGCTGCCGACCCATACCAATACACGGATAAGGGATTCGAGGGTGTGGCGTGCGATGAAACGCGATTGATTTGTCCATTCATCGTTTGCCCGAATGTGGTGCGGCGTTTTGAGGGGAGGACGTTTACTTGGTCGCAAAACAACTTGTTGGCTTCAAACGTACGCCTCAGATTGGGACTGGAGTTTGGGTCGCAAATTCTCGAAATGGGAACGGTATCGGCGTGCATCTTCGATGTAGCGGAAATTTTCGGCTGTTCGCGGATCTTTTTCGTCGGGCAGGACTTGGCGGCAAAAACCGATGGTCAGCTGCATGCGGCAGACTCGTTCTATTCGGACCTGTATGGAAATAAGGTGGCGATAGATAATTGTCGGTTGATGCCAGGCAATACGATTGATCGGGTTCCGGTCGAGGAGAAGTTATTCGTCTATTTAAAGACGTTCGAGCAGCTGGCAAAGGAACGTGGCTTGAAGTTGGAGCTTGTGAACACTTCGCATTTTGGAGCTCGGATCGAAGGGATTCCGTTTGTTCGATTGGAGGAAGTTTCCGAAGGATTGGCTCGAGAGGAGACGGTTTCTTGGAAAACTGGAATCGATCGAGCGTCGCAATTGCTAAAAGAAGCGAAGAAGCGTTCGCTTGGTTTGGATGGCGAGTTAGAGCGAATGTCGAATTTTGGGCGGCAGGTTTGCGCGTTGGCTTTGAAAGGAGCTTTGGTTCTGGAAACCGGGATCAATGGGAAGGGCATTTTTGAGCAACCGCAGATTGATGAGGGCCGAACCATTCGCGGCGAACTCGATGCGCTTTTCGAGTCGGATTCGAATTTGCATCAAGTGTTGAATGACGGGTCTCTGAAGTACGAATTGACCTTGTATGCCCGAGGATTACAGCGAGTAAATGCGATTGAGGATGCTTTAGCCCGGGAGGGGGAGGATTCTTTGGAATATTTCTGGGCGATTGCGGAAGGCGCCTTTTCGTTTCTATCTGCTAATCAATTAGATACGGAAATGATCTAGTAGTTTTACGGTGATCCATAGAGTAAAGCGCTCAGTGACAATAGAGGATATTTCGGTTTAATTTCGATTTTAGGTTAAAGTTACTCATTAGTGGACCGAATCAGGAATGGTCTAGACACGGTTTTTTTATGCAATTTCAATTAGCAGGGTTAGCGAGTGGCTTCGATTGGCGGTCAATGATCGATCAGTTGATGGCGGCGGAGCGTATTCCGCAGCAGCGCCTTCGGGCGGATCAAGGGAAGAATAACGATACCCGAGATGCCTTGGAACTGCTTGAAACCAAGATGGAAGGGTTGAAGAGCACGGTTGGCGGCTTTGATAGCAGCGATTTGTTTAACTCGAAATCGACTTCTCTTTCCGATGAAGACCTAGCAATCACTGCGAAAGCGGGAACTTCGTCGGTCGAGGGCACTTATGAGGTTAGCGTAACTCAGCTGGCGACCACATCGAGACGAAGCGGATCGACCGATGTTGGTGGAACTTTGGGTTCTGTAGCGACGGTGCTTTCGAATTTGAGCTTCGCTCAGGATATAAATGAAGGCACGGTTACGATTAATGGGCAGGAGATCACCATTCAGGAGACGGATACGCTGCAAGATGTCTTCGACTCGATTTCGATCGCTACCAGTGGAGTGGTATCGGCGTCATACGATAACGTATCCGACAAGGTGACTTTGAGCAGTTCTTCAGGAGAGCTCGAGCTGGGAGACACTGCAGATTCAAGCAATTTTCTATCGATTCTCAAACTTGATCAAATCGAAGTGATCGACGCCGGTGGCGGTTCGTCTTCGGTTTCAAGTACCGGAACGCTTGGCGTTGTGGATTTGAGTAATTCGATTGCCACTAGCGGTATCGGCGGCGGTTCTCCAATTACGGGAACGGGCACGATCACCATAAGTGGTGTAGCGATTAGCTTCGATGCGGATACGGAAAGTATGGGAACGTTGATGGGGCGGGTGAATGATTCCGCTGCTAACGTGAACATGACTTATGATTCCGCGGCAGACCAGTTTCGGATAGTAAGTCAAGAGACGGGCGCTCTGGAGATGCCTGTTATCGATAGTGGCAATGGCATCATGGCTGCCCTCGGATTAGATGGGGGAGCGGTTGTAGGAAAGGATCTAGAATTTTCGATCGACGGAGGAGCTATGATTTCAAGCCGCTCGAACGTGATCACTGAAAGCTCCCATGGCGTGAATGGTTTGACGATTACAGCGTCTGAAACCGGTACCCAGACGATTGGTATTTCTCGCGATTCGGAAGCATTGAAGGAGCAGATCAACAAGTTCATCGCCTCCTACAATGACATTCAGGATTTCATTTTAGAGAAAACCAAAATTACGGTTGAAGGCGATGACGTGAAAACGAGCATCCTCTCTGGAAACAGCGAAGTTTATAATTTGGATACCAAGCTTCGAGCTCTGGCGTTCAATCAAATCGAAAATCTGGGAGGCGAGATTTTCCGCTTGGAGCATATGGGCATCGATTTTATCGATGGTACTTCGAAGTTGGAAATCAAGGACGCTGATGCCCTCGATTCGGCGCTGGCGACCGAGCTGGATTCGCTTGAACAATTTTTCATGGGTGACGTCGATGGCGATGGAGATACCGATGAGTCCTTCTCGACGAGAATGGACGCATTCGTCGAAAATTACATTCGAGACGACGGTATTCTAGACGTTCAAATGACAACTCTGGCGAATCGAAATGAATCGATCGACGAGCGCATTGAAGAGATGGAGCGTCGTCTAGAGTTTACACAAAGCGCTTTAGAAACCAGTTTCATCGCGATGGAGAACGCGCAGTCCAATCTCCAGTCGCAGTCCGCCGCCTTGGACGGCTTGACCTTGCAATCGTGATACGCCTCCTCCTACAGATGAAAAGCATTCCTAAATTTGCGAACCCCCTGACTTTTCTGGCGTTATCGATAGCCGTATTATTTTCCGGCTGCGGAACGATTCACCGAGTCAATTCGGAATATGATACGACGATCGGGAAAAAGCGGAAGACTACCAATGTTTACCAAGATGGCGAATTGAGCGGTCAGCTCTCTCGCGTAGCCGTGCTTCCCATGTTCAAGGGAGAGTACGATCACATGGATCTCTCTCTAATAGAAGAGAACATTCGTTTAGAATTGGCCAAGCTTGGATTGTTCGAAGTGATTTCCGTAGAACCGGAAGTGATGAAGGAGCTATTCGCCGAAGAACGGTTTTCTTCAATTGGTGTGCTGCCGGTTCATCTCGTGGAGAAACTTCACGCTCGGTACGCGGTGGATGGATTGCTTTTATTGGATATTAGTTATTTCAAAGCCTACCAGCCAGTGGGGATCGGAATTCGAGCAAAGCTATTGAATGGCGATACCGGGAAATTGGTCTGGGCGGCTGACGAGATTTTCGACTCGTCCAATCCGGAAGTCTCGAATGCGGCACGCAAATTTTACAAAACCGAATCGATTATCGCATTTCCGCTTCATAACACGAAATCCGTGCTGCATAGCCCCAGCCGTTTTTCGAAATATGTAGGAAATTCACTTTTTCGCGCAATTAATTTACAAAAAGGTTAAAGACCGTCAGGACAGAGCCGTTTTATAAGAAATTAACATATCAACCTGATTTTAACTTACAGAGATCGAAAGTCATGAACATAAACAATAACAGTAACCCAACTCATCTATACACTCAAAATCTGGCCAATCGTCAGAATGCGAAAACAGCTGATGCTGCCGCCGCTGACTCGAAGCCAGCCCTTGGTGCTTCTGCGGAAAAGGTTGAGTTCAGCAAGCTCGATGCGTTGCGCAAGGATCCTGAGATTAGACCTGAGATGGTCGCGAAAGGTAAGGAGTTGCTTAACGATCCAAATTTCCCTTCGAAGGAAATAGTCGATTCGATCGCTAAACTCATAGTTCCTTTTGCCGATGATGAATAGGTAATCACCTCTAGAACCAGTAGATTGCTGGGCCTAGAACGCCTATTAAATTTTACCTATGAATTCCAACGCCGCTTCTTACAAGAAAGCCGCCATTCTCACGGCCAGCCCTGAACGCCTCATCTTGATGCTTTATGATGGTGCGTTGGATGCAATGCGACGGGCGAAAGCAGGATTTCAAGTCGAAGGGCTCAAAGAGCGCAATGAGATGATCAGTAACAATCTGATCAAGGCGCAGAATATTTTCGGCGAACTACAGCGCTCCTTGCGAATGGACAAAGCCACGGAATATACGGATCAAATGTATGGTCTCTATGATTTCTACGTGATGAAGCTGAATGAGGCGAATTTCAAAAAAATAGAGGAGCCAGTAGATGTCGTGATCGAGCTGTTCACCGATATTCGCGACGCTTGGCGTGAAATGCTGACCAAGCAGAAAGAGAAGGCCGAAGTCGTGAGACCCGCTCGTGGAGCTGGTGTCGGATCTGGTATTTCTTTGCGGGCTTGATTCTTTTGCTTGGGCAAAAGGTTGAATCGCTAATTGAGGGTGAGTAAATGGATGTCCTTGCTTGCCTGGCGTTCAGATTGACTCAAGCTTGCGCGAAAATCCGATTAGGATTTTATGAACTTTGCCTATTCAATGACCGAGACGCGTAAACGTTTTATTCTGCTTGGCGCCTATGAGGAGCTAACCGAAAAAGAGACCTTTTGCTTAAAAGAGGCAAATTTCGATGCGGTCTCTACTGTTCAAGCGAAGAAGGCTCGATTATTGAGCGAGCTTCAAGGCTTAGACGATCAGGATACGTTAGAAACAACGGAAAAGGACGAGTTCAATCGTCGCCTTCAGAAATTGCAGGAATGCGAGAAAGATAATGATGCATTGGTCCTGGAATTGATGAAAGAGAACCGTTCGGAGTTTAAGACACTTTCGAAACGATCGAATTCCGCTTCGCAAGTGCGCAGGGCTTATGGCTCGGCTGGAAATGCAAGCGGGGCAAAACGAACTCTAAAAGATAAGGCTTAGCCAATTATTGAATCTGATGTCGGAAGAAGATTCAGTATCTAATCGAAAACGGATTCCTTATGCGCGTCAGAGTATCGATGATTCGGATATCGAAGCAGTGGTTGCTGCGCTGAAATCGGATTTTATTACACAAGGTCCGAGAGCGGGCTATTTTGAAGATGGGCTAAAGGAAGCCACGGGTGCTCGCTATGCAGTGGCGGTTTCGAGCGGAACTGCAGCTTTGCACCTAGCCTATCTGGGATTAGGAATGGGCGAAGGCGATGTTTGTATTTCTCCCGCCATTACGTTTTCGGCGACTGCGAATGCGGCGCGATATTGCGGGGGCGATGTCGCTTTCTGCGATGTGGATCCTCAAACAGGTTTAGCGAATGCGGAGCATTTTAAGCAAATCGTCGATGGATTCGCATCTGCAGAAAAAACGAAAAAGTTTTTCGCTCCGGTATCATATACGGGAAGTGTCCCGGATTTGAAGGAGATTGCAGAATACGCGACTGAATGCGGAGCTTACGTGGTCGAGGATGCGGCCCATAGTATTGGCGCGGTGAGAGACGGAGCTCGAAGCGGGTCTTGTGACTTTTCCGATGCGGCGATTTTGAGCTTTCATCCGGTCAAGCACGTTTGCGCGGGCGAGGGTGGAGCCGTTTTAACCAATGATGAAACGCTAGCGCGACGCGTACGAAAGTTGCGTTCGCATGGCATTGAGCGTTCGGCAGAGCTGATGGAGCGAGATGGAGCTTGGGCGTACGAGCAGACGGAACTGGGAATGAATTACCGGATGACCGAGTTGCAGGCGGCCTTGGGCGATAGTCAATTGAAGCGTCTTGCTGGTTTTATCGATCGCCGTCGGGAAATCGCCCAGCGTTATAGCGAAGCTTTTGCGTCACCGATTTTCAGAAGAGGATTCGATTGTCCGCGGATGGACGAAGGATCGTCGTGGCATTTGTATGTGACGCGTTTTCATTCCGCCGAACTGAGACGAGCAGCGTATAATTTCTTTCAAGCGAATGGTATTGGGGTTCAGATTCATTACATTCCGGTGTATCGACATCCTTACTACAAGTCGATGGGATATGACGCATTACCTGGAGCGGAAGCGTTTTATGAAGGCTGCCTGAGCCTGCCGCTTTTTCCTGATTTGAGCGTCGATGATCAGATGCGGGTGATCGAGGTCGTCGAGCGATTTTGCGAATCGATAGACTCATGAGTCGAGTGAAGACGATTGCGACGGTTTGCCGTTTTGGCGGGAAGCATGGTTGGGGTCATGTTACTCGGAGTTCGGCCTTGATGAAACGGGCCCAGAAAATGGGGTGGAGAACGGCGCTGTGGACTTCGAGCGAGTCAGCGGAACTGATGACCGATCAAAAATCAGCTTTTGATGAAATCGAGCAAGTTGAGCCGTATGATTTCGATGCGATTTCCGCGAGGGGATTAGAGGCGGATGTTGTTTTTGTAGATGAGATGTATCTTCCGGATGCGTTTTACGAATCAGCCCGCTCTTTCGTCGATACTCTACCGGATGCTAAACTTGTCGCAACGGATGACATGGGTGAGCGAACGATGGCAGTGGTCGATTTAGTTGTGAACACGGAATTGGGGCTGCGTGTCGCTGGGTATGAAGCGGCCGAATCGGCATTGGGCGAATCGTATTGTTTGATTCGCGAAGGGTTTGAAAACCCGACAGGAGATCATTGGCCAAAAAAGAGTGGTTTGATCCCTGTTTTAGTGATGATTGGAGGAACGGATCCATACGATTATACATTTGATGTATTGGAGGCTTTGCGAATGGTGGATGATCGTTCGTTTGCGCCGATGGTGGTTTGTGGCGACGGTCGGAAAGCGGATAAGCTTCGAACTATATTGTCTGCGTTTTCCGAATACCGATTGGAAGTCGGGTTGGACGATTTTGAAATGGCCCGCCTGCTGGCAACTTGTTCGTTCGGGGTGATTGGTTGCGGTTCTTCGTTGTTCGAATTCGGAGCGTTGAAGGTACCGTTCGTAGGTCTCTGCGTGGCGGATAACCAGGAGCTGTCCGCTAAACGCATTGAGGAAATGTGGTCGCTACCTATCGTTCGAAGCAAAGAGGAGGCGATTTCAACAATCGAACTAGCTGTGGCAATTCGATCGATTGTCGCTATGTTAGAGACAGGCGAAGCAGATAAATTAGGGGAGATCGATTTGTTGGGAACGCAGAGGGTAATGCGTCGCATTGAGTCTCTCTGGCGTTGATCGTTTGGCGTTATTCCCAATCGCCGTTGCTGAGAGGGGAATGGGCCTTTAGGTCGCGTGCGGCATTTTTTCCGATTACCTGACCCCATATACTAGGAGGAAGACCTAGGCTAGGGCGGATGATCTTTAGGTTTTCGGACGTGAGGCGTTCGCCTTGCTGGATATTTTTGGAAATGTAGATGGATCGTCTGAACTGGCGTTGAGCCGAGTCAATCGGGGTTTCTAGAATATCTTTGGTACCAAGGCAGGAGTGAACGATTTTGACTTGTTGGACGAGCTGCTCGAGATCTGTCGGTTCCATTGAGAACCCTGCGTCAATGCCGCCAGCGGAACGGTCGTCGGTAAAGTGCTTTTCTATTAGGCGTGCTCCTAGAGCGGTGGCCGCGAGAGCGACTTCGTGGGAAAGCGTGTGATCGGATAGTCCAACGAGGGAATCGAATTTTTCCGAGAGCGTAAGCATTGACCGGAGATTGAATCCGTCTGGAGAACTTGGATACTCGTTAACGCACTTGAGGAGGATTAGGTCGACGGATCCGTTTTTCCGAAGTGTCGAGACCGCTTGGTCGATCTCCGTTTCGTTTGCCATACCGGTACTCATTATGACGGGTTTGCCTGTTTTGGCAATACGTTCGAGGAGTGGGATATGGGTCAGCTCGAAAGAGGAAACTTTGTAGAGTTCCGGATTTATTTCGGATTCTAGAAAGTTGACAGCAGCTTCGTCGAAAGGCGTACTGAATAATGGGATGCCGTTTTGTTTGGCGATCTCGGCTAGTGGGGCATGCCACTCGTAAGGCGTGGCGGCTTCTTGGTAGAGTTCGTGAAGACTCTTCCCGTCCCATAATCCGCCATTGACGATGAATTCCGGAGATCTCGAAGGAAGCGTTAGCGAGTCTGCTGTATAGGTTTGGAGCTTAACGGCGTCGGCTCCGTTTTTTGCCGCTAGTTCGACGAGATGTTTGGCTGTATCGAAATCTTGGTGATGATTTCCCGAGAGTTCAGCGACGATTATTGGCGCTTGGGAAACATCCTTAATGCGGCTGATTAAGCTCATCCGTGCGTTTCGTTTAGTCTTGGACCGAGTTTTTGAACGCTTCGACTAATGTCTTGAGGGCATCAACGCTTAGGCTATCCGGATTGTTAAAACTGTCGTAGGTGTAGCCTTCGGGGCAAGGAGTTCCTTTATAAGCTTTCGCGTCGTATTTCCAGTATGAGCTAGACGGGTGGATAACGAAGCGGGCTTCTTGTTCAGTCGTGTGATGCGCTTCGTCTGCGGGGATCAAGGCTTCGTGAAGTTTTTCTCCTGGGCGTAGACCGATGATTTTTATGGGACAACCGGGAGCGATCGCTTCGGCGAGATCGCCGATAGAGCAACTCGGCAACTTGGGAATGAAAATTTCGCCGCCTTGCATGTCTTTGAGCGATTGAAGAGCGAAATAGACTCCATCGTCGATCGAGATAATAAACCGAGTCATCTCCTTTTTGGTGATCGTGAGGTGACCGTCTTGCTTTTGTTTAAGAAAGAGGGGAATGACGGAGCCGCGACTTCCGATGACGTTGCCGTAGCGAACGACTGAAAAACGGGTGCCAGTTTTACCGCTGTAGCTGTTGCCGGCGATGAAAATCTTGTCCGAGCAGAGTTTGGTCGCTCCGTAGAGATTGATCGGGTTGACCGCTTTGTCAGTGCTTAGAGCGATGACACGTTTGACGCCTGTAGCGATAGCGGCATCAACGACGTTCATTGCGCCATTGATGTTGGTCTTTATGAATTCGTGAGGATTGTATTCCGCTGCAGGCACTTGCTTGAGAGCGGCGGCGTGGATGACGTAGTCCACGTCGGACATTGCCCGCAAAAGACGTTCTTTGTCTCGGACGTCGCCTAGGAAAAAACGAATATGTTCACCAGAGAAAACGGCTTTCGCCGCCATCTCGGATTGTTTGAGTTCGTCGCGTGAAAAGATGATCACCTTTTCTGGCTTGAAGCGGGTGAGTATCTCTCGACAGCATCGTTTCCCGAAGGAACCCGTGCCGCCTGTTATCATTATGGTTTTGCCGTTGAGCATGTAGTTGGAGGTCAAATTGGGCTATAAGCGGCTCGCGCGCCAGTAAACAGTGAGTCGTTAAAGGCTGAAGGACGCGTATTTGAGCTGATTTTTACAATTTAGCTATTCGATTTTGTTTCAATCTTCTTCTTAATGGTTAGCTTATTGATCGAGTCCTGATTTCTATCGAGACTGAATAGCTGAATACCGTGACTTGCCAACCCATCAACGCCGCAATCTAATTCCTATTTTATGACTGTGGAAAGAATACTCATTCTCGATGATGAGCTCGTTATCAGAAAAGCGCTCGAAGAGCAGCTGAGGCGAAAACGTCTTTCAGTCTGTAGCGTTTCTACTTTGAAGGAAGCGGAGGATCACTTGTTGAAGGACGAGTTCGATCTTTTGTTCGTGGATGTTCATTTGCCGGATGGCAACGGGACGGAGTTGTTGGATCGCATCGCTAATATGCAGGACCCCCCGTTGGTCATTATCATTACGGGCAACGGAACGGTCGAGTCGGCAGTCGAGTGCATGCGGGCAGGCGCCTTTGACTATGTTATCAAACCGTTTTCATCATCTCAGATCGATGTTTTGATGAAGAAGGCGAAGGATTACCGTCAGTTAGTGAAAGTAAACCAATTCTTCACCCAGGAAAGCGTGGAAGGGGCGGAGCTAATCGGTAAGAGCCCGACTATTTTACAGTTGCGCAGCATGGTCGGAAAGGTCGCTCCTACCGAGGCGACTGTATTGATCAATGGCGAGAACGGCACGGGTAAGGAGTTGGTTGCCAACGAGCTTTATCGTCGTAGTGCTCGAAAGAACGCTCCTTTTATTAAAGTGAATTGCGCTGCGATTTCGGAATCGTTGATTGAGAGCGAATTCTTCGGTCATGAAAAAGGATCCTTTACCGGTGCTATGCAACGTCGCGAAGGCCGCTTTGAATTGGCTGATGGGGGAACGATATTGCTCGACGAAATCAGCGAGATTTCGCCTAAGGTGCAGGCTAAGCTTTTGCGTGTATTGCAGGAGCGCGAATTCGAGCGGGTAGGGGGGAACAAGACCATTAAGGTGGATGTGCGGGTCGTTGCTACGACCAATCGCGACCTGATGAGCTCGGTGCAAAAGGGCTATTTTCGACAGGATTTATATTATCGTCTTAATGTATTCCCAATCCATGTGCCGCCGCTTCGCGACCGGGCAGGCGATGTGGTATTGTTGGCAAAAACTTTCGCTCAGAAATTCGCTCGGAAACACGGGATTAAGTTAGCCGGCTTCGAGAATGAGGCGCTGACCGCTCTAAGTGCGCATGGCTGGCCGGGAAATGTTCGAGAGCTACAAAACACTATCGAGCGAGCGGTCATTCTGACAGAATCGGGAGCTAAAATCGCGAACATGTCTTTGGGTTTGATGCCGATGATGAGTTATTCTGGGTCATTTTCCAGTTCTCAGCCAATGGCGGTGCAAGAACCGGTTGCAGTTGAATCGGGAGGCGGAGGAAATTTCGGAGCTCCGGAAATGCCTAGTTTTGCGGCGACGGCTCCTCCAATCGTCAATATACCGCAATCGAACTCTGGCGGATCGGTTGAAGATGAGACTCCGCTTCCGTTAGACCAAATCGAGAAACGTCACATTCTCGAAACTTTGGAGACGACAGATGGAAATAGAACCCAGGCGGCTAAGTTGCTGGGAATTAGTATTCGTACCTTGCGAAACAAGCTCGCTTTGTACCGCAAGGATGGTGAGTTCATCGCTGGCGAAGGGTAAAGGGCGTTTACAGAATATTTTTGTAGACCTGGTTATTGATTGTCACGTATTTCTTTGGCCTTGGAGACTAGGTTGATTTGGGAAAAAGGTTCCGTTTTTCTCTCTAGAGTATGTAAACTACGGGTTAGGATTGTTAATAGTCTGTTTTTGACGGATTTGGGACGCATTTCCTCCTAAACCTTTTAGGTTACGGAACGATATAGAGGGGAAGCCAACTACTTATAGTCATTTCCCAATGCAAAACGTTTTTCCCATCACAGACACAGAGCTCGAGACTATCGCGATCGAAGCTGTTAGTAATGTGTTCTCGACGATGCTGGATACAGAAGCGTCCCTTGTTCTTTCGACGGAAGTCAATAAGCAGGATTATGGCAATGGATTCAAGTTACCGCTGGACACAGATCAGATCTTGATCGCCGGAACGGTAGGGTTCATTGGAAAGCTTACGGGCGTTATCTACATTTTCATGGATTTGCCAATGGCCTTGAACTTCACAGGTCGGCTATTGGATCTAACTCCAGACGAGATTGAAAGCGAAGGTCACGAGACCGTAAACGATGCTATTGGCGAATTGACCAATATGGTAACGGGGGCTTTCAAGAATGATTTGAGCAAGAAGGGTTTCGAATGTCGGATGACGATTCCTTCAATTCTGCGTGGGTCCAATTATACGATTGAGCCAATGGAAGACGCAGTCCGACGCATTTTTAAATTCGATTGCGAAGGCGGTTCTTTCGTTATCGATATCCTAATTAAAGAAGAAAACACATTTTAGTAATATATAAGCCATGCGAGTTAAAATCCTAACTGTGGACGATTCAAAGACCGTCCGAATTATCGTTAAAAAGGCATTTAAATCATTCGATTGCGATGTTATAGAAGCTCAGAACGGAGTTGAAGGGCTTGCTATGGCGGCGAAGGAGTCTCCGGATATCATCCTGCTCGACATCACAATGCCGGTTATGGATGGCGTCGAGATGATCACGAAACTGAAGTCGGATCCGGCGTTGAAGTCTATTCCTGTATTGATGCTAACGGCAGAAGCGGGCCGTGAGAATGTCATGAAGATCGCCAAAATCGGCGTCCGTGACTACATCGTAAAACCCTTTAAGGAAGAAGTTCTAATCGATAAAGTCAGTCGCGTTATTGATCTGCGCCCAAAGGGTGAGTCGGAACCCGTTCAGAAGAAGATCGATGATCCTATCGATATCCTCGTCCTCGAAGACAAGCCAGCTATCATCACTCAAATTGAACAGGGATTTGCCAAAACTCCTTGGAATATTCACGGAGTTAGCTCGACCGGTGAAGCTATCGATTTTTGTCAGCGCAAGGTACCGGATTGTATTATTATCAGCCTTTCGGTTCCTGATGACGCGGCGATAGCGCTATTCAGAATTATTCGTTCGAATGCTAAAACCAAATACGTGCCGCTCTTCGGCTTGTCGGTTAAGACCGAATTGGAAGAACAGCAACGAGCTCAGCGGGCAGGATTTTCTACGATCATTACCAAGCCGATCGATTTTCCGGAACTCGAAAACAAGATTGGCAAGGCTGTCAATTTGGATGCATCCGGAAAATACTTCGCAATAGATGATGCGTTCATGACAGTTAAGCTGCCTGGCTCTTGCAATGCTACGGTGGTTAACGAAGTGAGCAATTATTTGAAAACGAAGACGAGCGAAGCGGTCGACGCAGGAATCGCTAAAGTGATTTTCGATACGCAGGAAATGCAGAGCTTGAACACTGAAGTCGTAAAACTCTTGCTTCAATCAATGCAACTATGTCGCGATCTGAGCCTGAGTTACGCGCTTGCAGGCAATTCCAAAGTGGTTTCGGAAAGCAAAAAATTCGAAGAGTCGAAAGACTGGAATTTCTGCGATTCAGTCGAAGCTGCTCGAAGCTCATTCTAGGCTAGATACAACCTTTCAATAAAAAGCCCGCTTGGTTTACCAAGCGGGCTTTTTTGTGAAATTTGAGAGCTTACTTCTGCTGTTTCTTGCCCCAGCTGTCACGTAGGCCCGTTGATCGATTGAATACGATTCGTTCTGCGTTTGAATCTGGATCGACGGCGAAGTAGCCTTTGCGTTCGAACTGAAATCGTTCTCCGGGTTTCACTCCGGATAGTTCGGTCTCGCCATAGGCAGCGAGCACTGATTCGGAATTCGGGTTTAGATTGTCGACGAAGGTTTGTCCTTCTTCCACGTCCTCGGGATTAGGTTTTGTGAAAAGCGGCTCGTAGACTCGAACCTCCAAAGGAGTGTTCTTGGTCGTGCTCACCCAATGTATGGTTCCTTTGACCCTTCGTCCATCTGGAGTTGAACCACCTCTGGATTCAGGGTCGAAGGTCGCCCGTATTTCTGTGATGTTGCCCGAGTCGTCTTTTACGAAATCGGTGCACGTAATGTAGCACGCGTAGCGAAGGCGGACCTCGCGGCCTGGGCCGAGGCGAAAGAATTTCTTCGGAGGTTCCTCCATGAAGTCTTCGCGTTCGATAAATATCTCTTTAGTCAGAGCGACCTTGCGCGTTCCGAGTTCTGGATTTCCTGGGTGGTTGGGACCTTCGTACCATTCGGTTTCGCCTTCAGGGAAATTTTCGATGACGACCTTGATTGGATTGAGGACTGCCATGCGGCGGTGAGCCGATTCTTCTAGGTCTTGGCGCAAACAGTACTCGAGAAGCGAATACTCGTTTACCCGCTCGCGCTTGGCGACGCCGGCTCGTTGGCAAAATTCATTGAGAGCGCTTGCGGTGTAACCGAGTCTTCGAAATCCGGATACGGTTGGCATCCGTGGATCGTCCCAGCCGCGTACGTGACCCTCGTTTACGAGCTGAAGTAGTTTACGCTTGCTGGTGAGTATATACTCGACGTTTAGGCGAGCGAATTCGATTTGCCTTGGTTTGCTCGGGACTGGGAGTTTTTCGAGAAACCAGTTGTAGAGGGGACGATGGGATTCGAATTCCAATGAGCACAGGCTGTGAGTGATGCCTTCGATAGCATCGCTCTGACCATGGGTGAAATCGTAGGAAGGGTAGATCTTCCATTTGCCGCCGGTTCTGTGGTGGTGCGCATGCAGTATGCGGTAGAGGACCGGATCGCGAAGATTGAGGTTCGGGTGAGCCATATCGATCTTCGCTCGAAGCACGCGCTGGCCTTCGTCGAATTTTCCGTCACGCATTTGCTGGAAAATCTCGAGGTTCTCTTCAACTGAACGATCGCGGAATGGAGAATCTTTTCCCGCTTCGGTGAGAGAGCCGCGATAAGTTCGCATTTCCTCAGGTGTGAGGTCGTCGACATAGGCAAGGCCTTCTTTTATAAGAAAAACGGCCCAATCGTAGAGTTGATCGAAGTAGTCGGAGGCGAAAAAGAGATTTTCTCCCCAATCGGCACCGAGCCACTCGAGATCCTTTTTAATCGCCTGGACGTATTCGTCTTCCTCTTTTGCAGGATTGGTATCGTCGAATCTTAGATTGAATTGGCCTTTGTAGTCGGTCGCGATCCCGTGGGAAATTTGGATTGCGAAGGCGTGCCCAATATGCAAATATCCGTTTGGCTCGGGAGGAAAGCGTGTAACGACACTGTCGCGAACGCCGGAGGCGAGCTCTTCGTCTATGAAGGTACGGATGAAGTTTGAGGGTGTTTCTTCGTTCATGGGAGTGTTTTGAAATTTTTGTTGTTTGGATTAGGCGTACTTTTCTTCGGTCTTTTTTAGACGTGCAAGTACGCGTTCTTTTCCGAGAACTTCTAGCATTGGAAGGAAGTCTGGACCAGAATTGGTGCCGCTAACTGCGAAACGAACGACAGGGAACCAGGCGAAAGGTTTGGTTTCTAGAGTTTCTGCGAGTTGGTTGAAGGCCGTTTCGAGAGAGGCTTCGGACCATTCGTCGAGGGCAGCAAGGACAGGGGTGATTTCTTGGATACGCGTGATGGCATCTCCTTTTTTGAAGACCTTGCCTTCGGCTTTTTCGTTGATCGCGTAGTTTTCGCCAAAGAAATAAGCAGCGAATCCTGGAAGGTTTTCGAAGCTATCAATCTTCTCTTGGCAAATTTTCAAGCAAGAAGCGAGGTAGTCCTGGTCTGTGGCGTCATCGATGAGGTTGGCTTTGCTCAGAGCGGAACTGGCACTTTGGGCATAGCCTTCGATGGGCATGGCTTTCATGTATTCGAAGTTTATGTGTGACATTTTCTTCTCATCGAATCGAGCTCCGCCTTTTTGGACGTCTTCGAGACTGAAGCGTTCTACGAGCTCTTCGATCGAGAGAACTTCTTGATCGTCTTTTGGAGACCAACCGAGGAGGGCAATGAAGTTGCGGACGGCTTCGGGTAGAAAGTCGCGATCCTTGTATTCGGCGATTAACGCACCCTTGTCGCGTTTGGACATCTTGCCTTTGCCGTCTTTCGGATTCTTGAGAATCATTGGCAAGTGGGCGAATTTGGGTGGTTCGACGCCGAATGCGTTGAAGAGTTCGACGTGTTTAGATGTGTTTGAAAGATGATCTTCGCCACGTATTACGTGAGTGATCTTCATCGCTATGTCGTCCACGACATTGACGAAATGGAAGCTAGGGTCGCCGTTGGAGCGTTGTAGCACAAAGTCGCGTTCTTCGCGGCGGGTTACTTTTCCTCGAATGAGGTCGTCGATTACGACTGATTGCGTTTTGACCTTCTCGACTTCGGCTCCGACGTATTTGTCGAACTCGGTGTAACGTTCGCCTTCTAGCTTAAAGTAGATGGCTCCGTCTTTTTCGTAAGTCCGGCCAGCATCTTCGAGCTTCTTTAAGTAAGAAGCGTAGAGTTCGTTTCGTTGGCTTTGGAAATAAGGGCCGTATTCGCCTTCTGCGCCTGGGCCTTCGTCCCAATCGATGCCGAGCCACTTCAGGCCGTCGATGAGCTCTTCAAGAGCTTCTTCAGTGTTTCGTTCCTTATCGGTATCCTCGATACGCAAGACGAACGTGCCGCCGGTATGTCGCGCATAAAGCCAGTTAAATAAGGCCGTGCGGGCTGTGCCGATGTGTGTGGAGCCGGTTGGGCTGGGTGCGAATCTGACGCGGACGTTGCTCATACGCAGGACACGTTGCGCGTAAGGGGGAGCGAATCAAGACAATGCTCGATAGAGTCTATTAAGAGTGGGCGGGGATAGGGGCGTCGGTTTTAAAACGGACACTTTTGCTCGGCTATTAGCTCTTGGAATCCAGGGTGATTGTTGAGTGTTAGCAAATCGGGGTCTTGGAGCAGCCAAGGCATGTCGTTATAGCCCAAATCTATGGCGTGGGAGAGGGTTTCTACGGCTTCTCGTTTACGTCCTAGCAGGCTTAGGCTACATGCGAGGTTGTAGTGGGTTCTCGGGTCTTTGGGATTGATTCGGGTAAGGCGGCGATCGATGCGAAGGGTCTGTCGGGCCATGTCGTATTTGGAATATAAGCTGCCAAGTAGTTCTAGGATCTCGGGGTTCTTCGGGTCTCGCTTGAGGGCGTTCTCGAAGAACTTGATGTCGAAGGCGTCTTGCTCGTCGATTTCCATATCTGTGATTACGTTAGGGATCGGATGGGTGTCTGCAAGCGCTCGTTTTCGGATGATTCGGCGAAATAGTGGAAGGTGAAAAAGAGGATGCCCTAGGGGGGATAGGCGCTGCTGCTGGGTACGTGGATAAGCCTAGCGCCTAGGGCGACAGATGAAGAATTCACCTGAGGAGTTGATAGCACTAGGGTCCCTTATGCGTGGTCCGCAAGAGGAGCAAATTTCTTTGATTATCGCTTGATGAGGGGATGACGAGAGCCGTTTGAAAGCGTAGGATTACATCCGAATTAATAGCCGAACGTTCACGCCGAGGGGTGGAGGACTATTAAACTACAATTATTATTATGATACAGGCTCGAAATAAATTACTACTCACCGCTTCCTTTCTTCTGACTGCCGTTTTGGGTTATGCAGAGGAAACTCCGGAAGTAAAAGGAATCATCCTTTCGTTGGAACAGGATAAGGCGACGGTTTCGTTAGAAGTTGCTGGAACCGTCAAAGAAGGAGATCGCGTCCGGGTCGACAAGATTACGAGTCAAGACGAAGTCGAAACGATTCGCGGAGAGGTCCTCGAAGTACTTGAGACGGACGCTTTGGTTCAGATCGATTCTTCGCGTCTCGAAGTGGGCGAGAGCGTGCGGTTTATCCCGACAGCTCCGATGATCGAGGCTGACATCTTGGCATCGATTCCTGACGACAAGTTTTCTCAGTCAGATGCCATTGAAGATGAGCAATTGGATCGTCGGGCTGCATTGGCGGCTTGTAGCTCGGCATTGAATGAGTTTCCTGAGGAACCACGTTTCCATGCGCAATTGGGTCGCTTGCTCGAAGTCTTGGAAAAGCCAGCTAGCGCGATTTTGAGTTATGAAAGAGCTTTAGAGTTGGAGCCGGATTATCCAGTGGCTTTGCACAGGTTAGCATCGCTGCGATTCTTCGGTCCCGAAGAGTTGAGAGATCTTGAAGCTTCACGTTCGCTTTTCCGTCGTGCCGCTGAATTGGAATTCGATGCGTCTATGCCGGTTATCGGTTCGATGAGTCGTGACGCATCTGGAGGAGATCGCGACTACGCAGCCGCGGTACATTGGTTTCAGATTGCCGCGAGCAAAGGAAATCCATATTCGCAAAATGCTTTGGCTCAATGTTTCGAGAATGCTTGGGGTATCGAACAAGATATCAGCAAGGCATTACTTTGGTACCGCAGCTCTGCTGAGCTGGATCACCCTCCAGCTATGTGGAACCTTGGACGCGTATTCGAACAGGGCATCGGTGTAACGGCTAACGAAGGTAGTGCTTTTGATTGGTACGGTAAGGCCGCCGAGCGCGGCCATCTCGATGCGATCGTTTCTTTGGGAGGCTGCTACTTGGAAGGTCGTGGAATCAATAAGGATTCGAACGTAGCTCTAGAACTTTTTAACGATGCTTCGGATAAAGGAAACGCGGAAGCGATGCGCCAGTTGGCCAATGTTTACCTTCAAGGAGAAATCGTGAAAAAGGACTACGACCTAGCGGTAGCATTTTATCGCAAAGCTGCGGACAAGGGCGATGCTTCGTCGCAATTCAATTTGGCCGTCATGCTCGAAAAGGGGCAAGGCATCGACAGGGATAAAGATGCGGCTATTGCATGGTATCAGGATGCGGCACGCCAAGGTCACAATTCATCTCAAAAACGACTGCTGAAATTGCAGTTGGATTGGTAGAACTTTTATCTGGTAGGTGTGGGCTGTCTAGACAACAGCCTGTTGTTTGTATGAGGTTAGCATAGGCCGGTTTTCGAACCGGTCTATCGCTTTTTTAAAGGGCGGAGCAGTCGGATTAAACGGCTGCTTCGCTTTTGCTTTTCGAGCAAATACCAGTTGTTTGAAGCTCTTCGCAGGATGCCGTAACTTGCAAGCGTTGGCTGATCGGAGTCAGTCCTAGATTTGATGAAACGGTGCTGGCGTACCACTCCATGAATGGAGCTGGGATTTCAAAGATTTTTTGGCAGTCGTTGCAGATGACCTGAGCTTTGTGAGTATCCTGCTCCTTGTTGGGCATGTAGTACTTCAGGTTGGTACCGATATCCACTTCGCGAACGAGACTGCTCTCGACGAGAATTGGAAGGGTCCTGTAGACAGTCGCTCTTGATACGGTTCGATCGATAGCCCGAGCTTTGTCCAGAAGTTCTTCTGCGGTGAAATGGCTCGACTCCTTGAATACGGCTTCGAAGATGGCCATGCGCTGGCCAGTCATTCTAAGATTATGCTTTATCAAAAAGGAGCGAAAGCGGTCTCTACATTCTTCGATCGTCACAAATTTCAGTCTCAAAACGTTCTCAATAACTGTCAATGGTTAAGCCGCGTCTGTTTTGGATCTGCGCTAAGCGCAGGAAATCTGTTGTGTCGCGTCTCGCGATCGGTGTGAATTTGCCGAAACGAAATCGTGGAACTGGATGATGAGATCGCGGCAATTTGGCCGCTTGCTGGATTTGATAAGACGCTGCATTACCGCGTGCCTACTAGTATGGTCGTGCATATGACAGAGGGTTCTTTGGTGCGCGTGCCGGTCGGGAGGCGATTCACGCTTGGCGTAGTCGTGGAGATGAGGGCCACGGCCGATGTTGATTATTCCAAGCTGAAACTTGTTTCCCAAGTTTGTTATGAGCAGGCGATCATGACGAAGCCATTGCTGAAGCTAGCGGAATGGATACGCGCTTATTACGGAGCAAAGCGGGAGGCGGTATTGGAGACAATGATACCGGGGCCGATTCGTCAGGGCATGTCTCCGAAACGGGACAAATATGTTTCGGCAGGCGAGAAGCCTAGCAAGGAAGATTTGGATGCCTTAGAGCGTCGAGCTCCGAAGCAGAAGGTCATGTACGATTTCATCTGCCAGCAGTTCAAGCCGCAAAAGAAGAGTTTGATTCTTGATCGGTTGAGCTTATCTGCGGCGACTTACAATGGTCTTTTGCAGAAAGGGTTTATTGTCGAGGAATCTCGGATTGCGGAGAGGGTTGCTTATGAGGATGACATTGGTAAGGCGGAGTTTGCTGATGAGGCGGAAATTGTACTCAATGAGGAGCAGAAGGTGGTCACCGAGAGTCTTAGAGCCACGATGGATAAAGGAGGATTCGCGACACGTCTGCTTCATGGAGTGACTGGGTCGGGAAAGACTGAAGTTTATTTGAATGCGATGGAGGCCGCATTGGAGCGGGGGCAGGGGATATTGTTTCTCGTGCCAGAAGTTGCATTGACGCCTCAGACCGTAGGGCGAATTCGTTCACGGCTTTCTAAGTACCCGGATGTTCAGACAGTGGTCTGGCATAGTCACTTGTCGGATGGCGAGCGATTGGATGCTTGGATGGCTTTGGCATCAGGCGCGGCCAAAGTAGTCGTCGGGGCGCGTTCGGCGGTTTTCGCTCCGATAGAGAATCTAGGTTTGATCGTGGTTGATGAAGAACATGAGCCCGCATACAAACAAGATGAAACGCCGAGATATCATGGTCGCGATGTAGCGGTTTATCGGGCGTATTTGGAAGGAGTTTTGTGCGTGTTGGGGACCGCGACTCCGTCCTTGGAAACGTATCGAAATGTTAAGCGCGGCAAGTACGGGATCGATCGGCTGACTCAGCGGGTTGACGACCGAGCTCTTCCGATGATGCATGTGGTGGATATGCGCCAGGAAATAGCTCGCCGGCGGAAAGCGACGCAGCTGTCGACTTTACTCGTTGAGAAGTTGAGAAACCGATTCGAGCAAAAGGAGCAGAGTATTTTGTTTATCAATCGGCGTGGCTTTTCATCGAGTATGATGTGTCAGGATTGTGGGCACGTCGTGATTTGCGATCATTGCAGTGTTCCGATGACCTATCATCGGAGTGATGAGACGCTCAAGTGTCATCTTTGCGGAGACGAAGCAAAAGCTCCGAAACAGTGTCCAGAGTGCAAGAGTCCCAAGATTCGTTGGAAAGGAATGGGGACACAGCGTATCGAGGATGCCGTTACGAAAGTGGTTCCGAATGCAAAAGTTGTTCGGATTGACGCGGATACTATGGGTCGGAAACATCTGTTTCGAGAGATTCTCGGAGATTTTCGTTCCGGTAAAATCGATATATTGGTCGGGACTCAGATGATCGCAAAAGGATTAGATTTCCCAAACGTAACGTTGGTGGGGATGGTGGACGCGGATCTGTCATTGCACATTCCTGATTTTCGGGCGAACGAGCGTACGTTCCAATTGTTGGTGCAGGTTTCCGGTAGAGCCGGGCGGGGCGACCTAGCTGGAGAAGTCGTGGTGCAGACATTTACGCCACACGCGGATCCGATTCAATTTGCGCGGAGAGGGGAAGTAGACGCATTTCTCGATGTAGAGGCGGAGTCGCGCGAGCGCTTTCAGTACCCACCGTATCGCCATTTGATACGCCAGGTTTTTCGTGGCCCGAATCCGGAAAAAGTATTGTTTTTCGCGGAGCAATTTGCAAAGCGGGTAGAAAAACAAATGGGAGCACGCGTCGAGTTGCGTGGACCGGCTCCGTGTTCAATCGAGAAGATGAAGGATAACTATCGCTTTCAGGTTTGGTATTTCACGAGTAATATCGGCCCATCGATGGCGGAACTCGTTGGTGTAGCGGCGACGATAAACTGGCCTAAGGATGTTATCCAAGTGATGGATGCTGATCCCGTCTCTTTGAGCTGATTCCGAGAAAAGCGGCGAAATTGAGTAAAGCTACTCAATGATGGCGCCGTTAGGATAAGTAAGAGACGCTATTTGGCGTTTCCTAAGGTTCTTGGTTCGAGTTTCTGGAATTCCGGCGACGAGCAACCTTACCCTCCGAAATTGGAGTTTTCGAACTTCAGTCAAGGAGAGCTCGAGGAATTCCTTGGGACTAAGATCCTAACAATCATATTAACGACTCTCTCTTTTCGGGCCGGGACTTCTGTCTCGGCCCGTCTTATTTTACCGGTTTGGCTGACGGCGATTTGATTTTGGCGAGAGCGCCTTTTAGGAATGGAATCAGTGTTTCGGTGCGTCTAGTGGCGCCGTCTGCAGTCAAGTGATGGCTGGTGTCGTAGAGCTCGTCGATTTCTACTATGAAATTTTCGGGAGCTCCTAGAAACTTTAGATCGAAGGATTCTGTAAACGATCGAATTTTGGAAATAGTGGCCATCGCTTTGGGATGAGTCAGGTCGAGCTTCTCGTTTTTTGCCATAGGCATCCATGACATGAAAACATGAATACCATTCGACCGGGTCCAGTCGATGAACTCGGAAAAATCTTGGCGCGTCATTTCGGAGATGGGCTTATCGTCCATTAGATTGTAGTTGTGAACGCCTTTCCATCGATCGTGATTGCCGTGTTCGAAATCTCCGTGGCGATTGATCGTTAGATAATTGTAGTATGCGGGGACTTCGCCAGTGTAGTCGTCGTTCCAATGCGCGTTTGCGTTTGCGATGACCTGATCTGCCTCGAGCGGTTTAAGCCGTTTTTGGAAGGCACCCGTGATTTGTCCGAACCGCGAGACCAGTCCGGAAACGGCCTTTCTCCAGGAAAAGTATTTGAGATATTTTACTTTTCGCTCCCAGCTTAGGCTCCAGAAAAAATCCGGTGCCCAAATCGCAAGTTCGTTTACCGCGTAGCTCGAATAGTAATCGCGAAAATACATGGAGTTTTCCAAGCCGAGAATCACGACGTCATTGGGTTTAGCAAAACGCCTGATTTCGTCGAAGCAGAATTCGGTGGGCATCGTTACATTGAAGGCTAGGTTTACGACTTCGTAGCCAGTCTCCGAACTGAGTTGTTTTGAATCGAAGCCAAACCAGGTGGATGATCCGCCTTG
This sequence comes from Candidatus Pelagisphaera sp., assembly GCA_051275055.1. Classification (GTDB taxonomy): domain Bacteria; phylum Verrucomicrobiota; class Verrucomicrobiia; order Opitutales; family Opitutaceae; genus Pelagisphaera. Next base: position 28,368 of record JBNMOQ010000012.1, read on the forward strand.
TAGCCAAATGGTTGGGCCTTCGACCGAATCCGCAATATGATGTTTGGCGATTCTAACTTCTCGATTGTGATGATGCGGCCACCAAGGTTGACCCAAGTGAAAGCTAAATAGCCCTACGGCAATCGCGAGAAAACCAGCGAAGGAGAGGGAGAACCATGTTAGGAATTTCGAGGCTGACATGGATTAAAAGCGAAAGTAGATGAACGGTGTGGTTTGGAACGTCCCGCTTTGAATTAGAATAACCACAATAATGGCTGAGCAAAGCAGAGCGGCTCTTTTACTGAAGCGAGCTTCTCCATTAATCGGTTTACTGATCCAGGCGAGAGGTCTTGGAAATATAACTACAATAAGCATCGCAGTTACTATTTGAACGAATGAAAGAACCGTTTCGGAGAAGAGGAACTCGCCCAAGTGGACACCGTTAATCAGGTCAGGATACCAACCGAGAAAATGGATCGCGTAGTGGACTGGCTCCCATATTTCCATTTGATGGAGGGTTCGGAGGTATTCGATAAATGAGAGCCCATCGGTAGAGCTCCATCCGTTCGTTCCCGCTAGCGCTGAAAAATAGTAAACGGCGCCCGTAAGGTTTTCCGCTCGGAAGAAAGTCCAGCAAAGGGTGACGGGTATGAATGTAAGCAGCCAGGAAGCTCCAAACGGTAGTTTAATGCGAGATAAACGCCAGAAATGATTGATCGATAAGAACAGACCGTGGGCGAGGCCCCAGATCAGAAAGGTCCAATTCGCGCCATGCCATAATCCGGCGATGGTCATGGTGAGCAAAATGTTGGAATGTTTCTTGAAAAAGCCCTTTTGATTTCCGCCAAGTGGAATGTAGAGGAAGTTTTTGAAAAAGCTTGAAAGCGTAATATGCCAGCGTCTCCAGAAATCGATTATACTTAGAGCTCGATAAGGAGAGGCGAAATTTTCGGGAAGGCGAATACCGAAAAGGCGACCTAGCCCCAGCGCCATTTCCGAATAGGCGGAGAAGTCGAAATAGATTTGCAGGGTGAATGCAAGCAGGCCCATCCAAGCGGCTAATGCTGAGATTGGGTTGCCTTGAGCAATCTGTCCGAAAGCGGCGTCGGCGATTGGGGCTAGATTATCGGCAAGGAGGATCTTCTTGCCCAGGCCAATGACGAAGAGGCAAAGACCGAGAGCTATATCGTCACGTTTGGTTTTGCCGAAAGCCTTGGATTGAAGTTGAGGAATCATTTCCCCGGGCTGCACGATTGGCCCGGCAATCAACTGAGGAAAGAACGAAACGTAGAGAGCGTATTCGAGTGGGCGAGCGATTAACCGTTTTTCTCGGTAGGTCGTTACGAGATAGGATATCTGCTGAAATGTGAAAAAAGAAATCGCGAGCGGCAGAAGAAATGACGGTGGCTGAAGGGAAAGCCCGAACACCGTAGCGAAGGACTCGGTGGCGAACCCGGAATATTTGAACCCGCCCAAGAGAAGTAGGTTTATCGCGATCCCGACGATGAGAAATTGTTTCGCTTTCGATGTTCCTGAATGCCGCTGAATGGCGATCGAGCAGAGGAAGTTCGCGAGTATTGAGCCGATAAGCCAGAGGAGATGAATCGGATAAGCCCAAGCGTAGAAAACCCAGGATGAGAGGAGCAGCCAGACTATCGAAACCCAGCTCGGAACCCTGCCTCCGATTGCCTTGAACACGATCCAAACGATCGGTAGGAAGGCAAAGAGGAAGAGAGGGCTGAAGAATAGCATCGAAAATCGTAAAGCGAGAAGTTGCCCTTTGAATAGTCAATGCGAAATTCGGTCAAGATTTGCTTCGTTTCGTTTGCCTAAGCCAGGCTGGGTTTCTGCTTTTTGTTAGAATACAAATTTTAGGTTGCTTCCGATTCCGGAATCTCGCATGGGGCGGCCTTCGCCGAATAGCTTTCCCATGAATTGACCAGCAAATTGAAAATGCGTGTTTTCAGAAATGGGAAACTGATATTCGAAATTTGCGAGATACGTTTCGATTCTATTGTGACCGAGGAGGTTTCCGGCGGGAGCGCCATCCCTGTTTATAGTAGCCGATGTTGCTCGCCAGTTGAGGGAGTGACCATTGGTTAGGGCGTGATGTCCGCCCAGGGTGAGCATTCGCGAATCGTTGTCGTTTCCGAGGATTAGGTCAACTAGGGTTGCAGGTGACTGGGGTCGTCCTTCTCCGCCCCATTGAGCAGTGCGGGAGAGACCGATTTTTAGAGCTGAAATTGGTTTGGAGGAAAAACGGACGCCCAGCAACTTGGCGTGAGGAATGAATCGATTGCTTTCGAGTTGGTTGGCGAACGCTTCGAATTTCCACGGACCAATCGCTTTGAGGATTGGAGCAGAGAATGGCTCGGAGGTTACACGTCGGATGAACACGCCAGGACTCGGTCTGGCATTGTAGGAATGGAATAAGGCTACTTTGCCAACCAGGTACCCACCAGCGATCTGCCCATCCGGCTCCGAGATCCCAGTTTCCGATGCGAGCAGACACTAGGGTCCCGTCGAGGCGGATGTGTTTTCCGTCGAGCGGCACGTCGACAATGGAAATGGAAAGGGTCCCGCTTGTTCGGTTGTTCTGTAGATCGATCGACGCGCGCGCTTCGTTTTCTTCACGTGTCGAAGAAGAGAATGCGCTGAGAGCATCGCGACTGGTTCCTGAGTAAACTTCGAGTTTGAGAGTTGATTTCGCGTTAACGATCGATTGGAGGTAGCGATATGAAGAGGCGTTTGCTGGGTTGAGCAAATCTGGACGGATTTGTTCTAGGGCCCCGGCAATTTCTTCGCTGGTAATGGGCCAAGTGGTGAGCGGGACGTTGATAGTCCCTGAATCCGAGAGGTATTGTAAATGGTTTCGCGCGGTTGTGTCGCCTGGAGCGATGGTGTCGGCATTTACCGAAAGCACTTGGATGTTAATGGAAAGAAATAGAACCGCTTGAAACGGCAATTGATTGAACACGGATGTCATGTTGGAGTTTCGTCGAAATGCAGAGTGTAAGTAACTTCTGCAGGTAATCATTAGTGGTTTCATCGCCTGCAAGATGAAAATACTTTGTTTTACATATTCTATGATTCACTGGTTTTCCGGGAATTAAGGGGGAGGTTAACGTGTTATTCCAAATTAATGATTGATGCCTCCATTGGGGCTCGTATGCAGTTTCTATGCGGATTTACTTTCTAGGCGTTGCGGGGACTGCGATGGGAAACGCGGCGCTTTTGGTGCGTGATTTAGGGCACGAGGTTATTGGATCGGACCAAGCCGTGTATCCGCCGATGAGCGACATGCTTCGGGATGCGGGAGTAGAGATCCTAGAAGGCTACAGCGCTGAGCGCTTGGGCGAACTGAAGCCGGATTTGGTTGTCGTTGGAAACGCCTTTTCTAGAGGGAATGTTGAAGTGGAGTTTTTACTGGAGACGAGAGCGTTCGAGTTCGTCTCGCTGCCGGAGGCCTTGTATCGTTTTGCCTTAAAAGGGCGTCGCAATATTGTGGTGACGGGTACGCATGGCAAAACGACGACTTCGGCTTTGGCTGCCTATCTTCTACTGCAAGCGAAAGCGAATCCTGGTTTTTTGATTGGCGGGGCTCCATTGGATCCGGAGCGAGGATGGTCGAATGGGAATTTAGATGCTCCTTTCGTTATCGAAGGCGACGAGTATGATAGCGCGTTTTTCGACAAGCGTAGTAAGTTTATTCACTACGCGCCGTATATCGTTATTCTCAATAATCTCGAATTCGATCACGCCGATATTTTTCGCGATCTTCAGGATGTGAAGCGCACGTTCGAGCATTTGACTCGGATCGTGCCGAGCGATGGATTTTTGTTGGTAAATGGAGATGACGAGAATGCCTTGTCGCTTTTGCCGATTTCATGGACTCGAGTGTATCAGGTCGGGTTAGCGTCCGATTGCGATCTACGTATCGAGAATTTTAAGACGACTCAGGAAGGCTCTTCGTTCGACCTCGTATGGCAAGGGAAGCAGTGGCTTTCGGTCGATTGGAAAATGACAGGACTGTTTAATGCTCGCAATGCAGCGATGGCGTGTCTGGCAGCGGCGCTATCGTTTTCGGATGGAGCGAGTCCGATGGCTTTCGAAGCTAAGGGGATTGACACGTTTCGAGGGGTTAAGCGGCGCCAGCAGGTATTGCAAGAGACCAAGCGTCGAATCGTGATGGAGGATTTTGCGCATCACCCAACTGCAATTCTCGAAATTCTAAGTGCCTTGGAGAATCGGTATCCGAATCGAAAAATCGTAGTTGCGTTCGAGCCGCGTAGCAATACTTCGCGCTTGGATGTTATGCGCGAACCAATGTTGAAGGCTCTTGCTCGGGCTGATCGAGTTGTGATCGGAGCGGTGAAGCAACGGAGCAGCGCAAGTGTCGAAATTATGGATACTGAGGCCTTGGCGATCGGATTGAGAGAACGTGGTATTGATGCGGTTGCTTGTCAATCGAATGATGCAGCCTTGGAATCGCTACGATCATTTTGCGTAGATGCCAATGAGAGTCAGGTGGTGGTGTTTTTGACCAACGGTTCCTTTGGGGGGATTATCGAGCGTTTTGTGGCTGGAAGCTCTGATTAGAAATTCTATCGTTTGCGGAGCAGCGCTCTACTATGCGCGTTTTAGGACGCTACGGAGACTTGCATTCGCAATCTCGAAGAATACGTTAGGCGTTTTAAGCAAATCTTAAATTTTTCAGATTATGGCGACGCCTCCTTTTCATTATCAAAAACTTTTCGAACTGGGCGAGGACGATACGGAGTATCGTTTGTTGACCGATGAATTTGTGTCTGTGGACACTTTCGACGGGAAAGAGATCCTCAAGGTGGAGTCGGAAGGGCTGGCTCACTTGATCAAGACGGCGATGCATGATCTTTCGTTTATGCTTCGTCCAAAGCATCTAGAGCAAGTGGCGGCGATTTTGGACGATGAGGCGTCTTCGGAAAACGATAGGCACGTTGCGATGACGCTTTTGCGCAATGCCGAGATTGCGGCTCAGGGAGTGCTTCCATTCTGCCAAGATACGGGGACGGCGATCGTGATGGGAAAGAAGGGTCAGCAGGTCTGGACAGGAGGAGACGACGAATCGGCGATCTCAAAGGGTATCTACGATACGTATACGAAAGATAATCTCCGATATTCTCAGACAGCGCCGATCACGATGTACGAGGAGAAGAATACACGGACGAATCTTCCGGCTCAGATCGATATTTACGCGACGGGAGGATCTGAGTACAAATTCCTTTGCTTGGCAAAGGGAGGCGGTTCGGCCAACAAGACGTTTCTTTATCAGGAAACGCGGGCATTGTTGAATCCTGAAAAGCTAGAGAGTTTCTTGGTCGAGAAAATGATAACGCTCGGGACTTCGGCCTGTCCGCCGTATCACTTGGTCTTCGTCATTGGCGGAACATCGGCGGAAGCGTGTTTGAAAACAGTGAAGGTGGCTTCGACTAAGGATTTGGATACGTTGCCAACGACGGGTAACGAGCACGGGCGAGCGTTTCGCGATGTTGATTTGGAAGAACGGATGTTGGCTCGGGCGCAGGAATGCGGAATTGGGGCTCAATTTGGAGGTCGGCATTTCGCTTTGGACGTTCGAATCATTCGTCTGCCGCGTCACGGAGCAAGCTGTCCGGTGGGGATTGGCGTGTCGTGTTCGGCGGACCGAAATATTAAGGCGAAGATCAATAAGGACGGATTGTGGGTTGAGAAGCTCGAGGGTGATCCGGGTCGGTTAATTCCTGCATCGGTTGGCGGGCAAAAGGAAGCTGAGGTCGTGCGACTCGATCTAAATCGTCCGATGATAGATATCTTGGCGGAGTTGACTCAGTATCCCGTACAGACGCGTTTGTCTCTCAATGGCACAATCATCGTCGCTCGAGATATTGCTCACGCAAAGCTCAAGGAGCGATTGGATGCGGGGGAGCCTTTGCCGCAGTATCTAAAGGATCATCCGGTTTACTACGCGGGTCCGGCGAAGACTCCCAAGGGGCTTCCATCGGGGTCGTTCGGTCCGACGACTGCTGGTCGGATGGACGCTTATGTCGATCTATTCCAGGAGAATGGCGGATCGATGATTATGTTGGCGAAGGGCAACCGGAGTCAGCCTGTGGTGGATGCATGTAAGAAGTACGGCGGATTTTACCTGGGTTCAATTGGCGGACCGGCTGCGATACTCGCCAAAGAGAATATCAAGAAAGTCGAGTTGGTCGAATACGAGGAGCTCGGAATGGAGGCGGTTTGGAAAATCGATGTGGTTAATTTTCCTGCGTTCATCTTGGTCGATGACAAGGGCAACGATTTCTTCCAAATGATTCGGAAACAGAATTTGAAGTAACTCGCTTGCGAGTGTCAGATAGTTCTCGGGATTTTCAATTGGAGCTTGGCCAAGTTCTGACGGGAAGTATTGTGGGTGGATCTTAGTTCGGAATCCTGGCGGCCAGCCTGTCGGAAGACTTTCGATACTCCTATTAAAACCGGCCCTTATTGATCTTATGAAAACACGTCGCGACTTTGTTAAATCTGCTCTTGGTTTCAGCGCTGCATCTCTTGCTGCTCGTCCTCTTTTATTTGGAAATCACCATGAGACTGGTGAGAAGTGGTTCGATATTTCTTTGGCTCAATGGTCACTGCATCGAGCATTCAAGGGAGGAACCTTGGATGCGATGGACTTTGCTAAGATCTCTAAAGAGCAATTCGGGATTACTGCTCTAGAATACGTTAATCAGTTTTATGCCAATAACTTTGGTCCTTCTGTTGTTGAGGAGCTCAAGAAACGCTCGAAGGGCGAAGGCGTTAAGAACGTGCTCATTATGTGCGATGGCCTTGGTAATCTCGGCGACCCAGACAAAAAGGTGCGCAAGCAAACCGTGGAAAATCACAAGATTTGGGCGGATGCGGCAAAATCGCTTGGTTGTCATTCGATTCGTGTAAATGCAAAATCGACAGGCACTTATGACGAGCAGATGAATCTCGCCGCTGAAGGTCTGCGGTCTTTGGGCGAATATGGAGATCGGGTAGGAATTAACGTGATCGTGGAGAATCACGGAGGGCTGTCCAGCAATGGAGCTTGGCTTGCGGGAGTTATGAAAAAGGCCGATCACCATCGAGTGGGCACGCTGCCGGATTTCGGAAACTTCATCCTCGATCGCAATACAGGCGAGAGCTACGACCGCTATAAGGGCACAAAAGAATTAATGCCCTATGCTAAAGGCGTTAGCGCGAAGAGCCACGATTTCGATGATAAGGGAAACGAGGTTCACACGGACTATAAGAGAATGCTCAATATCGTGAAAAGCGCCGGATACCGAGGGTATATCGGAGTTGAATACGAAGGTCAGGTTCTCGGCGAGCCCGAGGGAATTATTGCGACTAAGAAGCTGCTTCAGCGTCTGGGCGGACGTTAGGAGAGTTTTTGAATAATCCGTTAAATCGCGTGCTTTCAGATATCTGGCTGCAAATGCAGTCAGGGAATCTTTTGCCGGGATAGGCGGATTGGTTGGGTAATATTGGCTCTGGTAATAGCTCCTGATGTTTTCACTTCAATGTTGATGAAGTGAATTTCGAAAACTTGGCTCGTAAAAGTCTGTTAGGCTTTTATCGAAATTGAGCCATTTTTAAGGGTTTCCCATAGGGTATGCATGAGTAAACCAAGCCATGGCATGAGGTGAATTCGGATTTACACTTTTTTGTCAGTAGGTTGGTGGAGAATCTGCTATTCCTGCCGAATCAATACAAAAGATGGAAGACACTGCCTGAACTGCGGTTTTCCGATTTTGTTGATTCTGTTTTTATTACCTCAAATGACTCCCATTTCCCAAGCCCATTTCATTGGTTATTCGAATTTATCAGATAGTAGAGTTCATTTGGTCGCTACGTGTTCATGTTTGTCGACTTTTGCTTCGAAAGGCGGTTGCGAGTGATGAAGGGTGATGAGAAGCGTCGACCATCTGGAGGAGAACCATTGGAATTGGTTTATACGCCAAAGAATGGTCACCGAATCGGCAAGCGGCTTGCTGTAATTTCTAGCCTATTGTTCATTCCATTGGCGGCTTTGGCTTATTTCCATGTGAACCAGTTGAATTCTGAGGTGGTTCAAACCAGGGAAGCCTTAGACGGGTTGCGTTGGAGTAGTCGTTTGAATCAGACGCGCTTACCTCTATACGAACTGCGTTCGGATAATCATTCCGATTACGAATTGGTTGAAGAGTCGGTTCAGTTGTTCGCTGAGGATCTATACGATGCTGGAATATTTAGCAAAAATGACCGAAAACATTTTGGGAAGAATTCGGAAAACTGGGAATCGGCTCCTATTGGGGGGCTTACTTGGCGATTGCAGTCGCTATCGGAATTGAATCGGGCTGCGGAAAAGATTTTTAGCGTTAAGGGGCATTCGCTGGGAATCACGTTAGGTAGCTCCGATGTCGGAGAGCTACTAATAATGAAGCTTCCAGCATTGGCTGAAGAATTGTACACGTATAACCGACGTCTTTGTGGGAATCTCCTTTTGGAGCTTGAAGATGTGAATCGCGAACGATTGATCCATCGGCAGCGTCAGTTATCGCGCTTGGGATCGATCGGTGATGACGTATACCGACTTGGGGAGCAGGTAAGCAAATGGTCGGGAGATTTTGGTGAATTGGAGCGTTTGCGTCTTAAGTTCAACGATCCGTTCGAGGACTATATGATGGACGCGCATCGGCTCATCGAGAAGAAATTGGCTTTGGGTAATGGAGCTTCGGGCGATGTCTCCCCACTTGAAGTCGAAGAACTATGGAACCTTGGGAAATCGCTTTCGGTCGATATGATGAAAGCTAGCCCATCGCTCGAGGAGGTCATTGAGAGCAGGATTCTCGAGCAGCGCGACTCGATTGCATCAAGTCGCAATTTGATTGTGGGTTTCGTGGTTTTTATTGCGCTTTTGGTGACCTTGTTAGGGTATTATATCGTCAAGAACATGTCCTTGGCTCATGAGAATTTACTTGATCAAAACCTCCATCTTGAGGCCAAAATCCGTGAGAGAGTTGGGGATATTGAACAAGCGAAGGCAGAAGCGGAAGAAGCGGCAATGGTAGCGGATCGAGAACGAAATAAAACGGCTTCTCTCAACCGGGATCTTGAAAGGCAAACGGAACGATCGAATAGTCTAGCGAAGAAAGCGATTGGCGCCAAGCAAGCGAAGTCGCGCTTTCTCGCCAATATGAGTCACGAAATTCGTACCCCATTGAATGGAGTGATCGGTATGGCGCATTTGCTAAATGACTCGGAGCTTAACGGCACTCAGCGAAAATACGTCGACACTTTGGAGCACTGTACGGAGACATTGTTGGTTTTGATTAACGATGTTCTTGATGTTTCGAAGATGGAGGCTGGTAAAATGGATATCGAGAATATCGAGTGCGATTTGGGGGAAGTCGCTTCGGAAATCGCTAACTTATTTGCTCCAAATGCTGATGAGAAAGACTTGGATCTTTTGTGCATGTATCCAGCATTATTTGACGCTAAGGTCTTTTGCGATCCGTTTCGTCTGCGGCAGGTGATTTCGAATCTGATCAATAACGCGATCAAGTTCACGAACTTCGGAAACATATGTTTCGAAGTTGATGTGGAAGATTCGGCAAGTGAAGATGTAATAGTCTATTTTTCGGTACGAGATACGGGCATTGGAATCTCACAGCGAGGTAAGGCGAATCTTTTCAAGTCGTTCTCGCAAGCAGATGCATCGACTACTCGTCAATTTGGTGGAACGGGTTTGGGATTAGCTATATCTAGTCGACTAATCGAACTAATGGGAGGTGAGTTGCTGGTGGAAAGCGAGGAGGGCGTAGGTTCGACTTTTCGTTTTATTCTAAAGCTTAAGAAGGGCGGAAAAATCGAACGGAGGATTCCAGCGCCTGCTGCGGAATTGGGTCGAACGCTCGTTCTCTCGGAGAACGAATTGATCGGGAAGCATATTATCGACGTTATAAGCTCGATCGATGGTCAATGCGAATGGACCGATAATTGGAATTTGGAAATTGAAAGAGGCGTATACCAAAATATTTTTGTAGATCCTATGCTCCTCATGTCGAATCGCGATAAATTAGAGGTGCTGAAGTCGGAACGCTCGAATGTTAAGCTCTATCTTGTCGGCCATAGAAATAATGAAGTCGAAGCGGCGTCACGGACTTTAGAGTTCGATGGCTTTTTTGCCATGCCTTATTCTCCTTCTGCCCTGATTGCTTTGCTGCCTGATGATCGAAGGAAATCGGTGCCGGTAATTCGAAAAATTGAAGAAAAGACCTCACAATTCTCAAGCGTTTCGGCATTGTTGGTGGATGATCATGAAATCAATTTGCTTGTAGCGGGCGAGCTTCTTCGGAAATACGGCGTTAATACGGTTTATGCTAAAAATGGCGAAGAAGCATTGAAGGCCTGCGAAAGTCAGCAGTTCGATATCATCTTCATGGATTGCATGATGCCAATAATGGATGGGTATGAAACCACGAAGTCAATACGTGCGAGTGAAGACTCTCTAAATGTCGCGGTTCCGATTGTCGCGCTGACCGCTAACGCGATGAGAGGCGATCGGGAAAAGTGCCTTGACTCAGGAATGAGCGACTATTTGCCCAAGCCGCTACGCCCGAATGAATTGGAAGCAGTTCTTGAAAAATGGACCTGCGTTTCGGAGGAAAAAGCCCCGGTTTTGCCTTTGGCTGAATCGAAACTATCCGATGATTCTCAATTGTTGGATTTGTCTGAATTTAGGAAAATGTTTGAGGGTGATGATGTGACATTCACCACGCTCTTGGTATCGTTCATGGAAACGATGAACAAAACAGTCGCTCAATTGGAAAAGGAAATATCCGAGTCGCAGGACTTGGATGAGATGAGGCTTCTTTCGCATTCTCTCAAAGGCAGCTCGGCCAGCTATGGGGCTCATCGCCTGAATCAAGCTGCTTCCGATATGGAATTTGCCTGTCGAAAAGGGGACATCGACGAAGCGATTGATCTCTTTAAAAACGTTAAGCAATTCTCTGCTCGCACGGAACGCGCTTTGCAGGAAGTGGTCGTTTAAAGGCCTTAAAGCCTCGGTTTGCTCTCTGTCGGAATTGATCGGTCTGGTCAAGTGACGGGCGAATGCGCTTGTCATCGTTTTTGCGGGCTCTTATCGCTAGCCTTTTTTCAAAGCGAAGAGACCCATGTCGACCGAATTAGAGCAGAGTTACGAACCTAAGAAAGTGGAAACCAAGTGGTACAAAACTTGGGAAGAATCCGGATGCTTCGAGGGAGAAGTTAAGAACGACCGAGAACCGTTCACCATAATGATCCCCCCGCCAAACGTGACGGGCATGTTGCATATGGGGCACGTGCTCGATAATACCTTGCAGGATATTTTTATCCGCCGCGCCCGGGTCGAAGGTAAATCCGCGCTTTGGTTTCCTGGGACCGACCACGCTTCAATTGCAACGCAAGTGAAGGTCGAGCAATCGTTGAGAAAACAAGGGACTTCGCGTCGGGAACTTGGGCGGGAAAAATTTCTCGAAAAAGCTTGGGAATGGTCGGACGAGCATGGCGGCATCATCTTCAATCAGCTTCGAAATCTCGGTGCGTCCTGTGATTGGCGGCGTTCGCGATTCACGATGGATCCGGAATATCAACGTTCGGTCATCTCCTCGTTCGTCGAACTCTACAAGCGCGGTTTCATTTACCGAGGCAAGCGTCTCGTAAATTGGTGTCCCGTGTCTCAGACGGCTCTCAGTAATGAGGAAGTCATAATGAAACCGCAAAAGGGGAAGCTCTACAAGATGCGGTACGAGATCGTCGAGGAGCCAGGCCGATTCGTCGAAATCTCAACAACACGTCCCGAGACGATTATGGGCGATACGGGTATTGCGGTTCACCCGGAAGACGAGCGATACGCAGACTTAGTCGGCAAGCATTGTTGGCGACCATTTCCTCGAGCGGAAATCGTAATCGTGGCAGACCGCGCGGTTGAAAAAGATTTTGGAACGGGAGTACTGAAAGTTACACCAGCCCATGATCAGGTGGATTTCGACATCGGCAAGCGCCACGACCTCGAGGTGATCGATGTCATGAACCCGGACGGAACGCTCAACGAAGTAGCGGGCGAAGAATTTGCTGGGATGGATCGCTTCAAGGCCCGCAAGGTTGCGGTTAAGAAACTTGAAGAACTCGGATTGCTCGTTGAAATCGAAGACTACGACAACAACGTAGGTTTTTCGGAACGCGCAGACGTGCCTATCGAGCCGCGCTTGTCCGAGCAGTGGTACCTCAAGTACCCGAAGGTCGAAGAAGCCAAGCGCGCAGTCGAAAACGGCACGATCAAATTTCATCCAAAGCGCTGGGAAAAGGTCTATCTACACTGGCTCAATAATATCCAGGATTGGTGTATCAGTCGCCAACTATGGTGGGGCCAGCGAATTCCAGTTTGGTATAAAAAAGACGCTGATCGAAGCGATCCAGAGAATTGGCACGTCTCGGTAGACGGTCCGAGCGATCCGGAAAACTGGGAACAGGATGAGGATGTTTTGGATACATGGGCATCTTCGAACTTATGGCCATTCGCGACTTTCGGTTGGCCGAGCGATGATCCTAAAGTTAAGGCGGAGTTAGACTATTTCTATCCGACCAGTATGCTGGTGACAGGATTCGATATTATCTTCTTTTGGGTGGCTCGCATGATCATGTCGGGGCTCGAGTTGATGGGAGAGGAAAAGGAAACCTTGACCGATGAGGAGATCGAGAAACGCGTTCCTTTTAAAGACGTGTTCATTCACGGGCTGATTCGCGATTCGAAAGGCCGCAAGATGTCGAAGTCGCTCGGCAATTCGCCAAACCCTCTGGACTTGATCGAAAAATACGGAGCCGATGGCCTTCGTTTTGGCATTATAAATATCGCTCCGAACGGATCGGATATTCTCTTTACCGAAGAGCGTATCGAGATTGGTCGTAACTTTTGCACGAAACTTTGGAACGCGTGCCGTTTTCGTCAAATGGCTGGGGGAGTTTCGGGCGAGCAGAGCTTGGAGGCGATTGTCGATCGACTCGCTAGTTCGCAGCTTGACGGTTATGGCAACTGGATCCTTTTCCGATTGTTGGAAACGATAGAGGATATTGAGGGTCAGTTCGCTCGATTTGAAATGCACCAGCTTACGCATACTTTGCACAACTTTTTCTGGGGCGATTTTTGCGATTGGTATGTTGAGGCAGCTAAGGCGATGCTGCAGTCGAAAGACGACCCACGGCACGATGCAGCTCTCGCGGTATCGGACCTGGCGATACGTCAGTCACTTTTGTTGCTTCACCCGATAATGCCGCACATTACCGAAGAGCTTTGGTCATCGATGGGCTACTCTGAAAGTGGAGGATTCTTGCAAGATAGCGGATTGATTAAAGCATCGGAACTGAGAAGCTTGTTTGAGTCGAAGGGCGTTAAGATCGATGAAAGCGGAGCTCAACAAATAGAGCAGGTTAAGGAATTGATCACTCAAGCTCGCGCGACGAAGGCGGAGTACAAAGTCGCTTCCAAGCGCGACGTGACCTTATTCGTAACGCCCACCGATGTATCGAGCTCGGCGGTAATCGAGGACAATTTGGATACGATCAAGAGGCTCGCTGGCGCAGCTACGATCGAGCTACGCGAGAAAGTAGAAAATCTTCCCGGATCGGTTTCCGCTCTCGGAACGGTTTACCTCGATCTCTCTAGCGCGGTCGATGTCGAAGCGGAGAAAGTTCGCTTAGGCAAAGAGCTCGAAAAACTCGGCAAGGCGATCCAAGCCGGCGCCGGAAAGCTCAAGAATCCCAAGTTCGTGGACAAGGCTCCTCCTGCAGTTGTCGAAGGCGCCCGCAAGCAACTAGCTGAGACTCAAGCCAAACACGATGAGATCGCTCGCTTGTTGAAGAGTTTGTAGGCTAGAGACCTTACAGATACTGGACGTTGGTCTGCATCGCTTTAGGTAGGTGATGTAGATTGCTCGTGTCTAGATAAGGCGCTATGTTTGGAGGCTTTTGAAACAAGCTCGACAGGAATCGATACTTGAAAGTAAGGTACTTCCGAACTCTTTACCTTCAAGCTAATCGAAATATGAAGAAGCGAATTATTCTCTGCTGTGACGGTACCTGGAACGATCTTGAAATGCGCTATATAACGAACGTCGGGCGGATAGCTCAGGCGGTCTTACCTGTAAGCAGTTCGGGGATGCCGCAAATCGTGTATTACGACGATGGTGTGGGTGCTGATAAAAAGGGACTTGCGAGAATGATTTCGGGAGGATTTGGAATTGGGTT
>JBNMOQ010000013.1:0-42339 GCA_051275055.1 Candidatus Pelagisphaera sp.
GTTAGAATCCTCCAAATATTGGCAGCATAAAGTGGAAAGCACTGGTTGAGGTACTAATTCTTCTTGGCTGATTCTTTCAAATATTTGTGCTTATTCGTGCCTCTTTGTGGCAGAATAATTACTTTAACTACTCAGTGCTTTTTCGAGTTTTCTAAATCGGATTTTGATGAAGGGAATCAGGATCCAAGGAGCGGAAAGCGCGTAGCCTCCAACATAACCGATGTTGGAGTTGAGTACCCATGCGAGAAGAACCGAAATGAAGGTTGCTCCGCTTGTAGTGCTCCATATTACGATTTGCTCGCGGGTTTTGAGGATTTCCAGTGGATTCAATTTGAGGCTTCCTCGTTCGTTCAAAGCGCGACGATACAGCCCCCAAAACGCGAGTGCTAACAAAAGTCCAGCCGCGCTGAACGCTAGTACGAGCCCGGTCATATCGGATGGCGATGGGTTGGAGAATTCGGTTGGTAAGCGCTTACCGGAAAAGATGTAACAAGTGAAGGATATGATTAGTTTAAGTGGATAAACAAATACCAGGATAATCACTACGATGCCTAAGGTCAGAAACGTGGAAATCGGATCTTCCAATCCAAATTGCTGACTCCATTTACGATGGGCGAGCCAGTACCCCATGATCACCGAAAAACTGATAACGAATGTTGGGATGCCTTTCATCGCTTCGACAAATTCGACGTAGTTCTTGGGGATAGCGCTCAGCGATATGACGAGCATGGTGACTGCGAATGCAAAAGCCGCATCCGAGAAGACTTCGATGCGCGTCATGGATTCGCCGCGAAGGCGAAAACCGTTTTTGACAGGGAGTTGGGCAAGCGATTCTTCGGTGTAGTTCATGGGATAGGGATTTAGTGTTTAAAGTGTTTAGTCTTGACTAAACATATAAAACAAAGAATTTCAAGCACAAATGGCGAATAAGACTCAAGAAGTAGTTGATCGGTTCATCGAGCAGAAAGGCATGGAGTATCAGGCCGAAGGATTACCTCGTATTGCGGGCCGACTGATGGGGTTGATGTTGATCGAGGATGGACCGTTTGCGTTTGGTGGTCTTGCTGAAAGGTTGAAGGTTAGTCGAGGGAGCGTTAGTACGAACACGCGTTTGCTTGAGAGTCTTGGAGTCATCGAACGCGTTTCGAAGCCTGGCGAACGGGGAGATTTTTTTCAGCTCAGTTCCGATCCGTACGTGAGTTTGCTAGGGGGAATTAACCTTCGTTTGAAGCGAGCTTTAACGAACGCTAAGAAAGCTCAGAGCGGTCTACCGAAGACAATGAAGAATGCTCAGGATCGCTTGAGCGAATTGGAGGCTTTCTACGAAGGATTTATCGAGAATAACAAACGACTGATCGAGTCGCTCGAAAGCTAATCTTCTAAAGTCGAATTATGTTCAGGTATCTCATTTTCGTTTCTGTTCGGATTCATGGTGTTGGTGTTCGATGTCGTGCCATTTTCAAAAGAGCATAACCTGGATGAGTTTCGGCAATAGTACAGGACCATTGAGAGAGTTTGAATTAGAAATTGAAGAGTAAATATAAATTATGAAGATAATCTGGCAGTTATTTGGAGTGCATATTAGTTTTGTGGCAGTCGTTCTTTTGTTATTGCTCGGCTGGCTAGTTTGGCCTCGAAAGTATCCGCGTGCGAGAAGGCGATTACTCGTTAGCAGTGGTATTACGTTTCTGTTTGGTATTCTGCTAGGCCTGAACACTTACTGGCCAAGAGAGTATGATAAAAGCTATTTGGACGAGAAGTTGCCTGCTCAATTGGAAGCTACCTCATTGAGGGAATTGGCAGATGCTCGCGATTTTTATATAGGTGTGGCGTTATCGCCAAATCCCGTCCATGGCGCTGTAATTGCAAAGGAGTTTAATTCGGTAGTTGCTGAGAATCACTTTAAGCCGGGAAAACTGCTGGTCGATGCTGCTAACTGGGATTTTGATTTTTCGAAAGCTGACGAGCTACTGACGTTTGCGGAGGCCAATGACATGAGAATGCGAGGGCACACCCTTATTTGGGGAAAATTTCCCGGGATGACTTTCCCGAGGCAATGGATTGAACAAATCAATGGTGCCTCCGATAAAAAACAAGCAATGGAAGCACTCATAAAGCGATACATTGAAACGGTGATGGGACACTTTAAGGGCCGAGTAGCTACTTGGGATGTAGTGAACGAACCTATGGCTGGAATGGAATTGTATCCAAGTATTTTCTCTAACAGCATGGGGGAGGAGTACATTGATTTCTCCTTCCATGTCGCCCATCAAGTGGATCCTGATTGCTCGCTTTTTCTGAATGAACAAATAGGAAATTATGATGGTCCTCAAGGGACGGCCTTTTTGGCTCTTTTAAAGGGGTTGGTGAACCGTGGGGTGCCCATCGATGGAGTGGGGTTACAATCTCATCATATTAATCGAGTCCATGATATTGATGCATTAAAAAGATATATCAGATCCATCGGGCAGTTAGGGCTAAAAGTTGAAATTACCGAGCTTGACGTTCGGCTACGTTTGTTTGGGAAAGAGAAAGACCCTTACCAGGCTCAGGGTGATCAATTTCGAAAAATAGTTGAAGTCTGCTTGGACGATCCGGCTTGCGATGGCGTTACGCTATGGGGGCTGACAGACGGAGCGAATTGGATGGACAGCGTCCCCCCTTTTAAATGGAAAAGTCCCAATGCTCCCAATGTTTTTGATGAATATATGCGAAAAAAGCCCGCCTATTTCGGTATTAAAGAAGCCTTAAAACAAGATTAGATGGAATCGCTCTTCTATATTTTCAAACTGCCGATAGTGCTATTAGGAATTGCGGTGCTAACCCTATTGCTAGCGCTTATTATCCCATCCAGAGTCTTGAGAAATAAATGGAGTTTTGGGGTTTTTATACTGCAGGTCTTGGTCCTGGTTGTTGTCACCTGGTTTCATGTACAACCTAAAGTATATCCGAAAACATATGTAGGCCAACTTGGTGAATTAGTAATCCTTTCTGAGTTGGCTGATCGTCGGGATTTCTATATTGGTGCAGCTGTAGGAAATGAGCCAGAGATGTTAGAGTATGCGAAAAAGCATTTCAATTCTATCACCCCTGCCAACGCTCTGAAATGGGGTCGTCTTGTGGATCACAATGACTTGGTAAGCTATGATTTTACTGATGCCGATGCGTTGGTGAACTATGCTGTAGAAAACCAACTGCGTGTAAGGGGTCATGTTCTCGTCTGGGGAAGGGCAGCTGATTTTTTTAAGAGTCCTGATCTTCGTACTATCTTGAAGGATGTTCCAGAGACAAAAATTCCGGGCAAATTGGAGTTTTATATGAAGAACAACATCGAGACGCTCCTAAATAGGTACCGTGGAAAAATTTCGCAGTGGGATTGCGTGAATGAACCACTCGAAGTGTTTGGTGGAGGATTTGATGCCAATATCTATTACGAATACTTGGGTAAGGACTACATCTCAAATGCATTTAAATGGGCTCATGAGGTAGATCCTGATGTAGAATTATATTTAAATGAACAGTTCGATCAATATGACAGCGAGAAGGCTGACTCTTTCCTTAAGTACGTTGAGGAATTGGTAGAGGGCGGTGTTCCGATTCATGGGGTCGGGATTCAAGCGCATGCCATGTTCGCCGTGCCTAGGATTGAGCCGTTTAGAACGTTCCTGAAAGCGATTTCAGATCTAGGCCTTAAAATTGAAATTACGGAGCTGGATGCCCGATTGAGACTCTTTGGTGGTCATGATGATCCCTATCAGGCCCAAGGTGATTTTTATGAGGCATTTGTTACAGCATGTTTGGAGAATCCATTGTGCAGTGGCGTAACCATTTGGGGTGTTTCAGACCGTCATGTTTGGTACGATGGATTAGGCGTTTTTAAATTACACCGCCCCAATGAATCCAATCTCTTGGATGAAAAGATGAGACCGAAACCGGGGTACTACGGTATCATGCAAGCGCTGGAATCTAGAAAAGCCCGTAGCGCAGAGCTTTAGCCTGCGTAATGCTCAGGCTAAAGAATTGAGCTACATGGAACTCTCTAAAGGGTTGTTTTAGCAGGATACGCGGCTTTGCCGCTTCATGATGCCTCTAGCTGGTCAGCATACTTCATCATGTTGACGACGTAGGAGGTATCATCGAGCGTAGCGTATCCTGTTAATCTTAAATGACCTAACAGGGATTCGCCCAATTTTGCTTTGTTTGCGGAAAAAACGTGAGGTTTTGAGGTTTGAGGGAATAGTATGAGTAAGGATAGTAAGCATCCACTTATGCCGAAAAAAGAATCATCAGACCCGTACGAGCATTTCGTAGAGCTGTTCACTCAGAATGAGCAGACTTTGAGGACTTTTGTGCGCAGTTTGGTTCCGACTTGGCACGATACGGATGAGATTGTGCAAGAGGTGGCTTTGGTCGCCTGGCAGAAGTTCGAGCAATTCGAAAGAGGAACGTCATTTCTGAAATGGACCTGCGTTATCGCTCGTTTCAAGGCGCTGGCTTATCGCCGCAAATTCGCTCGTGAACGCTTGGCTTTCAATGAAGCCTTGATGGATGTGATGGCGGATGAGTCGGTCAAAGAGGCCGAGCAACGAAAATGGGAATACGATGCCCTGGAAGGGTGTTTGCAGAAGCTACCGGAAAAGCAGCGTAAATGGGTGACTTTGGCTCATACGCCAGGAACGTCATCGCTTGAAATGGCTCAGGAGATGGGGATCAAGCCGGGCGCGTTTTACATGCGATTAAACCGGATTCGGAATACCCTGCAGCATTGTATTAACAATAGCCTGAAAGATGAGGGGCTAGCATGAGCGATCGTAAAATGACATATACTGAAAAGCAGTGGATCGAGGAGTACTGCAATCAGACTATTTCGCCGGAGGACTTTGCGCATTTTGAAAAGGCGTTGGAAGTTTCTTCGGAATTGCGGGCAGCTACGCGTCAGTACCTGGCACTTGACTCGAACCTGCGGCAAGGGTCGGAATCGCTTGCCGATATCGAAGCGGCTTGGAATCCGACGGAGTCGACCAAGGTGGTCCGTTTTCCTCGGTGGATCGGCATCGCTGCAGCGGCGGCGATTGCCTTTATCGTTGGCTTCGGCTCGGATTGGTTCTTGTCGAATTCAGTCGAAGAAAATGACCCAGTGGCAACTACCGCGATTGGGATCGAAACGACAGCTAATGGTTACGCGGTGGTGCATGGGATTATCGACGCGAAAACGGAAAATGGAGCGGGAATCCATGCAGGCGACGTGCTGGGGTCGGAAACGATATCGCTTGTCCGGGGCAGCGCTCGAGTAGATTTCTTTTCAGGGGCTCAGGTGTACATCGAAGCGCCTGCCAAATTGGAAATTCGGTCGGCCTGGGAGGCTGCCTTCCATAGCGGTAAGCTACGGGTGAAGGTGCCGCCTGCTGCTCGGGGATTCGTAATCGAGTCCAATGGACGTCGTATCGTTGATTTGGGTACCGAGTTCGGCGTCGATACGTCTGCGAACGAAGTGAAGGTGGAGGTCTTCTCCGGTAGGGTCGAGTTGGAGGATCGCGAGCTATTGAAAGGAGACGCAGTTTCTTTGACGCGAGATGGGCGAACTACACCGATTCAATCGAATATCGATTCCTTTTCGAGTTTGTTCACTATGGCGACGGGGATTTCCGATTCCGCTAAGCGCTCGTTCGCCAATTGGGTCGCGTACAGCGATTCGTTTAGCCGGGATCCGCGATTGATTGCCTATTATCCGTTCATCTCGAAGCCAGTGGATCGAAGCGACTGGGTGCCGAGCGGTTTGTATCCGGAAAACAAGGAATTGGACGGAGCGGTCGTTCTGGCGGAATGGGTCGACGGGCGTTGGAGTGGCTTGAAAGGCGCGATGGAATTTCGCCGTCCTGGTTCGCGGGTGCGGGTGAACATCCCGGGAGATTTTGAAGCGTATACATTTTCCTGCTGGGCTCGTGTCGACAGTTTGGATCGCCGGTATAATGCCTTATTTCTGGCGGATAGTTACCAAACCGGAGAGCCTCATTGGCAGATCCGTAACGACGGCGTGTTGATGATTGGCGTGATGATCGACGATCAAGAGCCTCGCCCGAATCAAGTGGATGCATCTGGCGCTCCGTTGCTGGGACGCTCGAAGAATTATTACTCGCCTCCGTTCTGGGATATTACGAAAAGCGGCCAATGGCTGCACCTCGTTTCGGTATTTGATCCTGCGGATCGCCGAGCGGCGCACTACGTAAATGGATCACTTCTCAGTGAGCATCAAATCGAAGATGATTACGTTATAGACACGCTGCGAATCGGCAATGCGGAGATCGGGAATTGGGGAGACCCAAACCGAAAAGATCCTAGCTACGCGATCCGTAATCTTGATGGTCGGATCGATGAACTAGCGGTTTTCAACGCGGCATTGAGCGAAGAGGAAATTAAATCCCTCTACGAAAAAGGGCAGGGGAATTAAATAGAAATCTTAAGCTCGGGATTTAAGAATAGCCTTCGTCATATCTCGAAGAGCTGGCAATACCTCGGTTTTGAACCAGCTGTTTTTCGCCTGCCAAATATTGTTTCTCGGAGAAGGGTGAGGCAGTACAAAGTGATTGGGTAAGTATTGCCTGAAGTTTCTAACAGTTGATGTAAGTGTTTTTTCAGGACTATCGAGGTAGTAGTCTTGAGCGTACTTTCCAATCAAGAGGATTAATTTGAGCTGTTTCATTTCCTCGAATAATGATGGGTGCCAAAGAGGCGCGCATTCCTTGCGGGGAGGTAGATCTCCGCTTTTCCCTTTTCCGGGATAGCAGAACCCCATGGGGATAAGGGCTATCTGTTTCTTGTCGTAAAAAGTGGCGTTATCAATTGCCATCCATCGTCTGAGGTTTTCTCCACTTTGATCATCCCACGGAATACCTGTCCGATGCACGACCGATCCCGGCGCCTGACCAATGATCGCAATCTTACTCTGCCGATGAGCCGCTAGAACGGGCCGTGGTTCATGAGCGAGCGAATCTGCGCATACCACACATTGACGAGCCTTAGTCAGTAGGGCTTCCATTTTGTTGGGAGGCGTTGGCATAATGTTGATAAGGCTTCAGATAATGACCCCGATGAACCGGGAGCATATGTCCTTTCAACGAATGGATCTATCGCTTGATTGTGATTTGGAAGTCTAGTTGAGGTTAGCATAGAGTAAGAAGCTTCCAAAGGCGAGTGAAGCGAAACCAGCTGCTCGAAATTTGTTTTGATGTTTCTCGGTAGCGTTCATCGCGAATTTCCTGTGTTTCGATGAACCCATGACTAAGAGCCCAACTGCAGCTGCGATCATGAGAATACCCATTGCATTCATGACTACTGGATACTTCGTTTGATTTCCGTATCCAAAAAATACAGCAGCGAAAAGGATTCTAGTGAGAATTTCAACAAGGTGAAAGTGCTTCTTTTTGCTGAATTTTTGCCAGAAAATCGTCCATGTCTCCGGATCGACGATCATAGCTAAGCTGCAAGTTATTAATAGGACTGCGAATAGAGTTATACCATTCATTGGTTTTATTTTGTCTCGCTCGCCTAATTATTCGTCGCTTGCCATAAAGTCGGTACCGTCAATTCGAAACGTTGCATGAAAGATCATGTCTTCCATCCCTGATTGCGTATGAGATTGGTCTGGACTGTCGCGAAAACGCATTAGGAAGACAGTCTCGGCGTCGAGTGCTTCGTGATAGAAATCGAGGGCCTCCTCGGTCCGCCCTGCGAAGCTTAGTGTGGTTACAATTGGCATGATGGTGATTCTTATTTGAGGTCGTTCGCATCGGAGTAGAAGCGGCAGCCTTTGTTGTCACGGAGTTCTAGTGAGTGACCTCACTTGTGCAAATCGATTCGCTTATTGGGCATTTGCACGAATTGGAGTAGATCTGTTGTTCGAATTGGGCACAAAATGCACAAAGATTTATCTTGGTTTTGAATCAATTAATGAACGTTAACTCAAAGTGGATTGATCTGGGATTGGGCGAGCATCTTTTGGTCCTTCCCCTAATGTCTTTGCGTTTCTTTGCGGCAAAAAAAATCGTCAACCTAGTTTTCCATCTGAGTGATTCATCGTTCGGTGGCCGCTCGGAGATCGGCCGCTACCATTAGGAGCACTTGAAGCTCAATACCTTGTGGTCAACGATTGACCTACTAGACATTCGATTGTTGGCGAATATGTGCCTTCACTTCAGTTGCTGATGAACCCCTTAGTATGCAAAGCGTCGATTATTTCGTAATTCTTCTTTATATCGTTGGTATCATTGGAGCGGGCATGATGTTCGCTGGGCGGATGAAGAACTCGAAAGAGATGTTCTCTGCAGGTGGCCAGTCGCCTTGGTGGGTTTCGGGATTGTCTGGGTTCATGACGCAATTCTCCGCGGGCACGTTTGTCGTTTGGGGAGGAGTGGCGTATCGGTATGGTTTTGTAGCTATCGTAATAAATCTTGGATACGGAGTCGCTGCCATGTTAGTTGGGCGATTCGTTGCGGGGCATTGGCGAAAGGTCGGGGTCGACTCGGCGTCCGAGTTTCTCCATCTCCGGTTTGGCGGTTCGGTTGTGCAGTTCTACACTTGGTTCAAAGGAACGGCGACTTTGTTTACGATGGGTGGTGGGGTGTATGCGCTTTCGAAGATCGTCTGCGTTTTGGTGCCTTTGCCTGTGGGACATCTTTTAGCGGATCCGGCGACTGGGTTTCTTTCGGTGGCCTATTGCTCGATGGCGCTGTGTTTGATGGTGGTTTTGATCACTTTCATCGGAGGTCTTTGGGCGGTCTTGATGACCGATGTGCTGCAGTTCGTGATTTTGATGGTATCGGTGATTTTTGTCGTTCCGCTTATCTTAATGGAGGCTGGCGGATGGAGTTCGTTTCTGAACAAAGCTCCTGAAGGGTTCATGTCACCGGTTGCCGCCGATTTTACCTGGTGGTTCATTACAGGTTGGATGATTGTCAATTTTTTCAACATCGGAGCGGAGTGGACTTTTGTGCAACGCTACCTTTGCGTTCCCGAAGCGAAGGATGCCCGCAAGTCAGCCTATTTGTTTGGGGGCTTGTATTTCGTGAGCCCGATTTTGTGGATGATGCCTCCATTGATTTATCGCGTGTTAAATACCGAGGCTGATTCGGAGCAGGCGTACATACTGGCTTGCCAGTTGGTGCTGCCAGCGGGAATGGTGGGTTTGATGGTCGCGGCGATGGCTTCGGCGACTGCTAGTATGGCCACGACTCGGCTCAATGTATTCGCCGGCGCTTTTACGACAGAGGTTTATCATCGCGTAATTAATAAAGCGGCTTCTGAGAAACGCCTTGTTTTTGTAGGTCGAGTGGCGACAGTTGTTTTAGGGGGCGTAGTTCTTTCGGGGGCCTTGTTGATTCCGAAATATGGATACACGAGTTTTCTGATTTCAATAAACGCTTTGTTGAACGGCCCACTAATGCTCCCTACGCTTTGGGGGCTGTTTTCTCGGAAGATCGGTTTGGGCGCGGTTTGGACGACTATTTTGGCAGGATTCCTCACGGCATTCCTAGTGAAATTCGGTCTTTCCAGTGGCGGCTTCCTTTCGGACATCGCTTTGCTTCAGCCATTGATCGAATTGATCGAAGCGAACAAACGGATCGTCGATCTTACGGCCGGTATTCTACTGCCGCTGATTATACTCACCACGCTTGAGCTGCGAGGAAAGAGCGAGCATCCAGGATGGCAACGAGTGATGAATAAAGAGAAGGCGTTTCGCGCAGCGCCGACTTTGAAGTCATCGACATTGCCCGGCAAAATGGTGGTCGTATCGTTGGCTGTGATATCTGCAGTGATGATCGGCTTGGCGCTAATCAATCGAGAGGAGTCAGGGTTGCTGATAAGTTTCTCCGTTGTTTTGGCCGTCATTGCTGGGACCTTGCATGTCCTTATCCGTGGGGCTGAATGAAGCAGGGACTGGTATTAAAAATTTGAATTAATCTGTAGACGATGTTACGAAAAGTTGCTGATTGCACGGCCCGTTGGCCTTTCAGAATGTGGGGGTTTGGCGAAGGTATCGCCTTGCGTGGACTCTTTGCGGCCTATCGGGTATCCGGTGATGCGGATTACTACGAATTCGCTCAGTCATTGTTGAAAACGTACGTAGAGCGAGGTGTGGCAAAAGGGAACGAAGAGCATATTGCTCCCGGTACAGAGTTGTTGCTTGTGTATGAAGAAAACGGAGACGAAGCGTTCCTCGATGCTGCTAAGGAATTGGCGGCATTGAATGCGTCGTTTCCGGTAAACAGGTTCGGCGCGCGGATGCATCGCCCTGATATGCCTGGTTGGCGTCAGCAAATCTGGGTGGATTGTCTTGATGTGGATGCGCCATTCCTCGTTCGGCTCGGGCGCATCACTGGCGATGAATCGTACACCCAGCAAGGCTTGGAAGAGATTCTGGGTTATGCGCGGGCATTGCAGGTTGAAGGAGCAGGGGAAACCTCAGGCCTGTTCTGGCATGGTTACGAAATGAAATGCGGCAATAATGGGCAACTGTGGGCACGTGGCAATGGCTGGGCGTTGATGGGGCTGGTTGAAACCTTGAAGCTTTTGCCTGAAACGAGTGAAGGACGGCCTGAGCTCGTCGAACGTCTGCAGCGCCTTTGCTACGCATTGAAGCGATATCAACACTCCGATGGTTTATGGAGCACGGTTGTTGTAGAGCCAGAAACTTATCTGGAATCCACGCTGGCGGTGATGGTCGCCTTTGCTTTGCGCGATGCTTTTGACGCTTCGTTGTTGGACGAGAAAATATTTGGCGAGATGGAAAGCAAAGCGCGATCAGCCGCGCTGCGCTGCGTCGATCAGGAGGGTGCGCTGGGACTGGTTAGCGATGCCACGCCTATCAGTGAATTAAACATGTACGCCACGCGGCCTTTTGGAGTCTTTCCATGGGGACAAGGGCCATTACTACTAATGCTAGCGCAGAATGCTTTATGAAAATAGTTACTATTGAAACATTCGCCGTACAGGCGAAGCCAATCGACAAAAAGAGTTACTGGGGAAGCCGTGGATGGGGGGATGAAAATCGCTCGCCGGAGATCTCCACGGAATACCCTCCGCCGCTGCGTCGCCGCTTCATTTACTCCAAGACGATCGATACCGTGATTGTTAAGATGACCACGGACGACGGACTTGTCGGTTGGGGTGAGGCGAAAGCGCCAGTCGCACCTCAGGCAACGAAGCAGATTATCGATTTGCTCCTTAAGGACATTGTGATTGGCGAGGATCCTCACGATGTAGTTGTTTTGTGGGAACGCATGTATGCTGGAATGCGCGTGCGAGGGCATCGAGCTGGGTTTTACCTTGAAGCGATTAGCGGCATCGACATCGCCTTGTGGGATCTCATAGGCAAGGCCGCGGGCAAGCCGATTTATCAATTGCTTGGTGGAAACTTTCGCAATCCAGTGCGCGTATATGCGTCGGGGTTGCCAGCGTTGAGTTATGATCAGTCGGAAGAGGCCTTCGAGCAATTGGCTCAGGAGGCCCTCGAACTCAAGGCGCGCGGGTACACGGGTTTGAAGATGGCTATTGGTAGGGGAATAAAGGGCGATCTTAAAAGCATTCGTGCGGTGCGTGACGCTGTTGGCGACGACTATATGATCTATACCGATGCGGCGGGTGTTTATGATCGAGCCCAAGCGATCCAGATTGGCCACGAATTGCAGGATCTTGATTGCATGTGGTTCGAAATGCCGACTGCTCCGGAGGATGTGGCCGGATACGGAGAGATTGCTCGCGCCTTGCGAATCCCGATCGCAACGGATTCGCTGACATCGCGCTACGAAACGGCGGAGTTTATTCGCGCGGGTGGATTGGATGTTGTCTTACCTGATGTATGCCGTGCTGGCGGGCTCACTGAGTGCAAACGCATCGCGGAGATGGCTGATGGATTTGGTTTAGCGTTTGCTCCTCATATCAGTATTGGCTCGGCGATTCACTTTGCCGCGAGCGCTCATCTGGCGACTGCGATGCCCAATACGATGACGTCCGAATACTGGTTTGGCGACAACCCGCTGGGCAATTGTATTTTGCGCGAGCCTTTACGTCTGGAAAACGGCTGCATGTATACGCCGGATAAACCCGGCCTCGGCATCGATATCGATGAAGAAGTGCTTGGAAAAATTATAAACGGTGGATGATACTTGGATTGAACTGGGGTATTTTTTGAAAACCGTGAACGAAAATTGAAATTCCGATGGCAAGTGAACAACTAAAAACGCTGATCGCGCAAAAACGCGCGAATCCCTACGACCCTAATCAGTCGATTGCATCGCTCCGTGGTACTGGTCCCGATGGAGGGAGTATTCCCAGGTCTGATACAACAGTCGTGCCTTGCGATGCTGATGGCGTCTACGGAGAGTGGGTTACGCATGGAACGCCTACAACTGAAAGCATCTTTGTGTTTCTGCATGGCGGAGGTTATTATCGCAGCTCGGCCAAGGCGAGTCGGATGGTTGCTTCGAATTTGAGTGCGGCCTGCGGGTGTCGTTGTTTCACAGTCGATTACCGGCTTGCTCCGGAGCACCCGTTTCCGGCGGCAGTTGATGATGCGTATGCGGTTTTTAATTGGTTGTTGAGTCAAGGGATCGCAGCTGAGCAAATCATCGTGGGAGGAAGCTCCGCAGGGGGTGGATTGACGGCAGCCTTGCTAGCGAAACTTAAAATTGAAGGCGAGAGCCAACCGGGTGCTGCGGTTCTCCTATCGCCTTGGACGGATCTCACGCAAAGCGCGAACACGTTCGTAACCAATGCCGATTCGGATCCTACGATATCGAAGGTCTATTTGGATCGTATGGCGGCTCAGTATTTGAAAGGGACGGACCCGACCGACCCTCTGGCGTCACCAGTTTTCTCTGACATGGAGGGATTGCCGCCAATGCTGGTACAAGGAGGGAAATCTGAAACGATGTTTGGCGACGCTTTGGCTTACGTCGACAAAGCGCGTCAAGCGGGAGTGCAGGTGGAACTCGATCCTTATGACGACGTGATACACGGCTGGCACAATAGCGCTCATGTGGTGCCGAATATGCCAGAGGCAGTTGCCGCCATTGCTGTGATTGGGAAATTCTTTAAAAGTCATTCCGCTTAGATCGGAAAATCTGTCGCGAATTAATAACTACGAAACCAATACTAAAAATGTTAGTCGATATTCGGATCTATCAAACTAAACCGGGAATGCGCGAGGAGCACTTCGAGCTGTTCGAAAAATATGGACGAGGGCCGCAAACGCGATTACTTGGGGAACCGTATTCGTACGTGAAGTCGATTGAGGATCCCAATGAGTTTATTTTGATGTGGAGTTACGACGATCTTGCTGATCGTGAGGCTAAGCGCGAACTCATGTGGAAGGACCCGGACTGGCAAACGTATGTCACTCATAGCAAGGCATTGGGGGCAGTTGTTTCCCAGTACAATAAGTTGGTGGAATGCGTTTGAGAGAGTAGTGGGTGCTACGAGGTACTTGACGTAGCTCAGTGCTTTAGCCTGAGCATTTTTCCCACTACAATGCAGGCTAAAGCACTGCGCTACTTCGAGACATCTAGGCAATTCTCAATTGACCTCCCTGTCTACTGCGCCTATTACGTTGTTTGAATTTTAACCCAAACTAATTATGAATACTCAATCCACCCCTCGTCGCCAATTTGTTAAAGCTGCGGCCGCTGCTAGCGCTGGCTTCCTGATCCTCCCGAGCGGGACGCTTTTTGGACAGAATCGTCCTGGTAATAAGCTCAATATTGCACTGATTGGTTGCTGGGGACGCGCCACTGCTCACAGGGCAATGCTTCATAAGGAAAACGTTGTTGCCATCTGCGATATCAATTCCAAAGCACTGGATGCCGCTGGGAAGGAATTTCCTGGAGCGAAAAAGTACAAGGATTGGAGAAAGTGCCTGGATCAAAAAGATATCGATGCCGTTGTCTGCTGCACTCCTGATCACCACCACGCTTTCATTTCGGTTTGGGCAATGAACCGCGGCCTTCATGTTTACGGAGAAAAACCTCTGGCCAACAGCGTTGAAGAAGCGCGCATGGTTCGCAGTACCTACCTGAAGAACAAGAACAAGCTTGCGACGCAGTGCGGCACTCAACGCCATTTCGGTTCAAACTTTGCACGTACACGTGAACTGGTAAAGGGCGGCGCCATCGGCGACCTGAAAAGCGTTCACGCCTGGGGGAACCGGACACATGAAATTACCGGTTACCAACCGGAAAGCGGCTCCGCTCCGGATTTCATCGATTGGGATCTTTGGACCGGACCTTCCCCAAAGCACCCATTTAACCCGGCTTACTTTACCGCTGCGAAAAGAAACCAAGTTGTCAGTTATTTTGATTCCGACAGCAAGAATTGGCCAACGGGCTCCAACTGTCTTTCGTGGAATATGTATCGCGATTTTGGCAACTGGCAAATTGGCGACATGGGAAGTCACACGATGGATCTCGCATTCAATCCGCTCGACGCCGACTACCCGATTTCAGCGCAAGGCGAAGGGGATCCATTCAATAGGGACATCGCGCCTTCCATGATGAATTCAACGTGCGTTAATCCCGCCAATGACTGGCGTGGTAAAATCAGTGTCACATGGCACCAAGGCGGCAGCATGCCGAAATCTCCTGTCGGCGCTCTTGATCTCAATAAAATTGGGCATGGCGCATTGTTTAAGGGCAGTCAGGGATTCCTCGTCTGCGATTTCACTACTCGCATGGTCATACCGTATGGTCCGAAGGCGAATATGTCTTATTACGAACCAGCCAAAGAGTCGGTTAAGAAATCGGATATCACCGATTTTGGCCACGAATGGACAAACGCTTGTAAGACGGATCTTAAAACATCATGTAATTTCGATTACTCCGGTGTAATGATAGAACAACTACTTCTAGGCCTTGTAGCCTACGACGTCGGCAAAAAACTCGACTACGATCCTAAAAAGATGTACGTGAAAAACAGTACTGAAGCCAACCAGCGCCTGCGTAAGGAATACCGCCAAGGCTGGGCATTGAATGGCTAGTTGGAGCTTTGGGTTCGGGTAAATCTCGAAGCTCTTGACGGGCGTATCCCCTTGTGGGCGAAGACTGTTGCTTCGTTGCTGATTTTGGTAGCGGCCGATCTCCGAGCGGCCACTGGACGACGTAGTCGTTCAGGTATTGCCCCCGACTTGTCCGGTGGCTACTTCAACAAAGATGGCCGCTCGGAGATCGGCCGCTACCTTAATTGGTTGATCTTCGTTTTACGCCGTCTCGCTGAGCGCTATCGTGCCAACTTAGCTGACATTTGACTGACGAAGCGGAGCGTAGGTGGCGAAGCAATACCACGCCGCGCTGCCCTTCGGCGAAGCTCAGGATCAACGACGACGTAACTACGCGAGGGACTCGCGTGGGACACTGGCTGCAGATCGGAAAATGCCCTTTGTGGGGCTCATTCCGTTTTGATTACTTCGTAAGCCTCTCTGGATAATTGGCGGGGGTAATGAAATAGAGGATCGGATCGTCTTTGACGCCGACCATAATGCAGCGATCGATGGATGTTTCCGGCTCCCAGATTTCCAGCGGAATGTCTTGGATGAGTTGTGGAGGAACTGGCCAGAGGGGTTTTGGGATGATTTGAAAGTGGGTGCCTTGAGGGAAATGTTCGTTGCACGCGTCGATGCTTAGCCAGCAACCGCGACGGCAATGGGGGTTTATAAACTCGGGGTTGGCTGGAGCTGCGGCGTGAATGTGATCGAAGAGGCAGCCATAGATAAGTTGTCGAGTGACGATCGACTCGTTGCGATAGGTTTCGGGGAGTGCGTCGCGATGCTTTTGAGTGAGTTTTAGTTGATGGTTACGTAGGTGTTGGAGTTTTTTGAAGTAGTTGTCGCGGGCGTCGGGACCGGGTAGGGTGAGTCCGTTCTCAGTTTCGACAGCTAGGTAGAACTTGGTGGCAAGCTCGAGGTGGATAAGTTGATCATTGCCCAAATCGCGGAGGAGGAAATCCAATTCTCCGACGGTGGTATGGATGTCTGTTTGGACCTGAAGGTTTTGGGTGAGCAGCTCGTATTGAGGAGATGACTCAAGCAGGACCGCGAAAGCATCTTCGCAAAGGTGCCCCAGCTTTTGGTTGAAGTTTAGTTCGGTGATGGAATCCGGAAGGGAGAGATCGCCGTAATCAAAGGCGTTCGCTTCCGGGAGGTCTCCAATGAGGCGCGGACCCTCAATGAAGCTTTGAAGGAGGGCCTGGGTGGTTGAGGTCATTGGGTGATAGCCTGAGGTAAGTAAGCTTGATTGGATGTGGCACCCTTTTCGCAACCAGTCAAAATAGAAAGACCCAAGGCGATTACCAAAAGCCATCGACTTGATGGTGAATGGTTCCCGTTGGTTTTTAATCTATAGGTCGCTGATAAATGTGTTTAGCTCGGTTATCAGGAAATTGGCTCACGAGAGGGTTAGATAGTATTTCGAAGAGTGAAATTCACCTGAGCGAAAACGCAATTTATTCAATTTGCATTTTTTTGGGGAATAAATGGGAGGCCTCCCTTCTCTCTTTATTCGAATGGGTGTGTTGCCTACGCAAAACTCAAAAACCCTAAACCCAAAATAGTAAAAATTAATCATATGAAAAAGATACTCAATACGATCTTAGCACTAACCATCGTGGCCTTCGCAATCCAAGGCCTCCAAGCAGGAAAAGGAAATGGCCCTGAAAAAGGAGCGAACTTCGGAATGCTTTACTACGATGGAGGAGTCGTGGGCACGGTAGCCACTCCTACTTCAACGCCAGGTAAGGGCATTGACACTATTTACGCTTTTCCCGAAGGCGCCGCGGATGGTCAGCTCAATGTGACAACCGTTGCTCCTGGCGACAAAAATTATCACGGTGGCCGCTGGGCAGTGCACGTTGTGGCCTGGAATGTTCCTCCGATGGTATTATCATCCGCCGAAGCTGTTGAAGCAGCGGAAAGTATAGGCTATGTAACTATCACACGAGTGCCGGCAGCGGATTTCGTCTGCCCCGTTCGCAAGAACGGATAATAACTTCTTCACATAATTAGACCACATTTGGGTCGAGTATCGGAGCACGTAAGTGCGCTAATGCTCGGCCCTTTTATGTGGGCTAAAAGATAATTCAATTAGTTCTTCACAACCGCCCAACATGGAATTTCGGCTTATGAGTCCGGATGATAAATGTAATTCAGGCCAGAGAACGCATGTCCACTAAACTGATTTTTGAACTGATCCGATATCTAGCCTTCTCGTAGAACAATACGCTGAGTAACCCCCGCCCGCTGCGCGGGTTTGATGTGCTGTGGTTGGCTTTTAGAAAGGGATATTGCCAGTATTATATCGAGATCGGTCACTAACTAAACAAACGCGGCACTTCGCGAGCGAAGGCCCTACATTGTAAAATGTTGTAGGGCCGGCGCTTGCGCCGTGCCGCGTATGAAAAGTCAAAAATCGAAATGTTCAATTTGTGACCACCGCCCGCATTAAACGCTGGCGGATAATACCGGTCTCACACCTTGCTGAGTTTGAAGTCCCAATCTTTACGGTATTCTTTTGTAATAAGCTTGTTGGCTTTTTTGCTGTTGGTGAAACGAAGATTCGGGCCATCCCAGGCGAGTTTCTTTCCGGGGTGGCGTAGACAGACGTTACCGAGCTGAATGGTTTCAGTGAATGGGCCGGCGTATTTGAAGTTCGAGCCGGGGTAGTCATAAGGTTTATTGCCGATCGCTGCCTCGCGAAATTCTGTGTGGTGGCCGATTGATGGCTCGTAGACACGGGCAGGGCGGTGGTCACCAGTCTTCTCCTTGAGCGCCATTGCGACCGCTCTGTGCGATTCGTTCGGGATGATTCGAGAGCTGTCACCGTAGTCGCCTGTGACTAGTAGCGTGTTCTTTGTGCCGATGTAAATATTGCCGGAGTTCGCGAGCGTCTCTCCTTGGGCTATTTCCTCAAGGCGCTCATGACGACGCGGTTTGCCGTTTTTGTCGGTGTAGGCGTTGTCGGTACCGTCGTACCAATAGACGTCGAAGCCGGGACGGTTAGCAGTGGGCCCGAAGGTCCATCTCAAGGTTGAGCCTTTGGGAAAGGCGGAGTCGGTCAGGGTATCGACATTGAGCGCCTCGACGTGCGTCGGGAAGCCGGGGTCGAGTGACATGAAAATCGAGTCCATGGTATGGCAGGCCATGTCGGCCAAGGCGCCGCCACCAAAGTCGAGCCAGCCACGCCAGTTGAAGGGGAGGTAGGAACCGCCACGCTTCTTCGCGCGTGCCGCGTCGAGGCCGCGTTCGCCGAGGAATGGTCGGTCGGCTGCACCGCCGAGCCAGTTTTGCCAATCAAGTGTAGAAGGTACTGGGTCCCCGCCGGTTGGTTTGACGAATCCCTGCGGCCAAACCGGGCGGTTTGTGAAGCAATGGATCTCCTTGATGTCACCGAGATGTCCCCCTTGAACATAGGCAGCTATCTGGCGGTTGCCTTCGTTAGCGTGTCCGTGGTTACCCATCTGTGTCGCCAATTTGTAACGATCGCAGGCCACGCTTAGCTGGCGCGCCTCCCAGATCGTGTGGGTCAGTGGCTTTTGCGTGAAAACGTGTTTGCCGTGCTCAAGCGCCATGACTGTCGCCGGGTAGTGGCTATGGTCGGGCACGCCGATCATGACCGCGTCGAATTTGTCTGCCGCCTTATCGAACATCTCGCGGTAGTCCTGGAAGGGTTTAGCCGCCTTCCATAGTTTCGCAAGTGAAGCGTTGCCGTCGGTTTCAAGCCGAGCAATGCCTTCCCCGATGTTGCCGTACTGGCTGGTATCGACATCGCAATACGCCCCGCAGATATCACCGTGGTCGATTGTGTCGGAGATGTGGCGCCTGTTGATTCCCCCTGTGCCGATGAAGGCGACGCGTAGCTTGTCACCCTTGTTTGCAGCACTGAGGATGGCCGGTGCGCCGAGTATTCCTACGCCGGCAGCAGTTGAAGTTTGGATGAATTGACGACGCGTGAATTTTTTCATGGGGGTGATGTGGTTTGGGTTGATAGGAATTCAATTGTTCCGATGTCTGGCCTTCTCGCTCACTGGTGAACGATTCGTGGGGAGATTGAGGATTGGATTCTGGCTTATCAAGTTAGAAATTCCGTACTACTATCCGACAAAAGCTTGTTTTTTTGAGCACGGTTTGAACTGTCACTAATTATTGGAGCTTTAAATGGAGGAACCTCCCTAAACCGCAAAGGGCCCATCCGTCGCTGGAGGCTATGGAGGGCAGGCAGCGAAGGTCGCGAAGGGCTGTGTTAATACGTTTACCGAGTTCTAAGAGGATTTCTTTTTTCCTTCGCGATCTTTGCGACCTTGAACCCGCTTTGCGGGTGGGCGGTTAATCATTCTATGGTTGGCATTCGTCGATTTCCCGATCAACTAATTCCGTAACTCAAAAAAATTCCTTACCATGAATAATCCGTCTTCCCCTTCCGTTTTAATCGCTGGTAGCGGTGCCGTTCGCGCTCATCCCACGCGCGGTGGACCGTGTTACTTAGTGACGATCGACGACCAAAACCTGCTTTTCGATTGCGGGCGCTGCGCAGTGCACAATCTTTCGCGATTTGGGATACCGGTGGAATCGATTTCCGAAACTTATATAACCCATCTGCATTTCGATCACATTTGCGATTTGCCTCTCTTGTTACTCTTGTCGTGGAACAATGGAAGGAGCCGACACATGCCCATCTTCGGCCCAAAGGGGATCGATGCGTTTTTGGAAAACGGACTTCGCCAAGCCTATGCCGCTGACATCAAAAGCCGTACCGCTCATGGCAAGAGCTGGGATGGCTTGGATTGGGATATGCATGAGATCGCAAAAGAAGGACTCGTTCGCGAAACGGATTCCTTCGTCATCGAATCGCTCGCCACTAAACACGCTGGGCTGCTCAACTACAATTACCGAATCACAACGCCCAGTAGCAAGATTGTGATTACAAGCGACTCCGAGCCGGATCCGCGCTTGATAGAGTTTTGCCGAGACGCCGACCTCATGCTGGTTGAATGCTCGGGGACCAAGGAATTCTATGACACTCAAGCTTGGGGAGGATGGCACATGACACCTGAAGACGTGGGACGAATTGCCAGTGAAGCTAGGGTGAAGAAAGTAATCCTAAAGCATCTAGTCATCGAAAGTTTTTCAAACGATCCAGGTGTCTCTGAAAAGATGGCCGAAACAATACGCTCTCTACATCCCGACGGTGAAACGCTCGTCGCCGAAGACGGTATGCGCTTCGATCTCTGATCTTGGCTTGAAAACGTCCCCAGCCATCAAGAATAACAACTAAGAAAAAACAATCCTGTTTTCATATTATAGAGGGTAATAGGGTGAGATCATCAAAAATACAATAACACCAGTAACAGCTACATACAACCACAACGGAAATGTAACTCTAGCTATTTTTTTATGTATTTTAAAATCTCCATTTATAGCCCTAACATACGTCACCAAAACAAAAGGGATTACCGTTACAGACAATAAAATATGAGAAAACAAAAGGAAATAGTATGTATATTTTATGGCTCCAAGGGCGCTTGACTCTATATTAGAGAGTAGTCCATCACCATTTGTGTCTCCAAACTTTGTTGAATCTGAGGTCATGTGATACACAACATACATTAGTAAAAACAAAACAGAAAGCCCTATTGCTAGTTTCATAAAACGCTCATGTGCTTTTCTATTCCCTTTTTTAATTTGAAAAAGCGCTATGATTAAAACTACCGCAGTTAATGCATTTACACTTGCATAAATTGGAGGCAAGAAACCCATACGCTCAACCCCAGGAATTCTCACGGTAAACAATATAGCCACCGCAACTGGAATGGCGATAGAAACAATCCATATCCAGATGTGATAATTGTTTTTTTGTACTGTTCTATTTGTTGTCATTATAAACGTTTTTTAATGCCTCAAATTAACATGTCAATTCCATCCTCTTCAAGACCATTGTAATAAAAAAGAGGGTTACCAAAACCGAAGCCCTTCGTCAGGCTCAGGATTTGCGACAACAGTCTTCGCCCATACGGGTCAACTAAATACATAAACAGTAGAGCCAATTGCAAAATCCACGCGAGTCCCTCGCGTAGCTACGACGTCGTTGATCCTGAGCTTCGCCGAAGGGCAACGCGGCGTGGTTTTGCTTCGCCATCTGCGCTCCACTCCGTCAGACGATTTTCAGTTAAGTTGACGCCAAGGGGCTACGCCCGCAAAGAGCTTCGGGGTATTAAACCCAAACCGAATAATTCCAGCCTACGAATTTAGCCTAAATCCGGACCGCTAATAGCATAGGTGCGAGACCAGTCGGTCGCTAAAGCGGTCCCATTGATCCCCATCCGAAGAAATTCGCGCTGTGGTGCGAAGCCGAAGCGTTTCAGCGCTTCAATCCATTCGGTATTCACCATCGGCGCATCAACGATAACAGGACCCGCTATCTGACTTAACGCGCGCGTCAACAAGGCCTCAGCTACCATTCGAGTTTCTGCAACAATCGGCCCGATCTGCGTGGCGATACGTCCATCGCGCCCAAGGACGAAGCCACGCAACGATCCCGATACGTCTCGAACGACCCAAGCCGCTTCCGGTTCGCGACGATAGAAATCGGCGAGAACTTTCCCCCGGTCGATTCCGACCACCCGCAGGTCTAGGTTTGCAACAGGACCAAGATCTTCCGATCGCATCGGCTTCATTAAAAGCCCATCGGCGGACGAAGAGCTCGGAGCGACCGATTCAGTTTCCGATTCACGATATAAACGCGCGATGCGGTCTTCTCCCGAGAAACCGAGTTTTGAATACACGCTGAAACCCAAGTCCGTGGCGTCTAGCATGGCAAGGCGCTGGTCACTCGCTAAATCGCCGAGACACGCGGTCATTAATTTTCGAGCAAACCCTCGGCCACGATAAACTTTCGCGACGAGGACCATATTGACCCACGCGTTCCGTTCTCCAAGCTCCCATGCCATTGTCGTGCCAGCCAATCCGTAACCAGGAACATCGATCCCGTATCCATTGCATACTTGCAGAAGTAGGCGCCAGTCGTTTTCGTTCTGATTCCACACTGCCTCGGTTGACAGAGCAAGGCAGCGGTCCAGATCATCGAGACGCAAAGCCCGAATCAAAGGTTCCTCGTTTTGCTGCTCTGTTGGAATATCAGTCATGTATCATATTTCCTGTGTTACTATCCGTCATAATCTTGCTTTTGAAGCAAGGTTTCCGATCAAAGGTTTCGCATGGCATCCATTGCCAAAATTTTAGAGACTGTTGAATAAATCGAAAATCTTAGATTAGATCAACTGTAGGATGGGTCGCTGACCCGTCAGTCCATGCACGACTGTCGCCTCAGTGAGACGACCTGCAAAACCAAAATATTTAGAAATTACCGTATTGGGTTTCAATAGTAGTGTTCATTTCGACTTCCTAAACACTCTCTTAGAAATCCAATCAAAATCGGTGTGAATCTGTGGGTAATAATCTTTGGTTGCCTAATTCGTAAGCCTCAGGGCCCAGGGCTAACCCAAACGTTTCATAAACTATGCTAGACAGTGAAACTCTCACCTGTAAAAGCTCGAACCTTTTGTCTCGTAGAGACACCTGTTTTTTTCGACCTGTCTCGCCGTAGCGCAGCGAAGGCGGAAGAAACAACAAGCGAAGCGTTGATAAAAAAATGTTGTCAACGTTCCTCAGTGCCCTCGTCACTTGAGTCCTCACTGCGTGAGGCCAATAGGTATCCGTTGCACGGAAAAGGTTCGAGTTAAAGAGGCCGGACAATACTGTTCTGGCTCCTCTACTATTAGAATTTCGATACAAATTGTATGCTCACTTTTGGTTAGAACTAAAAACCTCTATTTAGTCCACTTAAGGTGTTGGTTGTGATTGGATTAGAGGGTGTTTTGTGAGACTGCGAAGCTAGCTGTTTTAGCTAATAGAACGCTACCGCCAACGTGTAGCCTCTGCCGTTTAAGTGCATCAGCCCTTCACGCCGCCCATTTGGATACCGCTGATCAAAAAGCGCTGGAGGAAAACGAAAAGAATGATCATCGGGAGGACCGACATGGTCACGGCCGCCATCAAGAGGTGCGTGGACTGACCGACCTCGGAGTCAAAGAAGAGCAAACCCACCGGGAGCGTATACTTTTCCTGGTCGCGCATCATGACCAACGGCCAGAAAAAGCTTTGATAGTTTCCCACAAAGGTGAAAATGGTGAGGGCAATCAGCCCTGGCCGACAGAGCGGGAGGATCACATCCAAATAGATGCGCCACTTGCTCGCCCCATCCATCTCAGCCGCTTCATCCAAGGAAGGCGAAATCGTGAGCATGAACTGTCGTAGTAGAAAGGTGCCGAACGCGGTGAATGCCGAGGGAAGCACTAGTCCCGCCAGGGTATCCACCAATCCAAGTTTGATCATGATCTGGTAGTTCGTGATCACCACCACCAACCCCGGTAACATCAGGGTCGAGAGATACAGCAGAAACACTTTGTCTCGGCCCGGCCAGTGCAGTCGTGAAAACGAATACGCCGCCAGCGAACTGGTGATCACCTGCAAAAAGGTCACCCACGATGCGACCAACAGGCTATTCCAATAAAACCGACCAAAGGGAATGACCGAAAACACTTCCTTAAAATTTCCCCACTTAAATTTGCTGGGTATCCAGTTTTCATTGGCAACCTCCGCCAGCGGTTTCAGACCGGTGAGCACCATCCACACGAAGGGTAGCGTCATGATCAGGCCGAAGAACGTGAGCAGCAGGTGATACCGCATCGTGCTGCGGGGAGCGCTGGAGTTTGTATCCGTTTTGGGTAGCCAGCTCATCAGTCGTTCACGTTTTGGTTACCAAACTTAAAATTAAGCAGCGTCATAAACATGACCATCGCGAAGAGCGCCCACACCACCGCCGAAGCGTATCCCAGGCGGCCGGATTCAAAGCCTTCGATGTAGACAAAATAACTCAGCGTGGTCGTCGCTCCGGCCGGGCCGCCCTGGGTCATAGCTCGCGCCATTTCGAAACCACCCTGCAGGCCATGAATGACACTCATGACCACGATGAAAAAGGTGACCGGCGCCAACTGCGGCCACGTGATGTGCCAGAAGCGATTCCAGCTATTGGCCCCGTCGATCTCCGCCGCTTCATTGAGCTCCCGGGGGATATTGGTGAGACCGGCAATATACAGAATCATGTTGTTTGATCCCACCGCCGCCCAGAAGGCCATGATCATGATTGCGGGTTTGGCCCAGTGATAATCGGCCAACCAATCCGGCGGTGCCATCCCCCCCGATGCTGCCATGAGCGGAAGTCGCCAGGCCACCATGCCCAAGCCGGCCAGAAGGAGCGCCGCGACCACTGCACCACTCAGGGGTAAAACCAATCGCATCAATCCGAACCCTGCCGACACTCGCCGGAAGGGTTTCTGTCGCATCGGGCGCACTATAAACCAACCGACGGAAACCACCGTGCCCACTAACCACAACGAGGCCAACCAGGTGTCCTGCATCCATCTAAAACCCATCACTACCGGGAATAACGACAACAGGCCCAATGCCAGCAAAGCGCCTCGTCCCGCCTCGGCGTCCAGCCAGGCTCGGCCGAGTTTTCGATGCAAAAAGCCCAGGGCAATTAGCCCAAACAAGACCGCAGCCAAAGCAAGAATGGGACCGGCCACTGGTGGTAACCATTGGAAGAGTGATTGGATTGAGGATACAACGGGGCTCAGGGCCGCGTTGATCGGACCGGTCTGCGGGTTGTACATCTTTTTCCACAAAAGAAACGTCGCCACCCCGGCTGTAAAGTGAGGCGCATAAAACAAGGTGCGGTACACCGTGGATCGGCCGAGTAAACCGGCCACCAGGATGCCCCCAAAGAGCAGGGCGATCATGAACTTCATCCCGCCAAAAGCGAATCCCGTCAGATACAGCACACAGAGGGAAATGAATAATACGCCGACCGCGATAAAATGAATCCGGCGAAGCGACCCGACTCCATTTAGATTCTTGGTCAATAACAGAGCGGCGAGCAGGCTACCAATGATCGCCACCGGAATGCCCATCATAAAAAACAAGGTGTTGCTCAAGTACTGCCAAAAAGCGGGGTGCGACAGTAGGCGTTGGAAATTTTCCCAACCGATAAACTCGATGCTTTCCGCCCGGAATATATTGTGCCGCCGCACATCCCAATTCGTAAACGCCATGGCGAAACTCAGCGCCAACGGCACGATGGTGAACAACAGGAACCCACCGATGCTCGGCGCCAGAAACAGCAATCCCGTGACGAGGCGGTTCCGCTTGGTGCTGGATGCTCTCATGATTCGGCAGCCCATCCCTGAGCGACGTAGTAGACCCGATGAAATGGATTGGTGATAAGTTCCAACGGCACCGGTTCACCGGCGGCACGTAAACGATCGATGGTCGCCTGATCCTCCAACAGCTGGGCGTGCTTCTGTTGCAACTGTGGGTTCTTGTTCACATTGAGCTCGATCTCCCGGTTGATAAATTTTTCGGTCAGCGTCGCGCCCTCTTCCGGCGAATACACCGAGGCGAGCACGGCTAAACGAAATTCACGTTCAATGCGATTGGCGCTACTCGGTAGCACAAACGGACTCACGCTCGGCGGAATAGCGATCTCCATCAGGTCGGTCATCTCCTCGTGCACGCCCCATTCGCCCGGAAAGTCCGCGGGACGCAAGTATTCCTCGGTGGTGGTGTATTCCGGTACAGGCGGCATCGAATCAGAACTGCGCACCACGCTCATGTTGTAGGTCTCACTGGCAAAGAACTCGAGCAGGTAGGCGGCCAGTTCTTTGTGCTCCGACTTCGCGTAAATCCCGATACTGCCGGTTCCGATCAACCCATTGGGAAATCCCGCATGGGCCGACATCCGGGCCACCATACGCATGGGGGGGCCGTCGCGCATTTGCACGATGGAATAACGCGCCGCGGTGAGGAGGGCATATCGTCCCTGTTTAAAAAGTTGAATACGGGAGGTGTTGGTGTCGGATCCCGCGAAAAAATCTAAATCCGCCTGTGTCGGCAGAATGCGATCTTCATAGATCCACTGGTAAAGCAGGCCGAGCGCTCGGGCCCCTTCGGTATTGTTCAACGTACAACGAGTCATGGTCTCGTTATACATTGATCGTCCCATACTCCGGCGCAGAGTTAGGATGTTGACGAGATCGCAAAAGAATACTTTTTGCCGTGAATCACCGGTGTTCGCCGCAGCCATAAACGCCTTCCCCGCGGCCTCGAATTCTTCGATGGTCCAACGTTGCGACGGAATCGGTTGGTCAAGTTTTTCCAACAGCTCGAGGTTCACCAGATAAGCCTGCACCGGACTGCCCCGCGGAAATCCCACCTGCTGATCATCGATCAAAAACTGATCGGAGATGGCCGGCCAGGTCTTGTCTACCGTGAACCCGTGCTTGGTAGCCAGCGGCAGCAGATCTTGCATCATGCCGGTGGCCTGTAGGAGCCAGGCTTCGTCGCGCGCCATCGATATGAGGTCCGCCCCCACGCCCGAGACGCCTTGAATCAATTTCTTAGATACATCCTTGTTTGTGCTATCCAATCGGATTTCAAATTGAGGATATCCCTTCTCTTCCAGCCACGCATAAAAGAGTTCAACCTCGGCCTGGCGCGCTGCACTTGTATCCGTAACCCAATACAATACGGGCTGATCCGCATTGTCGGGACGCCGCGAAATCCGGTCGACCACCGTCGCCAGAATCAAGACCCCCAGAAGGCTGAGTAGGATGTATTTCATCAGGCAGGCAGATGCATCGTCTGAGGGATTACGTTAATACTCATTGAGGTGATGAGGGACTTGATAGAAATCACTGCTAAGATTTTATTAAACCACTGAGGGCACTGATTTACACTGAAATTCACTAAACTCAATTCAATCATATCAGTGTTCATCAGTGTCCTCAGTAGTTATCAAATTTTCCATGGTCATATTCAATGATGCACAAGTCATGTGGCCCGTTCGAAACCCTCCACCGTTACTTGGTTATCCAGCGGTTGGCCGGAGATATAGTTCTCCACGTTTTGCAGCGCGCGCTGACCGCAGTAGATGCCCCGATCGATGGTGGCTCCGCCCATGTGAGGCAGCATGAATACATTGGGCATGGTTCGTAGCGGAGAATCCAACGGTAACGGTTCCACCGCGTAGACATCCAACCCCACCTGAAGCTTTCGTTCTTGGGCCACTCGAATCAGCGCGGCTTCGTCCACCACTGGACCGCGGCCAATATTCACAAAACAAGCGCCCTCGGGCAAGAGACGTAGTAAGGTTTCGTCTACGCTTCCGCGGGTGTGATCGGTGAGCGGTTTAAGTTCGATCAACACATCTGACTCGGCGAACAACGCCTCCGTGGAAGCCGCCCGTTTCACGGCATGGCGATCAAGAATCTCATCGGGAACACCGGTGTCGGCGGTGACGATCGGATCGAACGGTCGCATCAATTCCACGAGGGACTGCGCAATCGATCCAAACCCATGCAGTCCCACTCGTTTCCGAAATAAACTGTGGTTGTGGGTGAGTCGATCCCGCCAGATGCCTTCGGTTTTGAGTTGGTGGCCCCAATGCGCCACCCGACGCAGCGCGCCGAGCGTGAGCAATAACGCGCACTCGGCCACATAGGGACCGATCCAGGTTCCCCAGTTTGTGAATACCAAACCCGCTGCCAAGTGATCAGAAGTGATCTGTTTCTTGGCCGAGCCGGGCAGAAAACAAAAATACTCCACGCTCCCGCCTTGGCTCGCCACCGCCGAGAGCGGCAACGCCGGCATGTCCCACGCTCCGACCAAGATGTGTGGGGCAAACTCGTCGAGCACGGTAATAAACCCCGCCGCGTCCTCCGAGTCATGGGTGTGACAGTCATGGGAACTCTCCTCCATCCAGGTATCCAAGAAAGGCAAAAAATGTACCCGTTCAAAGGCGCTGGTTACGATCAGGATTTTTTTCTTCATGTGATGTCTGCACGTTGTAGGGCGGGGCGCTGACCCGCCATCCCATGGAGAGTTGTCGCCTCAGCGCGGCGACCTACATTGCACAAATTGTAGGGCGGGGCGCTGACCTGCCAGCCACGAGAATGTGTCGCCTCAGCGCGGCGACCTACAAAAAAATGGAGGAATAGAATACGAGGTGACACTTTTAATCGGACCCTCCCGGTAAATCGAGCACCACCCCATGCCGCTCCCGGCTGCCCAGGGCGGTTTCCATAAAGGCGATGGTTTCGACGGTCTCGGACAACGCGACCGGTGCTTCGCCACCGCGATAGAACGCCAGCGCGCTGCGTAGAAATGCCGCGTAGCGTTCATGCATCGTGTCGGCTACTTCGATGGGGAACGTGCCGTCGGAACTGGCCATCCAACCGCCATAGGCTAACTTTTCATCGTGGTTGGTTGCGATCGTGCCGGTCCGTCCATCCGTCCAAAAACCGGTGATGATTTCCGACGCTCCATCGCGGGCGCAGGCTACGCGGCGACACGCCGATCCTAGGACCGCGTAAAGCATTTCCACCTGGTGCACGCCATACCATGACCAGCCATGAAGTCCCGGATGCTCCGGCCATTGGCCGTGCATCGACATGTGCCGACAGGATCCGATCATTGCGGCCATGGCATTCTGCAAACCGACCGCATACCGCCACACCGAGGAGGAGAACACACGGGTGGATGATTGTGTAGCGATCTCCGCTAATCGTTTCGCGTCGGCGGTCGTCGCCGTCAGCGGTTTATCGATGTAGACCGGTTTGCCCGAGGTGGCTATCTGCTCGAACTGGTCCAAATGCACCCGCCCGTCGATCGAAAGAATCATGATCGCATCGGACACTGCCACGACTTCGGCAATACTCTCATAGACCGGGATCGAAAACTCCTGCTCCAGTTGTACCCGGAAACCGGGCACGCGGGAATAGCTCAAATCCCAGTCGGCGGACCCACCTGCGTAGGCCGCCACAATTCGCCCACCCGCCACATAATGCGCATGATCCGTTTGGTGTAACAGAGTCGCATACTGCACCGCGTGACTCGAATCCAAGCCGACGATTCCAATCTTAATTTCAGGAGAATTTTCGCTCATCGATATTTCATCAAAATCAGCTATTCGGCAGGCGAAGGATGGCCTCGGCCGTCGGGATAAGCAGGCCACTTGGAGTCGAAGCCACCCGATCCCAACGGGCTCCGGCTTCCCAACGAGCTTGGTTCTGCAGCGCGCCATCGGCATCGCGAGTGACCCAGTGAGCTGCTCCGTCGGCAAGCCCCACCACATAGCCGTCTTTCAGTCGGAAGATCGATTGCACCTCGGCGGACAGCGCCAGTCGGCCCACCGGTTCGCCGGAGAAATCAAACGCCACCACCAAACCCAGGGAGTTCCCTGCCAACACCGTTTCCGTTTTGGAGTCGATTGCGATGGCGGTCACAGCGCCCGGCATCCGCCGTATCCACTTTTTCTGGAGCGGGGCTTCCTGCGAGCGATCCGTTTCGAGGAAATACACGTTGCGACCGCGGGAGGCCCCAAACCCCAAATAAGTCGTCTCACCTTCCTCTACGGTCAGGGCGGTCATACGACTGGTCCAGCCTTCGACCTCGACTTCCTGTAGTTTGCGCCCATCGGAATCCACCACCCGACAATGGGAGCAATTGCTCATCACTTCGCCCCCGACCACAATCTCGTCGATACCATCGCCGTTTACGTCAAGCAGCTTGATGGTGCCCGGAATGCCATTTTCGTAACGAAAGATCCACTGGCATTCGCCCACTAAATTAAAGCGCCGCATCTGAATATCGCCGCAGCCGACAATGACTCCGTC
The DNA here is from genome assembly GCA_051275055.1 of Candidatus Pelagisphaera sp. GTDB lineage: Bacteria > Verrucomicrobiota > Verrucomicrobiia > Opitutales > Opitutaceae > Pelagisphaera. Next base: position 29,824 of record JBNMOQ010000013.1, read on the forward strand.
GAAACCTGAGTCGGTTTGAGCGGCCACCACGCAGAACGCGGCTGGCGTGGGCCACTCCCACCACGAGCATGATGAAGGGATGCGCTCGATCCGATGATTCCAAACCGTCGTCCCATCCGTGAGCAGTAGGGCGGTTAAATCCGCATCACCGTGTCCTACAAATATCTGCTCCGGTCCCGTATCCAAATCGTGAATCGGTCCTGCGACCTTGGCCTCCCATTGTAGTTCGCCCGTGGTATCCAGTAGATGAATATTCCCTGCGGTCATTCCGACCAATAATCGCCCGTCAGATAACGGTACGATCTTCTTCACGTCCTCACCCTGGGGGATGGTGAAGGTCTGTGCTGGTAGCGGAAATAATTCATCCGTCCCCATGACGACGAGAGAGTCCGGGTTTAATTCGATGGGGCGGTGCGTCTTGAGTTCTACCGGCTCCGACCATCCATGTAGGCTGATCGATCCGGCCTCATTCACTGCCATGACCGGATCCACATCCGATGGGTGGCGGGCATGAGCGTAGTGTAGGAAAGATACGCCTTCGTTGGCCTGCAGATGCGTGTGCACCCGCATGCGAACGATATTAACCACACGCTCGGTGATGCCGTAACGGCGTTCCCAAGAGGCCATGTTGTCATCCTCCACAGGTGGTTTCCCGCCATCAAGGCGATCCCGAATGTGCACGGAGTGATCCATCCCCACCACTTGCGCCGGAGCGACGGCAGGCCCGATCGGTTGCAGGGCAAATACTACCGCGGTGCCGTCGGGTTTCTTCCGGTGACTGACGGCGCGGCCGTCGTCAAATTGGACGTGTCCCGGGATGCGAAGATTTGATTGGATAGTATAGTCACCCTCCGACTCTGCCTGCACGTGGTCATGAATCACCAGCCCACGCTCGTTGAGGAAAAACAACTCCCGGGTCCAGGTGGCTCCACTGTTCTCGCGTAATACAAGTCGGGCATAACCGGTGCGACTCGCCTCATCCCACGTCGCTTCCTCCCACTCGGCAAAGCAAGGAACGGAGCCGCTCACGCCGTTGCGCGCTACGGTGACGACTGCGTGGTTGTCGGTCTCGGGGAATTTCGGCCCGGTCTCGGAAACCAGGAAAGTGAAACCGAGTCGGCTATACTCGATCACATCTAAGGCATCCGCGTAGGCGTGGGAACCACCACCGATCCCGTCGATGAGAAGGAACGCGTCATCCGGTGTCCAGCCACTGCGAAACGCGACCTTGTCGAAACACCGTTCCACCGGCGCGGTGGGGGCGTTCTCGAACATCCACGGAGCAATGCCTCGGGAGTTCGTGGCCCCGTCATGCACAATCGGATCCAGAGCTACGACAGTGAGTCCCGTCTCGGGCTCCTGCGCCTTCATGCCCACGTCGAAGGTGCGGGATAAAAACTGATGCATGCGCAGGGCGTGATAGTCCGGCGCCAGTTGATGAACAAACGTGTATCTGGGATCTTGATACCAGGCGGCGGCTGTGCGCAGGGAAACGCCCGGAAAGGAGCGCAGCAGGTTCACGTCACCCGACGAGGGCAGCCAACCGAAGTTGTTCACCACTGCGACGGCACAGTCCGCCGCGCGTCGCGCACCGTCGTGTTCAAAATAACGATGGGCCGGATCGAGCAGGCCGTATTCTAGCAGGACCGGCTGCTCCAACCACCAGCCATGACATATCCCCTCCGATGCCGACTTCCAACTTCCATCGGCGTAAGGCGCGAAAATGCGATTGATCAGCGGATCCCATTCATCGGGTTCAGTACGCTCGGGATAATAGTCGCGCAGGTAGGATCCCAGATAAGCGAGAGCCAGCGCGGGAATGGTGCCATGATTCTGACGCTGCACGTTCGGCGCAGTGTTCTCGATGATGTCCATCTTCACGATGCCCTGATCGCTATAAACCCATTCGAGAAAGTAGTTCAGGATCGGACCACGGAGTTCTTCCGGAACCATGCCCGCGGCTTCCTGCAGCCTAAACACACTGACCAACGTGGAAGTCCGCAGATGCAGATCTTTGATACCATGGTCCCCGGCGGGGACACCATAATCGACGATCTTTTGCCACACCTCCTTGGCTTGATCCAGCAGCCCTTTCTCGCCGGTCAGAAACCCGAGGTAACCCTTATGAGTGATGTGCGGTTCCGCGGTGATCATCCAATCCAGCGGTGGGAACGGCGTGGTGCGGATGAGCTCTACTTGAAAATCCGTGATCGGCAGCCCCGTGGCATAGATGTCGTTTAAGCGGGGTGTTTCCGGTGCGAGCTGAGCCAGCAGCAGGTCGCCTCCGGTCTTCAAGCCCGCGTCATCCGAGTAACCCAGATAGAGCAGGTTGGATCCACGCCCGTAAGGATTGAGCAAGGTGCGCAGTTCGTGACCTCCCGGTCCGGGGTAACGGCAGTCGGTCATCACCAGACATTTGAAATAGAGCTCCCGTACTGCATCGCTATTGGCGAGATTCCCCCAGACCAACACTGGGTCCTCATAGTCACGAAGTGAGCCACCGTTCTCCAGTGAGGTGAGTCGCGGTTCTGCGCCGACCTCGGTCAATCGATCCATGACCGCGAGTGTGAAGTCACTCTCATCCGAGCCGCGCGGTGGGATAACGATAACGGCATTGCCCGCTAGTTTGGTAGTGGGAACAAGCGGGCGGGGGCTTAGAGAAAAGGGAGCGGGCATTGAGGGGGAGGGGGGCAAAATGATCTCCGGGGCAAGCCCTCGACTTCGTCGCCTGCCGAAGCGGCAGCGGGGTATTTAAGATTGAAAATTGAAAGATTGAAAATTAAGAACGCCACCCTTCGGCAGGTTCAGGATCTGCGACAAGCGGCGGGGTATTAATCCCGTACAGAATAAAAAAGACACCCTAATCATGTTACTCGCTCTGAAAGCCGCGAATAAAATGCGCAGAAATTTAAGTCTATCGTAAACGACGCTGAATCGGCCCCCTTCCTAATGCTCGATTTTTCGTATATCCTTTGCCTAATTAAGGCTTTGATAGGAAACCTTACTTGGCGAGGAACTAGCCATCCTTATTGGTCCGCAGGAGCTCCTAGCGCAGCGATGACTCTAAACTCCGTCGCTCCTGTCTTGGTTTTCTTCAATATTGTCACCGGCCGATGGCCTAGGAGTCCCGCTGCGCGGGCCAATAAGGATCCGCTTCCAGGCTTCGCTTTCAGCTACGCCGGACTGACGTCGCGGAATTAAGGTTCGATGAAGAGGCTGTTGATCGGAAAATCAATTGTTCCGATGACAGGCCTACTCGCTCGCTCGTGATCGATTGGTAGGATGAAGGCTGGATTTCGTCGTATCCAGTAATTAATACCGTGGATGGTTGTCTCCTTCTTTCGCGCTGCTCAATACCCGCGTGCATGGACGCTGCCCCGCCGAATGACCCCGATAAATTGGGAGTGACACGCTTCGACGGGCGTCTATGATCGGCTCCATGAAAACTTCCTTTGCTCTCATTGTTGTGTTCCTGTCGATCGCCTTTTCCTGGGTGGAGGCGGCCAATAATCGTCTTACCAATAAAGAAAAGGCCGATGGGTGGAGGCTTCTTTTCGATGGGGAGAGCTTCGATGGATGGCGCGGTTACAAGCTCGATGCTGCGCCTCCGGGGTGGGTCGTCAAAGACGGCTGCCTGGTTCTAACACCGGCGGAGGGAATGACCGATCTCCTTACGAGGAAAGAGTACCGCGACTTTGAACTCGTGGTTGAATGGCAAATCTCCGACGGAGGTAACAGCGGAATTCTCTTTCGGGCATCGGAAGACAACGAAAAAGTCTGGCATTCCGCTGTTGAGATCCAGGTTCTCGACAACGAGTTTCATAAGAATAAGAAGACGAACGAAACGACCGCCGTTGAACTGACCCATGCGGCCGGCGCGATTTACTCGCTTTACCCGGCGAAGACGAAATCGTTCCGCGAGCGTGGCGCCTGGAATGAAGCCCGCATTGTGGCGAAAGGAACGAAGGTGTCGGTTTACCACAACGGCGCTAAGGTGGGCTCTTACGATACTGACAGCGACGATTTCAAGGAGCGGGTCGCCAACAGCAAATTTAGCAAGCATCCGGGGTTCGGTTCTCTTTCCGAAGGACATATCGTCCTCCAGGCGCACGGCGACGCGGTGAAATACCGCAACCTGAAGCTGCGGAAACGATAGGTTGATTCTATCCCCGAAAGATAAGAAGTCTCGGACCGGCTGTTTAGTTGAATGAGACAAATAGTAGGGCAGCGATCCCGCTGAGCGAATGCGTGTCAAATTAAGTTTTAGCGCCAAAGGCGCGGCCTCATCTTAGCCAGGGGCAATCGCCCCTGGATACCCATGAAAGTTGGATTGCACGCTGAAGGCGTGCCTCAACGATTCCCCTCTCAAAGCCTTTGCGTGAAGCAGGCCTACAGCCTGCGATGTCCTGGATGGACTGATACCTGGGGCTAAGTTGAGGCAGGGGCGTTGCCCCGTTTCCTGCTGCGTTTCAGTTAAGTTGACACGCATTCGCAGAGTGGGACGTCGTTGCCCTGATCAGTAGCGCACGGGGCATGCTTTACCGTTGCCGAGTGATTTATCTTGGGAGTGATCTCTCAATCCGTAGATTGTGATGATTAACCCCGTTTTCTTGATTCCACCCCAATGAGTATTTCGAAGAGCTTTGAAAATAAGGTAGCCATCGTGACTGGTGGTTCGTCGGGAATTGGCCAGGCCATCGCGCTAGCCCTGGCGCGAGAGGGAGCGACTGTTGGCTGGACGAGCTTGCCCGCTGATGTGGCAGAGGGTGAGGAGGCATTTGCAAAGGCTGGGCTCACGAGCGTTTCCTTCGGCGGAGATATGGGAGACGAGCGTTTTTGCGAGAGCGCGGTGGCGACCATGGTCGAGCGTTTTGGTCGAGTGGACCTTTTGGTGAACAATGCGTTTTCATTTATTGCGGTGGCCTTGGATGGGACGCGTGAGGATTGGAAACGCTCGTTTGATGTGGGCGTGTTTGCATACGCTAAGATGACGCAACTGGTCCAGGAATCGATGGATGCTAGCGGTGGAGGAGCCATCGTGAACATCACTAGTATTTCAGGAGTGATCGCTCAGCCCAAGCGGTGGACTTACAATGCGGGGAAGGGTGCGGTGAATCAGCTCACGCGCTGCGCGGCGCTTGATCTCGCGCCGATGAATATCCGCGTGAACAGCGTGAGTCCCGGATGGATTTGGACTCGAGAGAATGATAAGGCCGCGGGGTATGCCCGCGAGAAGTACGAAAAGATCTGGGGGGATTTTTGCATGCTTCGAAGAATGGGAAAGACAGAGGAAGTGGCTTCCGCTGTTTTGTTTCTGCTGAGTGACGCCGCATCGTTTATCACAGGCGCGGATCTACCGGTTGATGGAGGTTATCAAGGCCTCGGTCCCGAGGGGCTCGGGCAAAACACTCGTATCGCAGGCACATTGTGAAACTTTGCAGTCCTGTCATTAATAATTTTATACAGTAACAACAGAAGGTCATTACTGTCCAGAAAAGCGAGGTAACTTCATTAGACGCTTGACGACGGGAGGAATTGTGGAGCTCATTTAACCTATGCCTACGCCGATTGAGCAAAATTTTAACGAGTATAAAACAACCGAAAAGAAGGCGCTCGAAATTCTGGCAGAGTTGAAAGCGACCAGTCCTAAAAAAGGGGACATCGAGCTCGCGCTCCTCGTCGCAATTTTCGAGCTGCACAAAGGCACGCTCTCCGCCGAAACGATCGGCGCAATCGTGCAAGGCCACCTCAAAGAGATTGTACCTCATTACGGCACCAAGGTGCTGAAAGAGAGTTGAGGGCCGAAGAGCGGCGAGTGAAACCGGCCTTGATAATGGGTGAACTTAAAACCACTCCCTCCGAAAACCCACTTTCCGATCAGCCGCCGATTCGCTCGATTGGATCAAATTGCGAAGCGATGGGTTTGTCTCATTGAGAAATTTCGATTTTCACGGTCACTTTCTGGAAGATTGTTGAAATGCGCGTGGAGGAGCTTATCTGTTGCGGGACTGGAACACTATTGTGAGCGCGACGAAATTTTCTTCTCTTAAACTGCAGCCTGAGCTGTTGAAAAATATCGAGTCTCTGGGTTATGTGAAAATGACTCCGATTCAGGCTCAGAGCCTGCCGCCTATCTTGGCCGGCAAGGATGTGATCGGACAGGCCAAGACGGGCTCTGGAAAAACAGCGGCGTTTGGCTTGGGCATCTTGGAGCAACTGAATGTTAGGAATACTCGGGTGCAAGCCCTGGTCTTGTGTCCGACTCGGGAATTGGCGGATCAGGTATCCAATGCGCTGCGACGACTTGCTCGAATGTGCCCGAATGTTAAGGTCCTGACGCTTTGTGGCGGAATGCCGTATCGACCTCAGGTAAGTTCCTTGGGGCACGGAGCTCATGTGGTGGTGGGGACGCCGGGACGCATTGCCAAACACTTGCGGACGGGGTCATTGAATTTGGGGTCTTTGCGTGTTCTCGTTCTGGACGAAGGGGATCGGATGTTGGAAATGGGGTTCCAGGAAGAGGTGGATGCTATTATTGCTAAGACGCCGGAGGCTCGGCAGACTTTGTTGTTCAGCGCGACCTATCCGCGAGCGATTCAGTCGATTGCGGAGAAAGTCATGAGGGATCCAGTGATGGCCAAGGTCGAGTCGACGCATGATAGCGGAAGTATTCGGCAGCATTTCTATAAAGTCGGCGACGACGATGCGGCTCGCTTGATGGCTTTGCGGCTTTTGATGCAAGAGCATCGCCCGGAATCGACGTTGGTCTTCTGTAGTAGAAAATTGGAGACGCAGTCAGTACGCGATGAACTGAATAGCTTGGGGTTCAGCGCCTTGGCGCTGCATGGGGATTTGGAACAAAGCGAGCGGGATGAAACGCTGGTCAGGTTTTCGAACAAGAGCGTGTCTGTGCTAGTGGCGACGGATGTGGCGGCGCGGGGACTCGATATCGATTCGGTGGATGCCGTTATTAATTACCGCCTCTCTCGTGATGCCGAAACGCATGTGCATCGGATCGGGCGAACGGGTCGGGCCGGAAGCAAAGGTATGGCTTGTTCTTTGTATGGGCCAAGGGATCGTTCCGTGCTGGACGCGCTAGAAGCCAATGGCGGTAGCGAAATTCGAGATGAGCCCTTGCCTTCGAGAAAGGCTCTGGATTCTCCGATCGCGAAGGCCCCAATGGCGACTTTGAATGTCAGACTGGGCAAGCGCCAGAAGTTCCGGGCTGGGAACCTTTTGGGCGCCTTGACCGGAGAGAACGGTTTGAAGGGAGATCAAGTCGGGAAGATAAACATCTGCGATAACTGGACGTACGTGGCGGTCGCGAGCGATTCGGTGGATTTCGCTCTCAAGGTATTGGGAAACGAAACGTGGAAGGAGCGGTCGATCAAAGCTTGGCTCCTGAAGGACGATGTGTCTCCGTGGGCTGCTGCGTTAAATAAGGGATTGTAGTTGGATTACGGGGACTAATGGTCTGTTAATAATAAAGTGTCCTTGGCAAGTCTCGAGGTATTCAATAGGTAGCGACCGATCTCCGATCGGTCATTGTTGTTGAAGAAGCTGATCTCGCTTAGGGCATACGCGTCAACTTAAGCTATAAGCCACGGATTAAAAAACACTTATAATCGTTTGTATGCTATTGAAAACGGATGATTCGAGTTTCTGTAAGCTAGCAATGCTTCCCTGTTTAAATTTCGAGTGTTAAACTGGCATCGATTTCGAACCTATTGTCCGCACAGCGGGCACTTATTTCCTGACGCAGGAAGGAACTAGCGAACGGAGAGAGCGATGTTAAAACAATTTCAAACAACGCTCGTACCTCGCTTGTTGCCTCTGCGAGGCAAATAGGTGTCTCTTCGAGACAATAGGTTCGAACTGATTGGAGTGTATCCGATTCGGTCCAATTCTTTGCTTCGCCATCTCCACTTCGCTCCGTCAGACGATTTCAGTTAAGTTGACGCGTGTGCGCTCGGCGGGATCAGTGACCGCCCGGCTTGCGTCGGCGTAGCGTAGCGAAGTCGTGAGGTCGGTCGCTACCCAAAGCAGCGACGAAGCAAGCTTCGAGGTATTTGCCCGGAGAGAATAGACCCTCTGCGAACCACCAATTCGCATTGTGATGTTTCGCGCGTCAGCCTTTTCTTTTTGTGGATGGGGGAGTGTTTTGAGGGCCGAAGTATTTTTCGCTTCGGTAGCGTAGCCAGACCCTGAGGTCTTGTGGAATCTGTTCTTTCTGCTCTGGTGTGAGCGTTTCGTAGAGTACTAGGGCTTTCTCCCGTTCCCCTCGGCAGGGGGCGTTGCGGTGCTGCTTCCAAAATGTTTTTGCCAAGCGTATGCGCCGGCAGACCTCTTTCACGAGTGCTTTGCCTTGAAGGGGTTTCTTCGGTTTTGCAGGCATGATTATCGGAGTCGGAAGGACAAGTGTCTCAATGTGCGTCTGAAGTGAGACTTAATCTCGTAGTTTCATAAAACTTACCACGATAATTTTGCAACCTGTTAATGATGTGCTTGTTGAAGGATAATTGAACTCGTTTTCATAACGTCACCTAAAGTGGCCTTACAAAAATCCTAAGGAACACTCACCTACAGGCGGAATGGTCAGGGTCGCCAAAGGCGACATAGGTGTCTCTGCCGCGACAGCAGGTTTTGTCATTGTTCGGTCAAGTTTACCTTGTTAAAACCTATTCTGCATTAGCCGACCTGTATCCGCGACGTCAGTCCGGCGTAGTTGAAAACGAAGCCTGGAAGCGGATCCTGACGATCGCTATTCAGTCGATTTATGAAACGTTTAGGTTGACGTAATAACGCACAACTGAAGGAGAGACGTATTTCATAAAGCTAAAAATTACGCCGGTCAATCACTCGTCCATTCAGGTAGGACTCAGCGCTTCATGAAGCCTAAGCGTGAACGTTTTTGACTCTCATCCCTTTTCACGATCGTCTAAGTCGAATGACGATCATGCCCTTTCGACTTTTTTTTGCTCTCTTTACCGTTGCGCTTTCCCCGTTTGCTTACGGCGAGCTGAACTTTGCCCCGACTCTTTCAGATGGCATGGTGCTGCAGCGCAATCAGCCAATTGTCGTGTGGGGCAGCGGGTTAACCACTCAAACGGTTACGGTAAATCTGGGTGACGAAACAGTGTCAGGCGTCGTAGATGCCGACGGGAAATGGCAGGTTGTTTTCAAAGCGAAAGCTGCGTCGAACAAACCCGTGAGCCTGGTTGCAACATCGGGCGCTGAACGCGTAGCGATCGCGGACATTCTCGTCGGCGATATCTGGTTTTGCGCTGGCCAATCGAATATGGCGCTGACGCTTCGGCGCGCCGACAATCAAGACCTGGCGGCAGCGAATCCCGGCAATGCTCAGATTCGTTTTCTCAATCTCTCGAGATCGCCCTTCACGAAACCTATCGTCGGTGACGCTGCTGCGGCATTGGCGCCCACTGCAACGAACAAAAAGCATTTCTACAAAATCAACGGTTGGTATCGATGCGATACTGACAATCTGAATTCCTTATCAGCCGTTGCGTACTGGTTCGCTCAATCCCTCCAGTCGGAGTTGAACGTCCCGGTCGGGTTGATTGTTCCTCCTGTAGGCGGCTCCGCTGCCCAAGCTTGGGTTAGCCGGGCTTCAATCGACGCGGATCCGCAATTGCAACCCATCCTCGGACGTTGGATCGATGATGAACCGGAACGCCTTCAGCTACAGCTGAACCCTTGGCTCGAAGCTAACCCGGGAGCGACCTTTGACCAAACGCCAGTTTCAGCAAATACCCAATACCGGTATGGCAGTGACGATTGACCTGGGGGAGGCGAAGAACATCCACCCCAAGAACAAGCTTCCAGTGGGGCAGCGTTTGGCGAAACTGGCATTGAAGCATACCTACGACTACGACCTGATCGCTAGCGGCCCGACTCCCGAGTCGGCTAGCGCAACTGAAGATGGCCATGTACGACTGACCTTTGCGAACGTGGGCGATGGACTTCGATCGACTGCTCCGGAAATCTCCGGATTCGAGGTTGCCGGAGCTGACGAGTCATTCACCCCAGCGGTCGCCAAGATAACCAGTCGGAATTCGGTTATTATCTATTCCGAAAACATAGTCGACCCCGAGTACATCCGTTATGCCTGGGCTGGATTCCCGAGGCTGCTAACTCTCACTAACTCGGAACAACTCCCAGCAGGACCCTTTCAAGTGCCGGTAGATATGATGGATCAGCTGTAGAATCGCGCTATTATGGACCATCCGCAGCATTTCAAAAATCGAACCTCGTAATGCGCGAATGAATACTCTTTTCCGAAGCATCCAGATCCGTTATTGCTTTCCCTTTGGCCGCTGCCAAAGCGGGATTATGTTGGTGGTTGCTTCGGCCTGGCGTTCTTTGGCCAACTGATGCATGGCGTGTATCCGATCTGGTTGGGCGTGGCTAAGGTCGATCAGCTCGTCGACGTCGTTTTCCAGGTCAAAGAGCAACGGGCCTTGGCCAGTGGCGAGTTTTGCCAAGGAGCTTTGCTGGTTTGTGGACAGTTCTTGATCGATTCCCAGTCCACTCAGTGCCTTCGTGCGGTCGAAGAATAACTTCCACTTGCCGACCAGGATGGCGTCGCAACTGCCCATGCCGTGCCACAGGAGCAGATCCTTTCGCGGATGCTCTGTCACTTTCTGCGTCCATGTGGAAAGTACGTTAAAGCCTGAGACCGTTTGCGCATTAGCGACGTGCGGTCGCCAATCTATAGTCGCTGCGGCACAAAGTGTTGGCAATAGATCGATCGCCGACGTGAGGGCATGGCTCTCGCTTGCCGGTGGTATTTTCCCCGGCCAGCGGATAATGAAAGGGACGCGAGTTCCTCCTTCGAGCGGGCTCCATTTCATACCGCGAAGCGGCTCAGCTCGCGCTTTTTGGCCTGGCTGTGGCCCATTGTCAGAATAGAAGAGAATGAGTGTATTGTCCTCCAGATCTTCGGCTTTTAGCGCTGCCAGAATACGGCCAATGCCGTGGTCCAATTCTTCAACGACGTCACCATACTCACCAAAGGCGGACTTTCCTTTCCAGTCCGGATGTGCCTGCACCGGAAAATGCGGTGCGGTATACGGAACATAGAGAAAAAACGGGGTCGTTTTCTTTTCGTTGATAAAGCGAACGGCTTCAGCCGTGAAGATCTCAGTGAGGAGGCGATTCTCAACTTGGGAATTTACTAGCTCGTTGCCCCGCCAGAGCTTTTTCGACAGATTATTGCTCTTATCGATGAATAAGGTGGCGTCGAACCCCTGATTCTGCGGCAGGCAGGCGACTTCGCTGCCGACGTGCCATTTGCCGGATATGGCCGTGGCGTATCCTGCTGAACGAAAGAGTTCAGCTATGGTGACGACTTTTGGGTGGAGGCCTTCACCCGGCTGCATCTTGTAGCCGATGACACCGGTGGTCCACCCTACCTGGGTAGGGTAGCAGCCCGAAAGCAGTGCCATTCGCGATGGTGTACAGACGCTGGCCCCGGAGTGGAAATTCGTAAGTTTGAGACCCTCTGTCGCCAGCTGATCCAGTACTGGCGTTTTGATTGTTGGATGGCCATAGCCGCTCAAGTCGCCGTATCCTAAGTCGTCCGCGAGGATGACGATGACGTTGGGTCTTGGTGTAGCAGTGACCGTTAGGAAGGGCACAACGGCAGGTAGCAGCAGAAGCGTTACACGAAAGATTCGTTGAATTGCTGCGGGCATGGTTATCGGAGTCGGAAGGACGAGTGTCTTACTGTGTGTCTGAAATGAGATTTAGCCTCGTAGTCTCATAAAACTTACCACGATAATTTTGCAACCGGTTAATGATGTGCTTGTTGAAGGATCATTGAAGCCGTTTTCATAACATCACCAAAAGGGACCTTACGAAAGTCCTAAGGAACACTCACCTACAGGCGGAATGGTCAGGGTCGCCAAAGGCGACATAGGTGTCTCTGTCGCGACAGCAGGTTTTGCCATTATTCGGTCAAGTTTACCTTGTTAAAACCTATTCGGCATTAGCCGACCTGTATCCACGACGTCAGTCCGGCGTAGCTGAAAGCGAAGCCTGGCGATCACTATTCTGTCAATTTATGAAACGTTTAGGTTGACGTAAGAACGTACAATTAAAGGAGAGACTTATTTCATAAAGTGAAAACGCGCAGCCAGACTCCTTTTAGAGCTTTTTCAATAGAATATCCTTAAACTCTACTACCATACCTAGGTCGTGGATTTGCAGCGCGATGGACCCTTTTCTGAAATACGCAGGATGCTGATCTCGAAGCTCGGACGATAGGCTCCCATTGATATAAAACTGAAGGTGATTTCCGCGAGCAATGACGTGAACGTCGTTCCATTGATGGATTCGTATATCCTCTTGTTTAAGTCCATCTGAAATAAGCGTCGTCTTCACGCTCCCATCTGGGCGGATGAGTAGGCTGGTCCCTCGTTTGCAGGAGTGCTCTTTGCGATTGGCAAAGTGAAAGTCCCAGGCTCCTAGAATATGCGGCCCGATCCCCGAGTGTCC
>JBNMOQ010000014.1:0-39499 GCA_051275055.1 Candidatus Pelagisphaera sp.
CATTCGGGCTATTTACCCAAACAGTCCCCTAAGATTCCTCGCCCACGCCGAATACGGCATCGACGTAATTATCAACCTGATACGCTTGCAAGTCTTCGGCCTTTTCGCCAAGTCCGAGAAAGTAGATTGGCAACTTCAGTTCACGGTAAATCCCAACAAGCGATCCGCCGCGACTTGTTCCGTCAAGCTTCGTAACGATAAGCCCATCCAAACCAAATTTCTCGTGAAAGACACGGGCCTGCTCGATCGAGTTCGAACCGAGGCTTCCATCCACAACGAGCAAGCTATAATGCGGCGCCGTCTCGTCATGCTTTTGCAAAACGCGACGAATCTTAGCGAGCTCATCCATCAAATGATTCTTGGTATGCAAACGACCCGCCGTATCCACGATAAGCGTATCTTTGCCGCGACTCTTAGCAGCTTGCCACGAATCGTAGGCCACTGCCGCCGCGTCCGATCCACGCTCGCCCGAGACCATGTCCAAATCCAATCGATTGCTCCACTCTCTAAGCTGCTCGGTCGCAGCTGCACGGAAAGTATCGCAAGCAGCGACCAACACCTGTCTGCCTTCCGCTTTGCACTGGCTTCCCAGTTTCGCAGTAGTCGTCGTCTTGCCGGAGCCATTTACGCCGATCAAGCATATGACAGTAGGGCGGTCATCCTTAAACTCGATCACGCCTTCGGACCCTTCAAGCACTCGCCGCAAAACTGCCGACCCAATCGCCGCCACGTCCTTGCCGCGCAAGTCCTTGTTTTTCCGATACGCGACCTTAGTTTCTTCCAAAATTTCCTCAGTCGTCTCGTAACCGAAATCAGCCGCGTACAGCGCTTCTTCCAATTCTTCTATAGACGAAGCATCGAGTTTCGCTCGACGAAAAATCCCGCCTGTTTTTTCCGCCAAGCTCTTAGCCGATTTCGACAGGCCTTCTTTGAATTTCTTGAATAGCGACAGCATTAGAAAAATCCCAATTTCTATATCAGATAAGCCAATACACTTTGCTCGAACGTAATCGCCGCGCCCTACTCCTCGCTTGCGCTACGCGACGGTCGATCGAGCTGACCATGCAGGCGATCAAGGATACCGTTGACGAACCGACGCGATTCCTCGGCCGAGTAAAGTTTGCTCAAGTCGACGGCTTCGTTGATCGTGACTATGGGCGGAATATCTTTTCGGAACAACAGCTCGAAAATCGCCAGGCGCAAGATCGCCAAATCAATTTTAGCGATACGTTTGAAATCCCAATTGTTGGCGATCTCTCGGATCTTCCCATCGATCTCCTCCGAGTTTTCGATCACGCCGTAAATCAACTCATCCGCAAAAGAATAATAGTCGCGGTCTTCGCTTTGATCTTCTTTATCCTCGAAAAATTGACGGACCGAATCGTTAAGATCGGTCGGTTGATTAATCGACCAGGAATACAGATACTGCATACACGCTATGCGGCACTCTCTGCGTTGCGATTTTTTGCCTTCGCTCATCGTTACGTTCCTATAAATAATCCCGACGCAATTGCGCCATTTCGAGTGCGCATTGTCCAAATTCCGTACCTTTAGGAATCGAGCCAACACAACGGTCTTTCACTTGCTCTTCGTCATCGCCTACGATCACCCCATTAACTACTGGCACATTCGTATCCAAAGCGACCTGTTGCAGTCCAATATTCGACGAATCCGCTACGAGTTCGTAGTGCTTCGTTCCGCCCGCGATGATTGCCCCAAGAGCCACGATAGCATCGTAGTTTCCATGTTTCGCAATCAGTTTAACTGCAATCGGCAATTCGTTTGAACCCGGCACGCGTTCAACTAAAATCTTTTCAGCCAGAACTCCCGCATTCTCAAGTTCAGTCTGGACGCCTTTCAGCAATCCATCCACATAGACCTCATTATACCGAGCGGCAACGATCGCGATTGAAAAATCGGATCCGTCAATCTCGGAAGGTTTTGGCGATAGTCGACTCATATTAAGAACAAGGTGAAAGGAGACACGGAGATGCGCTCGTTAACGCCCCATGTAAAGGCGTAATTGGAAATTAATCCAAATCGATTGAAGATTGGCTTACTCGCAGGTGATTACACTCCCCTACAACTCGACTTGCTCGACGATTTCCAGCCCGTATCCATCCAGGCCAACGACATTCCGGCTCGTATTGGAAAGCAGGCGTATCTTCTCCAAGCCCAAAGCCACGAGAATCTGAGCCCCAATCCCATAATCACGCAATCCCGTCGACGCCGTGACTGATTTAATTTCATCCAATTGAGAGAATCCTCGGTCCGGACGACTAATGAAAACCACCGCGCCCGCGCCTTCTTTGGAAATCTTCGCCATCGCAGCATGCAAAGGATCGTGGCTTTGCTTGCCCACTTTCCGAAACAAGTCCGTAAACAAATTCTCCGCGTGCACGCGCACTAGAGCCGGCGACGCATCAAGCTCCCCCGCGACGAGTGCGTAATGCTCCGACTGATCCAGCTTGCTGCGGAAAATTTTCAAGGTGAACGACCCGAATTCCGTTTCGAATGGCATCTCTCTAACAAGAGAGACCAACTTGTCGCGCTTAATCCGGTATTCGATCAAAGCAGCGATTGAGATCATCTTCAGCCCAAACTTCTTTTTGAAGGTATGAAGCTCAGGCACCCGAGCCATCGTCCCGTCATCATTGAGAATCTCGCAAATCGCCGCGCACGGGAATAACCCCGCCAGGGACGCCAAATCGATCGCCGCCTCAGTATGGCCAGCCCGTTCCAAAACGCCGCCGTCCTTCGCTTTTAAAGGGAAAATATGCCCCGGCTGGACCATTTCGTCCGGACGCGTATCCGGATTGCCGAGCAACTGAATCGTACGAAAACGATCGTACGCGCTGATGCCAGTCGTGATTCCCTCCGCAGCATCGACCGAAACGGTAAAGTCCGTCTTATGCGACTCGCGGTTCTCGTCGACCATTTGCGTAATGCCCAAACGCTGCAGGTGATGAGCCGTGCAGGGAGCGCAAATCAGGCCACGAGCATGCTGAATCATCATGTTGACCGATTCCGGGGTCACTTTCGCAGCGGCAATAATCAAATCGCCCTCATTCTCTCGATCTTCATCGTCGGTCACGATAACCGGACGCCCAGCCGCCACTTCCGCAATGGCTTCTTCTACACTGTCGAATGCGATTTCCTCGTCGATCTGGCTCATTTCGCAGCTAGTCAAACGCTTCACGCCTCGAAGACAACTCATCATCCCCAAAAAGATAAAGCGGAGCTCCCCGTTCAGGAAGCTCCGCTTTTAACAATCCATCTAATCCAATAAGAATAAAACTAGTCGCAAATCTTTTCCCAAAGCTTCGCTCACTCTCTTATCGACGTCATCCAGAGCCACTTTAGGTATTAGAGCTCACTTTTTCCAAAAAAGATGCGAAAAGCGCCCAGTCCTCCTAAGCGGAGTAACCTAACCGCTCGACTCCGCCCCCGAGTAATCCACCTTATCCAATAGCCCTCGAGCATTCTTAGGTTTCGCCCATCCTCTCCGATAACATCATATTCGCTCGATCCTTTCACCGATCAGCCATTTGTCAGACTCACTAATCAGTAGGAACCCGTGATAATCGCCGAAAACCTCACTAAAACCTTTCGCGACCGAAAACGCGGTCTCGTCCGCGCGGTTAATAACCTGAGCCTCACCTGCCACCCCGGGCAAATCTTCGGTCTTCTCGGAGCCAACGGCGCCGGAAAAACCACCACCCTACGCATGCTCGGCACTTTGCTCGAGCCCACCCTTGGAAACGCGACCATCGCCGGTTACGACATTCGTAAGAATCCAGAAGAAGTTCGGCGCAGCATCGGTTTCCTCTCTGGCAGCACCGCCCTCTACGGACGCCTCACTGCTCGGGAAATGATCCAGTATTTCGGCCAACTCAACAACCTGCGAGGAACCGACCTCTCGACCCGCGTTGACGAGCTCATCGACCGCCTCGAAATCGGCGAATTCGAAAACGGCCGCTGCGACAAACTTTCAACCGGCCAAAAACAGCGCGTCTCGATCGCGCGCTCTATCGTGCATCGTCCTCCAGTCATGATCTTCGACGAGCCGACCAGCGGACTAGACGTTATGACTTCCCAAACGATCATGGCCTTCATCGAGCAATGTCGGATCGATAATCTGACCGTTGTATTCTCCACCCACATTATGAGCGAAGTCGAACGCCTCTGCGACCGCGTAGCCATCGTTCATCACGGCATCATCGCCGCCGAAGGTTCCGTCGACGAACTTCGCCAGCAGACCGGCGAGACAGTCATGGAAAACGCCTTCCTCAAAATCGTACACGAAATGGAGGCCGCCGATGCTTAGCCGATCCCTCAGCTACGTCGTATTCCGAAAGGAGCTACGGGAAACTCTTCGCGACAAACGCGTCCTACTTGGAGTGATCATCTCGCCCCTGCTCGTCACTCCCCTCATACTTGGCACCGCCGCATTTTTCGTAGGCAAGAAAGTCACAAATCAAAGCGCAGCCGTTTTAGATATCGGCATCGTCGAACACGGCGCCTTTCCCGACCTCATCGAAAAACTCGAAGACGACGACTCAATAAAAACTCAGAAATTCGAAACCCGAAAAGCGGCTATCGAAGCTATTGATAAGCGAACCGTGCGATCCGTTCTGGTCGTATCCGAAAATGCCCAACAAAATTTTCAAAGCGACCAATCCGCCTCGCTCGAAATCATTTATAACTTGGCCAATGAGAACTCGCAAAACGCAAACAGCCGACTGCAAAATATAATTCAAAAGTTCAGTCTAAACGCTCTCTCGGAACGCGTCCAAGCGAAAGCCCTTCCCGATTCCTTCACAAAGCCAATCGACATCAAGAATACGAATATCGCTTCGAGCGATTCCACCGGCGCGTTTATCCTAGGGATGATTCTTCCCTACATCATCGTCATCAGCGCAGCCTTCGGTGGCATCCAAACTGCCTTCGACATATGCGCCGGAGAGAAAGAGCGCAGTACGATGGAGACGCTTCTCGTTTCGCCTGCCTCTCGTCCCCAAATCGTCTTAGGAAAACTCTTCACGATTTTCGCGATAAGCCTACTCGCATCCATTTGCGCGATGACCGGAGTTCTCGCGCCGCTGGTCATCGGACTCGATTCCTTCAAAGACATCCTAGGCGACCAAATCTCGATCAATCTTAGCTCAATTCCCGCGATGCTGCTGATCGTAGTTCCATTGGCTCTATTCACCTCTTCGCTCTTGCTCGTCATTTCCAGTTTTGCTCGAAATCAAAAGGAAGCCCAAACCTATGTTCTTCCGTTCATATCCATCATTCTGTTGCCAGCGATGCTATCCACCATCTTCGGAGCGGAAACCCAACTCTACACCGCCTTCATCCCGGTCATGAATATTTCGCTGACCATGAAGCAAATCCTCGGCGACCTCTTTGACCCTCTATATTTCGCGATATCCCTAGGAAGCTCGTTCCTCTACGCCTATATTGTCATGCGCATTGCCACCGCATTCTTCCAAAGAGAGAACATTCTCTTTCGGACCTGAGCGACAATATCCAGAGCGGAGCAAAGCCAGCATCCGTTCCTCAAACGCTTTATTTCGAATGGGAGGCCGGATCAGGCTTTACGCCCTCATCCAGACCGCTCAATACTACTCGAATAATCCAAATTTTATTCCTCTTATATTAGCGAATACCGATGAGCGTAAAACCAGTTATTTTCAACAATACCGTTCTCCGCGACGGTCACCAATCACTAGCAGCAACCCGCATGACGACCGAGCAAATGCTGCCCGCGCTCGAGCTGCTCGACAATATCGGATTCGGTTGCCTTGAAACCTGGGGCGGAGCCACCATCGACGCAGGACTGCGCTTCCTAAAAGAATTTCCCTTCGATCGCCTCGACGCCATTCGCGCCAAAACGAAATCGAAGCACATGATGCTTCTCCGCGGACAAAACATCGTCCAATACGCCCACTTCCCCGACGACATCGTCAACGCATTCATCACGACCACTGCCAAACACGGCATGGACATTTTCCGAATCTTCGACGCGCTGAACGATCCCCGTAACATGGGCACCGCTATCAAAGCGGCCAAGGCCGCCGGCAAAGAAGCCCAAGGCGTCATCTGCTACACATCCAGCCCCGTCCACAACACCGAGAGCTTCATCAAACTCGGCCAAGACCTTGAAGATTTAGGCTGCGGCTCGATTTGCTTGAAAGACATGGCTGGCCTCGTTCCGCCACGCCAAGCCTACGACATCATCAAAGGCCTCAAGGATAGCGTTAAGATTCCCATCGTTCTCCACACTCACGAAACCGCAGGGCTCGGAGCAACGACCTACTACGCGGGTATCGAAGCCGGAGTAGATTCCATCGACACCTCTATCATACCTTTCGCCAACGGTACCGGCCAACCCGATACCTCTCGCATGCTCGCCCTGCTCGAGAACCATCCGCGAGCGCCGAAGTACGACCTCGACGCCCTGCAAGCGCTACGCGAACACTTCACCAAAGTTTACGAAGAACTCTCCGACTACACCAGTGTCGCCAACGAACGCGTCGACGCCGACGCCCTCAAGTATCAAGTTCCCGGCGGCATGCTCTCCAACTTCCGCAATCAGCTCAAAGAGCAAGGCATGGAAGACAAATTCGAAGATGTCTTCAAAGAGATCCCCGTAGTGCGCAAAGCCCTCGGCTGGATACCGCTCGTAACACCGACTTCGCAAATCGTCGGCGTACAAGCTATGCTCAACGTCAAATTCGGCCGCTGGAAAAACTTCTCTCCGCAAGCCACCGACATCGCTCTCGGCTACTACGGCCGCACTCCAGCCCCGGTCGATCCCGAAGTCCAAAGAATCGCCGCCAAAAATTCCGGAAAAGACCCCATCACCTGTCGCCCAGCCGACCTCAAGGATCCCGGAATGGACGCCCTACGCAGCGCCCTCGCCGAAAAAGATTTTCCAACCAACGACGAACACTGCGTCGTCCAGGCCATGTTCCCTCAAGAGCTCGAAGTCTACTACAAGACCAAAGACACTCCAGCAGCGCCAAAGCCAGCTAAAGCAGCGGCAGCCGATCGCGAGTCAATCGATCTCGGCTCCGGCCCGCGCCACTACGGCATCAACCTCGACGGAAAACGCTACGCCGTCACCGTCGACGAGTCCTAAAAACGCCAAACCACCCGCCTCCACAAACAGGCGAAACCACCTACCTTTTAAACTACAACGTTGTAATTTAAAAGGTAAGCACCAACATCGCTTTCAATGAAAATCGGTGCAAATTCACGGTACTTCCTAGAGCTGGTGACAGTCCTTGGTTTCGAGACGCTAGAAGCTCTCGTTACCATCCCCTGTTTCTACAAAACGATCTCCTGCTCCTCCGAGGACAATTTCTGGAGACGAGCGAGAAGCCTACAAACAAAAGGGCTGCTGACGCTCGATAACGATCGCGACACAGGGAAATGGGTGTCGAAACTAACCCGGTCTGGCCAGGCATCCATCGACAAGGGCATCAACCCCGAAGCCGAGTGGAACACGCCCTGGGACGGACAATGGCGACTCTTCGCGTTCGACTTGCCCAAAGACAGAGGAACCGAACGCCAAGCCCTCAGAAAATGGCTTAAACAAAAGCGACTCGGAAAACTCCAAGGCAGTCTTTGGATCACCCCAAAAGACTTATCGAATTGGACAGACGAACTCGCCGATCGCAAAATCGATCCCGCCGCCGCATTCGTCCTCAATGGCAAATTCGAAGGCGGAAGCGAACCAACCGACTACGTCGCAACCGCTTGGGATTTCGACCAAATCAACGAACGCTACGCAACGCACCAAAAATTCCTCAATCAAACAAATCCCGAAACGCTCGACTCAAAGGAATTCCCCGAATGGTTCCAAAAAGAAACCGCTCTCTGGCGAATCGCCTTCGAAACCGACCCCTTTCTCCCCCGAGAACTTTGGCCAACTAATTCCGCAATCGATTACCAAGGCCCCCAAGCTCTCGCAAATCGCAAACACGCCTACAACACCTGGAAACACAAGCTATTGAACTCGAACGAGGACTAACCTTTAAAATTACAACGTTGTAATTTATAAGGCAGGGCAAATGCACCTAGCGTTTGCCTTATCCGAGACCGCGTTCCTCGAGTTCGTCTTCGTCCCAACCGAAATGGTGTCCTAGCTCATGCAGGTAGGTCACTCGAACTTCTTCGCTAAACGCGATTCGCTCTTCTTCACAGAAGAGTTGGATCGCTCCCAGGTACAAAACGATCGGTCCGTTTTGCTCGCCCAATCTATCCTCTTCGTAAGAGAGGTATTCTCCCAGCAACTCGGCAGCCTCTGGATCTCCTTCCAAAGCGTCAGGATGCCAGTTTCGATAAACCACCGGAACCCGTGCGGCCAAGGCTTTCAATTCAGCTGGTAGAGACTCGATACTCGAATCGACAAGCGCCACCGCCTCCCTCTCCAAACGCGCCCAATCGTATACAGGAAGAGACGACATCCGCTAACCCTTAAGGTCATCATAATCCCTAACCGTAGCAGGATGAACCTCAACCCAATGCCCTGGCTCTACTTCCCTGAAATCGCCAGGACGAGAGGCAATTTCCTCGCTCACATCAATAGGACTTCTCCGAGCAAATGCGCACCCTATCGGAGGATCGATGGGCGACGGCACATCGCCCCTTAAAATCGTACGCTTGGGCCTTTTGCCAGGAACCGGAATTGGGATCGCCGATATTAGAGCCTTCGTATATTCATGCAGCGGTCGTCTAAAGATCGTACTCGCATCAGCTTCTTCCACGATCTTCCCAAGATACATAACTCCGATTCGATCGGAAATCACCTTAACCACCGCTAAATCATGGGCTATGAAAAGATACGACACTCCCATTTCCTTTTGCAGATCCATCAACAAATTAAGAATCTGGCTTTGCACTGATACATCGAGCGCGGAAACGGGCTCGTCGCAGATGATCAGCTTCGGTTCCAAGGCAATGGCCCGGGCGATCCCAATACGTTGCCGCTGCCCTCCAGAAAACTCGAACGGAAACCGATCGGCCGCCGTCGCCGGCAAGCCCACCTTATCCAAGAGCTCCTTCACCTTCTTCTCTCGAAAAGTCGAATCGCCCATTTTCTGAATAATAAACGGTTCTGCCAGAATTTGCCGCACAGTATGGCGAGCGTTGAGAGATTCGACCGGATCCTGGAAAACAATCTGTAGTTCGCGCCGCAACGGACGCATTGCGGAACGACTCAATCGCCCGAGATCCTGGCCATTGAAATGAATTTCCCCATCTGTCGGCTTCAACAATCGGCAGATGGCCTTACCCAAAGTCGACTTCCCGCAACCGGATTCACCGACCAGTCCAAAAGTCTCCCCCGCATTGATCCGAAAGTCTACCCCGTCGACCGCCTTGCAGTACTTTTTGGCTCGGGAAAACAATCCCTCCTTCACAGGGAAATGCACTTTAAGGTTTTTCACATCAAGGAGCGTTTCCCCTCTCTGACAATCGACTATCGTATCCATAGGAAAATAATATTAGAAAGTGCGCACGTACGCACAGTCCTCTACCCAATGCCCCGGTTCCACTTCAACCAGTCCAGGTTTCACTGTTTTAAACGCTTCGGAGGCCAAGTAGTCTTGGATCCTCGGATGCGGGGAGCGGGGGGCGAAGCGAGCGCCCACAGGCATTTCGCCCAGCCCTGGAACGTATCCATCGATTGTATTGAGCCGTTGCTTATGCGGCGTATCCAGTTTAGGGATGGAATGCAACAAGCCCTGGGTATATAAGTGCTGAGGATTCTCGAAAATTTGGCGAATATTCCCTCTTTCCGCCACTCGCCCCGCATACATCACCACCACGTCGTCGCAGGTTTCCGCAATGACGCCCAAGTCGTGCGTGATCATAATCACCGCCATGTTCATCTCTTGCTGCAGCGACTGGATCAGATCGAGTATCTGGGCTTGGATGGTGACGTCCAAAGCGGTCGTCGGCTCATCGGCAATCACCAATTTAGGGCCGCAAGCCAAGGCAATCGCGATCACCACTCTCTGACGCATGCCCCCGGAAAGTTGATGCGGGTATTCGCCGACCCGCACTTCCGGCGAAGGGATTCCCACTAATTCCAAGATCTCGATAGAGCGATTCCAAGCCTCCTTCTTGCTCATGCCCTCATGCAGCAAAAGCGTTTCGCTCAGCTGCTGCCCGATTCTGTGAACCGGATTGAGCGCGGTCATGGGTTCCTGAAAGATCACCCCAATCTCCTTGCCTCGAATCGACCGCATCCGCTCATCCGAAACGATCACCAAATCCTCGCCCTGAAAACAAATCGAGCCACCCAAAATTTGACCGGCAGGGCGAGGCAAGAGCCGCATGATAGACATCGCCGTCACGCTCTTCCCGCATCCCGACTCGCCCACGATCCCGAGAGTCTTTCCTGCCTGGAGATCGAAGGATATACCGTCTACAGCGGTCACCCGCCCCGCGTCCGTATCGAACGCGGTCACCAAATTCTTCACCGATAAGAGCGTGCTGTCATCTGTCATGCAAGTGAGCGCTAGCGATTCTTGTACTGATCGTAGATTTTAATGGATTCCTCGAAGGTCTCCCCAGAGGATTTCGCCTTAAGCGTGGCCTTCTTTTCTTCCACATCCATCCAGCCAAGGCCGAACTCGCCCGCGCCGCTGCTCTGCATCAAATCGAAGTCATCGGGATAATGCCGCCATCGCCAATAACCCACGCGGTAGAAGGGTATCTGAAACGCCGGGACAAAGGCCGCATCATCGTGAATAATCTGCTCCATATCGTGAGCCATTCCAATCATCTCTTCCGCATCGGCAGATAATCGATAGGCATCGATCAACTCATCCAACTCCGGAAGGTTCATGCTATTCAGATTATTGGTCTGCGTTTTCAGCGATCCATCTGGGTTATAAGCATTCGCCGAATGAAATGTCTCCCAATAGCGCGGATACATCTCCGGACTATAGCCCCAAGCCATAAAATGGATCTCATGCTGCTTCTCCTGAGCCAGCTTGAAGGCAGCCGTACTATCCATAACCTGCAGGCGCAGCTCCAAACCCGCCTTAACCGCCTCTTCTTTGATGATCGTCAAGGCGTCTTTCAAGGTCGTATAGCCCGTTGTCAAAGAAAAGGACAGCTTGGTTCCCTCATCATTCACAAGAATCCCGTCGGGACCCCGCGTCTTGAATCCAGCCTTCGCGAAATGCTCCTGAGCCTTCTCTACGGAAAACTCCCGAGCCTTAATTCCTGGATGGGAAAACGGGCCGTAGCCAATCGCCGTATGGTTCAATCGCTGGTAGTCGCCTCGAAAATACTTGTCGATCACCAGCTGCCAATTGGACGCGTATTGGATCCCGAGACGAACCTCCAAGTCATCCAGTAGCGGCTTGCTTTGATTAATCCACATCCCATAGGGCGGGCGCGGGCGCTGGTTATAGAATACCGCTTTCTTAATGTATCCAGATTCAACGAGCGGATCGTCGTTCGAAAGTTTCTCGTACCAGTATTCCGCTAAACTCAAACCGGACGCGTCTAGCTCTCCCTTCTTGAACATCTCGAAGGACTTCGCAACGTCGCGCACAACCTTGATATGGCGCTTGTCAAAATTGTAGCGGTAGCGGAAGTTCCGCTTGTCCTTGGCCCACCAATCCGTTTGGCGCGTAAAGGTGATCGAGTCTCCCTTTCGTAAATCGCCTTCCTTGATCACATACGCTGCCGTCGTCGGAGCGAATTCCCACTGATAGCGCTCGGGATAGTCATCCCCAAGTTCCCCATAGAAATGCTCCGGCGCCGGGAGGTCTTCGAACACGTAAGTGGTGAAGTTGGGCTTATCCACCGAAACCCTCACCGAAAACGTCAGATCATCGTACTTGGTGATCCCCGAAAAGAAGCGATTATAGAAATTATTATACCAAGGGGCCTTGATATACTTGCTATGCATGAAGAAGAACTTGAACAGAAAGTCGTCCGCGGTGATCGGCTCGCCGTCGGACCAGCGAGCCTTCGGATCGAGCCGAATGTAGACCGTCTGAGTATCCTTGTCGATCGCCCACTCTTTCGCTAGACCGGGGTAGTAGTAGTTCCCATTCGGACCGATTTCGCCCATATTCGGATGTCGATGGGCGATAAACACGGCGGCCTCGTCGAGCAAGTACCTCCGAAACGCTCCATTGGTATCCGGCCCAATGGTCCGCAAGGTTCTCGGAAAATCCTGAATGGCTCCATAGGCGGTTCCACCCTTCTTGGCCTTAGGCGAACCGATCTCTGGGAGATCCGAGGCGTCATCCCAGACCAGGTTTTGGGGTAAATCCGCCAGCGTCTTGAACTGGAAGAACTTGGAAAACTCGCCTGCCGCTATCCGCTCGTCGAGCTGCTCCTGGGTTATTCTACCGTTTTCCAGGTCTTCCTGTACATCGACTGGCAAGGCAACCTTGGTCCGGTAGTATTCCTGGACTTCCGCTCGGAAGGCCGCGATCTTCACTTCCAGCTCGGGGCCCGATTCCTGGACCGCTCCACCCTCTTCGTCTTTGGAAGAACAGCCGGAAAACGCTCCGAGGAGAAGGATCGCAATAAAGAGATGGGTTAAGCGTGTCATATTCATCGAATTCATATTATTGATACACAGTGAATTTCTTGGGATCGAATGCCTCCCTAATCGCTTCGCCCACGAAAGCTACCAAGGTAAGCATTGAGACTAAGACCGCGAATGAAGACGAGACGATCCAAGGCGCGGTTGTTAGATTATCGGTCCCTTGTTTGAGCAGCTCGCCCAAACTGGGAGTTGGAGGAGGCAAGCCGAAGCCAAGGTAGTCGAGAGCGGTCACTGCGGTAATAGCTCCCACGATAGTGAAAGGCATAAAGGTTACGATCGTCGCCAGTGTATTGGGGATAATGTGACGAAAAATAATCCGCCCAGGGCCCGCCCCCAGGGCTTCGACCGCCGCGATATAGTCGCGGGTTTTTTCCTTATAAGCCCCAGTTCTCATGTAGTAGGTCATCCCCATCCAAGAGAAGGAGACCATAATCGTAAGCAAGATCAAGATACGGGAAAAATTAGACAAGGAACTAGGCACCACTGAGAATACGATAATGACGACATAAAGGAAGGGCATATTCGACCAAACTTCGATCAATCGCTGCCCGATCAAGTCGAAGATTCCTCCAAAATAGCCCATCAAACAGCCAATCGCGATCCCGATTATATAGGTAAGCACAAGGAACGCGGCGGAAAACAGGATCGCTATGCGAAGGCCAAAAAACAAACGGGCGAAGATATCGCGCCCCGTGGTATCCGTCCCCAGAAAATGCCGATCCCCCAACGACGGCGGAGCGGGTTTGAAAAAGCCCTCGTATTCATTGTTCTCGAGCGGATCGTATGGAACCAAAGGCATCAGGACCCAATTGCCCTCGTCCTTCTCAGTAGAGGCTTCCTTTAAATCGCGGTAATTCGTCTCGTAGGAATACCCTAAACCGAAGGTCTCGCCCGGAATCATGTCGCCGTAAGTCGGGAAGTAAAAACTCCCCTCGTAGCGAACGACCAAGGCTCGACTATTGATGAGCAACTCGCCGACTGCGCTGAGCCCGACCAAAAACGCGATAATCAAAAACGAATAGTAACCTCGCTTTATCTTACGAAAGCGGTTGAGTTTTTTTACGGTTAGCGGATTGAGACGCACGTGAGAGAATTTAGTCAGGGTTGGCTTATTTGAATCGAATTCGCGGATCGACCAAGGCGACTAAGGCGTCGGATATGACATTACCCAGCAAGAGCAGGAGGCTGGATAAAAAGACGATGCCCATAACCACCGGGTAATCACGGTCAAACACCGCATTGATTCCCAGCAATCCAATCCCGTCGATATCGAATATCGTCTCGATCAAGAACGAACCGGTCAAAATCAGCGTGATATTCTGCCCGAAAGTTGTGGCAATCGGTATCAGCGAATTCCGCAAGGCATGTTTAAACACCGACTCACGATAGGAAAGGCCTTTGGAAACCGCCGTTCGCATATAGTCAGCCGCCATATTGTCCATCAAGTGATTCTTCATCAAAAGCGTGGTCACCGCAAAGCTGCCCACCAAATAGCAAATCAGCGGCAAGACTGCGTGACTGGCAATGTCGCCGACTTTTTCCGCAAATGTAAGGTCGTCGAAATAAAGGCTGGTAAACCCTCCCATGGGGAACCACTCCAATCGGGCCGAAAACAAAAGCAGCAGTAAAGAGCCCAGAGCATATCCGGGGATCGAATACCCGAAAAACACCAAAATGGACGAATATGTATCGATGGGAGTATTATGCTTGATCGCTTTGAGCACTCCCAAAGGGATGCACACCACATAGGTAATAAGCATCGTGGTGATGCCATAGAACAGCGATATGGGAAACCTGCCCTTGATTTGCCCCCAAACCGAGTCCTGGTAGCGGGTCGAAGTGCCCAAATCGCCACGGGCCAACTTTGCCAGCCAATCGAAATACGCGACGATAGCCGGTTTATCGAATCCGTAATACTCCTTCAATTCCTGCATTTGGGCATCAGACAAACCGGACCCCTCTCCCATCGAGGATCCACCCCCTGTCGATTGACCGCCTTGACCCGAATTCGCCATCTGAGCCTCCATAATCGCTCGCTCCAGCGGGCCGCCAGGGACAAATCGGGTAATGACGAATACAATCATCGTAACCCCCAAAATCGTGGGCGGGATAAGCAATAATCGTCGAAGGAAGTAATCACGCATAGTTTTCGATCAGCGTTAGGGATTAGAGCTTCTTCTCAGAAAAGCAAAACGAGAAATGAATATTCACTACATATTGCGCTAAAGAGGCTTCTCTCCTTGAGCATTCTCCGTTTTTTGCCTATCTCATTCAGAAGAAAATCCCTAGTTCATTCCTTTCCCTCGCCCAGCGTCCTCCACCTCCTCATGTACGCCAAATCCGCCAAATGGTACGACAGCCATTATCGCTCCATCAAAGACTACGATGCCGAAGTCGAAAGGATCGCCTACATCCTCGAGAAACTAGACTCCCAGCCTAGGACTATTCTCGACATCGCTTGCGGCACAGGAGAGCACGCTCGAATCCTAAGGGAAATCTACGGCTACGACGTCGACGGCATCGACCTTCAACCCAACCTTATCGAAATCGCCCAAAGCAAAAACCCAGCCGGCGACTTCAACGTGGCCGACATGCGCGATTTTCGCCTGCCTCGCAAGTATGACGCCATCACCTGCCTTTTCAGTTCTCTCGGCTACGCCGAAACGCTCGACGGACTCGCATCGACCATTCGATCGATTGCTCGGCATCTCCAACCCGGCGGCTGGCTCCTCATCGAACCCTGGGTTGAACCGGCTGATTGGAAAAGCGGCATAACCGACGCCACCGAAAGCCACGACAAAACCAAAAACGTCCGCGTACTCCAAGCCCGACAAGGCTCCACCGATGGCAAAGTCTCCGTATTAACAATCGACTACGAAATCGAAACGCCGAACGAAACCTTTTCCTTCACCGAAACGCATCGCCTCGGCCTCTTTACGCGCGAAGAGATCGAATCCGTCCTCACGAAGAATCATTTCGAATCGCGCTACCTGCCCAGCGGAGTCCTTAACGGCCCACTCCACCTGGCCTGTTACACGCCTTAAGAACAGTCCAATGATCAATGTAGGAGCGGGTTTATCCCGCGATCGTGTGACATGCAAAAAGTTAAACCAGGGGAATCGCGGGATAAACCCGCTCCTACAACTTAAAGGGGCGACAATTCCCGCCAATTCTACTCTTCAAACTCAACCTTCAGGCCGACCACTCATTCCATCGGCAATACGCTCGGCGAGATCGCCTTCGAATTGCAACGAACGCGTTGGGAAGGCCATTGATGAACCTCGAGCTTCGACCGCTTTCATGATCTTAATATTGACCCGCTGGCGAATGTCCATGTGCGCCAACCATGCAGTCGTGCTCGTGAAATAATAAACGAGAATCTGCAAAGAGCTCTCTCCGAATTCCGTAAAGTTCACCAAGATAAAATCCTGCTGCACACCCTCGTCCTCTTTCAAGAGCTGCTTTATGTCTTGGACTAGATCGTGCATCGAGTCCGCCGGAGTGCTGTACGTAACGCCGATGTATTGCTTAACGCGGCGCTTCGGCATCTTGCTCCAATTCTCGATAATCTCATTGGCCAAAACTTTATTCGGAATCGACATCAGCGATTTCGACCAAGTGCGCACCTTCGTAGAACGCATTCCAATCGCCTCGACATCCCCATCTACCTTGCTGCCAACTTGTATCCAATCGCCCACCTTAAAGGGACGATCCGCAATCAGCGAAATCGAACCGAAAAAGTTACCCAAAGTCTCCTGTGCAGCCAGGGCAACTGCGAGACCGCCGATTCCCAGTCCAGCCAATAAAGAGCTCACCGAATAGCCCCAGTTTTGAGCCACCATAATAACGGCGATAATAAAGAGAAATGTCCGTACAGCTTTTTGGATGATCGGAATAAATCCATGAACGCCCATCTCTTTATCCTCGGCCACCTCCATCATGGTTTCCGAGAACACATCTACAGATCGCAGCAGACCCCAGAAAACCACAACCATCGAGGCAGCCTTAAACGCAAGAATGACTGTATTATCCCAATCGGGAGATAGGTTCAAAACAGTCAAAGCGAGAAACATTCCAATAACGAAAACCATCCAACCAACTGGTCCGCGCATTGCAGGAATCATCTTGTCATCGAATTTCCATGACGTCTTCTCCGCTATGCGGTGCAACCAATTCTCAAACAAATATCCCACGATTTTTCGGGCGATATACGTGAGAAGTATGATTCCAAAACTTAATAATAATCTTCCCCAAGAATTCTCTCCAAGATCGTCCTGAAAAACCTCGGAGAACTTAGATCGAATCTCGTCTCCAAGGCTCCCGAACTCCCCCGTCCCGTCTTCCGACGCAACTGCGGCCGCGATCGCCTGACTCTCTTCGCCAGCGTTCTCATTCTGAGCCCAAAGCCCTTGTCCCAACGATGACAATACGATCGTCAGCAATACCAAATAGAATCGTTTCATAAGATTGGAAAACCGCATTTCAATCAGCCCTCCCGCCTAAAAGCAACCCTCGAGGCAATCCCACGAACACGTCCGAAAACCGAGAATGCATTCGGCCGACAAACGAACTCCAAAAATCTTGCACCTCCTGTCCGACCGTTTAAATTAAACCGTTGTAATTTAAACAGACGGACCTGGCGGCTTTTATCCTTCGCCCGGGCACGAAAAAGCGCCGATTCCCCTCCCCGGGAACCGACGCCAATTGCCACGCGGATCAACGCTTTAGTTGATCGCTATCTTGCGCGGCTTCTTTTCCTCCTCCTTTGGCAAAGTCAGGCTAAGTACGCCATTTTTCAAATCGGCGGATATATTCTTCTCCTCAACTTGGTCGCCGACCATCAAGCGAAGCCGGTAGGCAAACGCCTCCTTCTCTTCGCCGAGAGACTTCCACCCTTTCGGGATCTGACGACTCCGTTTGCCAATCACCTCTAATAGCCCATCGTGAAGCGTGATCCCTAGATCCTGCTTCCCGACGCCTGGCAAATCAGCCGAGACCAAGAAAGATTCCGCCTGATCGGCAATATCGTAACGCGGTCTGAGATAAGCCAAGTTTTCGTCGCCCGTGCTGCATTTATTTCGCGAATTCGCAGCGAGAGCCGATGGTTTAAATACGTTCATAATAGTCATGTTAAATTCTCCTTTTTTTAAGTTATCGTTTTGCAGGTTCGTTTTTAGTTCACATCGATGCGACGTGGTTTGACCGCCTCGGTCTTCGGAAAACTGACGCTCAATACGCCATTCTTGTAGTCCGCGGATACCTTTTCGGGATCAATCCCTTCCGGAATCGAAATCGATTGGCTATAAGACAAATCGCTCTCAGCTCCCTCCTTCTCGGATCGCGATTTGCGGTTAGCCGACAAACTCAGGACGCTGTCGCTTACCTCAAGCGTCACATCCTTAGAATCCACTCCGGGCAGTTCCAACTGAACCACATAGGCTTCGTCATGCTCGTACCAAACTGGATTGAGTGATTTGCTGCCAGGTTCAGCGAAGCATTCGCCTCCGACATCAAAATGGCTCGGCAAGCTGCCAAACAGTTTTTCGAATTCCTTTTCCATGCTCGAGAACGAGCCGCTAGAAAACGGACTGATTCCGTATCGTGTGTTAAATGGACTTAAGTATTTCATATTTCCCTCCTCTTTTGTTAGATTTCAATTTGATTGAAGTGCCCTGTACTGTGCATAAACGATACCAAATTGGTATATCCATAAGTCGTTGTTAATAAGCACAAATATGATAATAAATAAACAAGAAGGGTCAACTTGTCTCATATAAATGTGTCGTTTCGACCTATTCGCCTGAATCATTTCCCACTTTTGACCACGAGCCCTCAGTCGCCTTTTAAATGCCGCCTGGTAGGGTTGCCAGTCCCTTGGCAACCGCACACATGCATAGTAGCCCAGCGGTTCGTTGGGACAACGAACCCTACCACCCTTCCTCGTTCGAAACAAAAAACAGCACTTTAAAACGCACACTTATGACGCGCTCTTTGGTTTATGAGATTGAACTCTTCGGGCGGAGGCTCTTTCTTGCCGCAAATTCCTAAACCATGGACTCGATCTTCGACCAAATTCACGAACGCCGCTTAACCGACAGCCAGAAATGGCAGAAATACGAGGGCAAGGACATCCTGCCCATGTGGGTCGCCGACATGGATTTCAAATCACCCGAGCCAGTACTCCAAGCGCTGCACGAACGCATCGACCACGGAATCTTTGGCTATGCCCGTCCCGAGCAGAGCGCCACCGAGGCGATTCTCGAGATGCTCGAACGCAACTATGGTTGGAAAGTCAAAGAAGAGTGGCTCGTCTGGCTTCCTGGTTTGGTCGTTGGCCTAAACATCACCAGTCGAGCGTTCACGGAACCGGGCGACAACATCCTAACCAATACGCCGATCTATCCGCCCTTCCTTCTTGGACCTCGGTTTCAAAACCGATCGGTCACGAAAGCAAAGATGATCTTAGACGGCAACAAATGGGTCATCGATTGGGATGCGATGGAAGCAGCCGTCGACGAAAAGACCAAAATATTTCTCTTCTGCAATCCCTACAATCCTTGTGCTCGTGTATTCGAACGCGATGAGCTCAAACGCGTTGAAGCATTTTGCGAACGCCATGATCTCATCCTTTGCTCCGACGAAATTCACTGCGAACTCTTGCTCGATGGCCGCGAGCATACTCCAATCGCAACGCTTTCCGAAGCAACCGCTCAGCGTTCGCTCACACTCATCGCGCCAAGCAAGACTTACAACTTAGCAGGACTCGGGTGCTCGCTCGCGATTATTCCGAATGACGATCTCCGCCGACGTTTTAATAGTGCCGCTCGTGGAATTATGGCGGAGGTCAACAACCTCGGCTACGTAGCCTGCGAAGCCGCGTACCGCCACGGCGGGCCATGGCTCGACGAACTTCGCACCTATCTTGCTGGCAATCGCGACCTCATCCAAACGTTTATCCAAGAACACATTCCGGAAATCGGCCTCTACAAGCATGAGGCCACCTATCTTTCGTGGATGGACGTCAGCAAGCTCAAGCTGAAGGACCCAGTCGGGCATTTCGAAAGCCACGGAATCGGGCTCACAGACGGAGCATTCTTCGATTCACCGTCCCATGTTCGCCTGAACTTCGGCTGTCCACGATCAACGCTGCAAGAAGGCCTCAATCGCATGAAGACCGCAGTCGAAGCTTTACGCTAAGGGCGGTTCAGCTCGGCCACGCGATCGCCAAGTTCAACAAGTATCATCAAAGCAGCTTGAAATCGAATTCGAGCGGCTTCGTCTAAGATGCGTCCAGATTCTCGGTATTCGAAAAACCCCTTCGACAAACGAAACGAACCGTTGCCTTGAAATTCG
Source organism: Candidatus Pelagisphaera sp. (assembly GCA_051275055.1). Taxonomy (GTDB): domain Bacteria; phylum Verrucomicrobiota; class Verrucomicrobiia; order Opitutales; family Opitutaceae; genus Pelagisphaera. The sequence continues at coordinate 19,946 of JBNMOQ010000014.1, forward strand.
GCTAAACGCCTCCGAAGCGATTCGTTCAAAAGCTGATCGCCGATCGTCTGATTATCGGAATAAATAGCAAACGACTCTATCGGCGACTCCCCCGTCACAAACTCCGCTTTCCTATCGAAGCGAGCCTGCTCGTCTCCATCGACCGCCTCTAAGACAATTTCTAGCTCTCCTGCAAATAGCATCTCAAGCGACAGCGAGGTCCAAAGCGTTTTTCCCGATTTGCTTTCATGATAGTGATCGTACAAGGAAACCGGATACCCACCATACGCTCCCGACAACGAAAAACGTTCTCCAATCCCACTACCCCATTTACTCGAAAACACCGATCGCTTGAGCTGGAACCGCTTTTCCAGAATCTCGTATTGAATGAGCATCGCCGTCTGAGATCGCCCCAAAATATGTGGAAGAAACAACAAGAGGAGCGCGAATACGAGTCCGATAACGAGGATGAACATTCTTTCAAATAATTGGAAAACAGTCGCTACTTCGCACGCACGCCTTGTCAAATTAGGCGAATGAGTGCAGGTTTATCCTAAGATGTGCGGGCGTTATACATTGGTCAAGAAACCGATCTCGATTGGCAAGGACTTCATGCGGAAAATCCAATCGCCAAAGTTTCCTTCCGGCTCGGAGAAACGCTTTAAAAAGCGGTACAATATCGCTCCCACCCAAGAGAATCTCGTCATTCGTAATCAAGGCGACGATGAGCAGCTCTCGGCCTCGGCGATGCGCTGGGGCCTGATTCCTAGCTGGTCAAAGACCGGCACAACCCAATCGCTTCTAATAAACGCCCGATCCGAAACGATCGCCGACAAACCATCCTTCAAAGGCGCCTACCAGCGGCGACGCTGCCTTGTCCCAGCCGATGGCTACTACGAGTGGAAACGACAGCGAAAGCTCAACCAACCCCACTACCTGCAGCTCGCTGACGAATCCGTCTTCTACATGGCAGGCATTTGGGAAACTTGGTACGATGATGCCGGCAACTCTTTGGACAGCTATGCTATCCTCACGACTCAAGCGAACGCGCTGGCAGCGAAAATCCACGAACGAATGCCAGTGATTCTGCTAGACGACCAAGGCATCGAGTGGCTCGCAGGCGATCCACAAAAATTTGAAACGGACCGCCGCTTCGAATTCTTCGCCGCTATCGAATCCGAGCAAATGCAGAGTCGTCCCGTAAATTCAATCGTGAACAACAATCAAAACGACTCCCCCGAATGCATTGGGCCGCCGCTCGTCGAAGCGACAACCCAGCTCGATATGGGGTTCTGAGCGGATTTTGAGCGTTGTAATTCTAAAGCAGAGAATCGCGGGGTAAACCCGCTCCTGTATTTAGCAGCATCTGTAGGAGCGGGGTTACCCCGTGATCCTCTTCCTAGCCTTTCAGCTCATTCACTAACGCTGATATCGTTGCCTTGGCATCTCCGTAAATCATCCGTGAGTTATCCAATACGAATAACTTGTTCACGAGTCCCGAGAATCCCTTGCCCTGACCGCGCTTCAGAATGAAAACGGTTTTAGCATTGTGAGCTTCGATAATCGGCATTCCGTAAATCGGACTGGTTTCGTCATCCGTTGCTGCTGGATTAACCACGTCATTTGCTCCAATCACTACAGCAACATCAACTGTCGGCATGATCGGATTGATATTATCCATCTCCACGAGTTGATCGTATGGAACATCCGCTTCGGCCAAAAGTACGTTCATGTGACCCGGCATACGGCCCGCAACAGGATGGATTGCGAAATTAACGTCGGCGCCATTCTCTTCGAGCAACTCTCCGAGTTCCTTGACCACGTGCTGCGCTTGAGCAACTGCCATTCCGTATCCAGGAATAAATACAACTGAACTCGCCGCTTCCAATACGTAATACGCATCCTGTACGCTGATCGCCTTCGGTTCGCGATCGTCTCCATCGCTTTCCGATTGGCTCGTCGCGCCAAAACCACTGAAAAGTACATTACCTATAGTCCGGTTCATGGCCTTGCACATGATCGCCGTCAGGATCAATCCACTCGCGCCGACTAAACAACCCGCGACGATGAGTACATTATTTCCAATTACGAATCCAGCCGCCGAAGCCGCTAGTCCGGAAAAACTATTCAGCAAAGAAATCACCACCGGCATATCGCCACCGCCGATCGGCATAACAGCCATCACTCCAAACAAGAGAGCCAAAGCGATACCGACGAGAAAGAGCGTGTTGCCCATAACCAAATCTCCGGTCCAAGTAAACAGGACTCCTACCGCCAAAATAGCAATGAACGTGAGCGCGTTAATCGCCCTCTGTCCACCAAACACCATGGCTTGACCCGAGACTTTGCCCGAAAGCTTTCCGTAGGCGTAAAGGCTACCAGTGAAAGTGATACCTCCAATCAGCATGGCCAAATATATAACGACCGAGCTAAAATATCCCGGAGCACCCATCACCGCACTATACGCGTCCCAGCCGAGACCCTTGATCTTCTCGAACTCAGCCCACGCAACCAGTAAACTTGCCAAACCGCCAAAGCCATTAAACAGAGCAACCAATTCAGGCATCGAAGTCATCTTGACCAATCGCGCCGCAACGCCACCGATCAAACTTCCGACAACCAAACCAGCGATGATCCACTGGTATTCCATTCCCTTCTCCAGCAGGGTGACTGCAATCGCGATCAGCATCCCCAATCCCGATATCAAATTGCCTCGTCGCGCGGTCTCCGCAGAGCCCAGCATCTTGATGCCGAAAACGAACAGAGTCGCGGCAATTACATAGACCAAATTTATTACGTTATCGAATTCCATGCTTACTTACCCTTCTTCTTGAACATCTTCAACATGCGATCCGTTACCAGATAGCCACCCACTACGTTAATCGTTGCCAGCACCAAGGCCAGGAATCCCAGAACCATGCCGACTGTGCCGGTAAGATTCACTCCCGTCGCCACAAGCGCCCCGACGATCGTTATCCCCGAGATCGCATTCGATCCCGACATTAGCGGCGTGTGCAATTGCGACGGCACTTTGGCAATCAGCTCGAGCCCCAGAAAAGCCGCGAGCACGAATATGAAGAATAGCAGTACAAGATCCATGACGAAAAGCGAAGAAGCGTAAAAACAGTTATTAGATGCGAGGCGTTTATTTGAATCGTTCGTGAACAGTCGAACCGTCGTTCGTTATGACGCAACCAGCCATGATTTCGTCTTCAAGGTTCAGATTGATACGGGACGACTCCGCGTCCCAGAAATGTTCGATAAAATTGTATATGTTCGACGAATACATCTGACTTGCATGTACCGCTACCCGACCTTCCAGCGCTCCGATGCCGATAATGCGAGGACCGTTCTCGATCTGGACTTCCTCGTCCAGTTTGGAACCAACGACATTGCCGCCACCTTCAACCGCGAGATCTACGATCACAGAACCGTACTTCATCCCAGCGACCATCTCCGCTGTAACTATCTTCGGAGCTGGCCGACCGAAAAGCTTGGCCGTCGTAACCACGATGTCGGACTGAGCGCAAATCTTCGCCATTCCGTCCTGTTGTTTCTGGATCTGCTCCGGAGTTAATTCCTTCGCGTATCCCTGATCCGTTTGACCGGTATCTCCGAGATCGATCTTAACGAATTTGGCTCCTAGAGATTTCACCTGCTCTTCCACGACCGGGCGGGTATCGAATGCTTCGACTCGAGCACCCATACGTTTCGCCGTAGCGATCGCTTGCAAGCCAGCCACACCAACGCCAATCACGAAAACACGCGACGGAGCGATCGTACCAGCTGGAGTCATCATCATCGGCAGAATCCGATTCAAACGCTCCGCGCCTTTGACTACTGCAAAATACCCAGCCAAATTCGCTTGGGAACTGAGAGCATCCATCTTTTGGGCAAGCGTGGTTCGCGGGATCATCTCCATGCTAACCGACGTAACCCCCGCCTTCGCAAAAGCTTGGATGAGTTCGCCCTCGTTGAAAGGATCAAGGAAACTGATATGTAGCGATCCGCGTTTCAGCTGAGAAACTTCTTCGAGAGAAGGTTTTCGCACCCGAACGACCACGTCCGCTTGTGACAAAGCCTCGCTTCGGTCTGTCGCGATCGAAGCTCCCGCTTTTTCATAATCGGTATCCAAAAAGTAGCTATCCAAACCCGCACCTTGCTCCACCTCGACGGACAAGCCTAACGAGGTCAACTTTTGGACGGATTCCGGAATCAGAGCTACGCGAGTTTCTGAAGGGAACGCTTCACAAGGAACGAATACGCGCATGGTGGAAAAGCTATGCGCCGCATTCCCGAAAATCAATACACATTCTTCGACTCACGCGATTTGTCGCGGATCTACAACGATTTCTCCAACCGTCACCTACTCTTCGGACTTCTTATTGGGTGGTTCGTTCTTGAACTCCACCGTCAACGATTCGATATCGGCCGGCAAGTCTTTGAGAAATACTCGAATGAAACTGGCCTTGCGGCTGCCGTGGTTCTTGTCGAATTTGTTACGACGCACGATAGCCTTATGCTCCCAGGTGATTTCCGCGTCCTCACCTTCGCCCTCTAGGATATAAAAATGCAAATGAGCGATAGGCTTGACCAATCGTTCTGCCGCGGCTTCGAGTCGGCAATTGAACAACCACTCTCCATCCTCCTTCGGAAACCAATTCGGAGTTTTGATAAACACTCTCTGGCCGTCCACGTACTCGACATCGGCAGGGGCTTCCGCCCTTCCCATTGACGCCAACACAATCGCCGCGAGGGCTGTCATTCCGAATTTCACTGCTTTCATCACAATTAGATTTCCCATCTGATCATATAAACGACGAATTACGCCATATTATTACATCTCTGTTTACCTAAGGCCAATTAGGTAGTCGCGGCTATTCGCGAGCCGAGCGACGCTTTCAGATCACCAAAAAACCGATCGCGGCGATCGCGAGCGACGTCCAACGAGTGAGTTCCCAGGCTTCTGCGGACGCGCTCGGATGTGTAGGCCGTCGGGTAAACGGTATAGTGGAGCCACCAAATTCCGTTGTTATTCCAGAGATGGTGATTCGGGTTGTCGTCGCTGATTCGCAACGGGAATCCATGTATTTCATTCATTGATGCGTAACGTTAAGGTGTAGTCACGCACCAGGAGTCGCCCCGGCAATCCTTCCACTGAGAGAAGATGTGCTGATAATAAGTTTTTTCATCGAGACGCGCGAATTTGCGCGTTCAATGCTCATCCGACGAATAAATCGTCGAATCCACCGTAGATCCTATTGAACTCGGTTGGCAGGTTGCGGGTTACCGCGACCACTCCTGATGCTGTTTAAGAACGTTTCGAAAAGCTAGGCATCGATGGAGAAAAGGAAAGCTTTTTCAGTGTCATAAACGCTGACGATGGGTGATTTTAAATGGTTGGGTTGCCCGTCCCGGGCAAACGCAGTTGATTGAGCATCGACTATGTAGATCGGAAAAAGCCTGAGTCACTTCTCTCAAAGGTCGATCGACTCGAACGACACGTCTACCTGCAAGTCCTCGGCGATCGACTCGAGGCGTTCGCGCAGCTTATCCGTATCGCAGGATTCGGGAATACACACCTTGGCTTTCGCTTCGAACAAACGCTCTCCAGACATCGGAGCGCTCGAACAATGAGACGAAAGCTCTTCGACATTCACTCCCTCCGAAGCGAATGCGTTAGCGATCTCCTTCACGATCCCAGGGCGGTCCTGACCGATAATTTCCACCATCGCCACTTCCGAACAGTTAGATTCGTCCGAACTGCTTCGATGAACGATGATTTCCAGCTGTTGGCCCGACAACTCGGACAGTGCAGCGCGAAGTTTTTCTCCCGCCGATTCGTCAATCTCGACACGAAGCAAACCGGCAAACTGGCCGCCTAAGTGACACATGCGGCTTTCAAGCCAGTTCCCTCCATGCTCCGCTACCAGCGAAGCTACTGAATCAACCAAGCCAGGCCTATCGGGCCCGATAACCGTCATCACGAGAGGGATATTCATATTCCGCAAATCTGTAAAAATCGCTCGCGGACGCAAGAGCCAAGCTCTGAAAACACATACGGCCCGCTGCCGAAAAGGCCGCGGACCGCATTATTGCCTGGAGGAATCGTGTGGTAGTGTAAATCGGGTTCAGAATACCAGAATCCGCCAAATCCGTGAATAGGGGCCAGCGACTCTTCGCACGTAAGGCTTACGACTAGGCAGTGGGCTCCATGGTTATTTCGTTCCCCGACAGCGACAATCTCTCGGGTGGGAAGAGCAAAAAGCGCGGACTTCCTCTATAGAGACCCTAAACTACAGCCGCATTGCGCCGTTCTCCAATAAGCACACTTCTACACGTGGAAAAATCGGTAACACAGCAGAAAACGCCCGCACTAAGAGGCTTCCATAAACTTTTTTCATTGGGAGCGTTCCGCACGCCATCGCACAAATCCCAGATTCTTCCATTCTTCAACCACTTCGGCGGAAAATTTGTCGAGATCGGAGCCCAAGACGGGATCAAAGATAGCTTCACCCTTTATCTCGAAAAAGCTCTTGGCTGGAAAGGCGTTCTCATCGAGCCCTGGCCACATCTTTTCCACAAGTGCCGCAAAGCACGAAAACAAAGCCTCGTTCTCAATGTTGCAGTCGTCGATCATTGGCTCGAAGACTCATTCATCGAAGTTCGAGGAACTCCCCCCAAAGCCTCCATACAAAAAGCTCTTCGAAAAGAAGCATCGGAACGACTCGTCGGAAAAACCGTCGAAGCCCCTTTCAAGCGACCGAAACAGGAGCGCGTTTCCTACGTTACAACTGACGTCGCTCAGAACATTCTCAACCGGGCAGAGTTCGACCATGAATTCGAATTATTGGTACTCAATCTGCCAGGATACGAAAACCACGCCCTGGAAGGACTGGATTTCGATCATTACCGTCCCAATTTCATTCTGGCAAAAGTAGGCAACCGCCTGCCAAACCTATCGAATTTGCCGGCGTCCTACGAACTGGTCGCATCTTCCAGACACGACCAAAGATCTATGCTCCGCCTATACCGAAATTCGGATTTCGGAGATAACTAGATCTCCAAACGATCCAGAGCGATTTTCACCACTACTTTTTTCACCTCTACTCCCGCATTGCCCGTCGCAAGCTGAGGCATATGAGCATCCTGCGGAAGCAGACACGCAAAGGTTCCAGGAAACATTCCGAGCTGAATATTGGCCGATTGTTCATACGTGAAAAACTCCACATCGCGTTCGGCGTTGTATGGCGTCTTCACATTTAGCGAATGGGCCGGATACAATGCGAGCCGCTCGCTGCCAACGAGAGCCATCTGAATATCCACGTATTTACGATGTGCCTCGAGAACTGCATTCGCATCGGTTTCCTGCTTCGTCGGATAGCTCATCACGATCGCGAAAACGTCATCGCCGTCCAAATCATATCGGCGTTCCTCCGATTCGGGAGTTAATCCTTCCAAAAACGAAAACACCAATTCCCAAGTCGGTCCAAACGAGTACCGTTTCCAATTATCAATATGATCTACTATCATTCTCCTTCGTTCTCCAAGCTAGACGCCTTCCTGGCAATCTTCAAACGCTGCCATCGTTCCAAACGCTGAGCGATATCCGTCTCCGCCCCTATTTTCTTTGCTTCGTAAAACGACTGCGGATCCATCATGAACTCCTGCCCCGAGACATTCTCCTCGCTGAGGTGACTGTATTGGTAATCCACGGAATTGCCCAAACGCTTCGAAGCCTTACCCCCTTTATCTCTCAGCCAAAGCGGCACATCTTGCACCGGTCCTTCTGCGATCGATTGCTTCGCCTTTCCCAAAGCCGCGTAAGAGGAATTACTCTTCGCCGCCGTCGCCATATACGTCACGCAATGAGCGAGATTGATTTGGCACTCAGGCAAGCCCACGAATTCGCAAGCCTGTTGTGTAGCCGTCGCCAAAGGCAATGCATGTAAATCCGCCAGACCCACATCTTCCGAAGCGAATATAATCAATCGTCGCCCGATGAATCGCGGATCCTCTCCGCCAGCCAACATCTTCGCCAACCAATACAAAGCCGCATTCGGATCCCCACCACGCATGCTCTTAATAAAAGCTGATATCGTATCGTAGTGCTCATCTTCATTCGCGTCATAACGAATCTGCCGTTCGCTCGCGAATACAGCAATCGAATCGGTCGTAATTTTAGCCCCCTCGTCCAAGCCGAGCGCTACCACTTCCAGAGCATTCAAACCGCGTCGCAAATCGCCATCGCACAATTTCGCTAATCCCTCCAAAGCCTCTGGCTCTGCCGTGTGCGAACGGCTCCCCAGTCCGCGCTCATCATCCTCAAGCGCCAAAGCCAGCAAATCGGAAACCGTTTCTACCGTATGCGACTCCAATCGAAAAAGATGACTCCGGCTCAACAAAGGCGCGTTCACATAAAACCCTGGATTATGCGTCGTCGCTCCGATCAATCGGATATTCCCCGCCTCGACATCCGGCAACAGAAGGTCTTGCTGCGATTTGTTAAACCGGTGGATTTCGTCGATAAACAGAACCGTATCCTTTTTCTCGACACGTCTCGCCGCAGCGAGGATCTGCCTCAGCTCCGCCACGTTCGACATCACCGCATTCACTCGAACGTAGCGGCTCTCCGTCTCGTTCGCGATTGCCTCCGCAATGCTCGTCTTACCGCATCCAGGAGGACCATAGAAAAGCAAACTTCCGAAGTTATTCGACTCGACCAGTCGCGGGAGTAATTTTCCTGGACTCAAAATATGCTCTTGTCCCACAACTTCCGCAAGCGACCGAGGACGCATCCGAGCCGCTAACGGCTGACGCGACGTTGCCTCTGGATCAAGACCCCCTTTGCTCGCAAGCATATCCATCTCCGTTTCGCCCGAAAAAAGCTCATCTTGTGGTTCCATTTTGAGCGACCCTAAAAGGAAGCATTGATCCCCTGCAAGCATCCCTGTAGAAAACCACGCAATGGAACCCAACGCTCGCCAACGAACAACGCCCTTTCGATCACAGGGTTCGATTCTGGAGCGAACCCCGGAATACTTAACTCTACTTTACCAAAATCTCGGTATTGCAGCTCAAAGGTAGGGCAACGACGTCCCGGCGTGCCGCATTTATTGATCCACTTTAGCAGCACGCCGGGACGTCGTTGCCCTACCTTTTCAATTAACAAACGAAAGCTAAGAACTGCTAAATGAATCACTCTACATGAAAGAGAAGCCCCCAGCTCGCGTCCCGCTTCTTTGGATTCTCCTTCCCCTAATCATAGGTATCGTATTCGGGCGACTCCTTCCGTTTCCCCATTACTACCTCCTAATCGGTCCCAGTCTAATTCTCGGACTTATCGCTTGGAAAGCAAGCGTCCGACAACCTAAACAATGGGCATACCTTATCGTGAGTAGTCTCCTTATAGTCGGATACTGTTACACGAATTTTGCAGACACAAAAAACAAACCGAGAAATAATTTTCCGGAACGCGAAGCCAATCTATCGATTGAAATCATTCGCCTTTTCGAAGGCGATGAATCCAAACGAAAAGGAATCGGCAAAATCACCGCCACCGAAACGCACCTCAAAGATATCCAAGAGGCTAAAGTTTACTTCTCACTATATCCTCCTCGTGGCTCCGAATTCAGTGATTCAATCGTCGCCGGTTCCTCAATACAAGCAACCGGAAGACTCCGTCCCGTTTCGCCGAAAGACGCATCATCAAATGGGTTCCTTTCATACCTAGCAAACTCAGGCGTCGCCTTCCAATTAGATCGAGGTATCGTCCTCTCAACCCAACCGCAAACCAATCACTGGAACAGCCGATTCAACAGCATCCTAAACTGGGCCAACGATTCACTAAGTCACGGAGTCGACGCCAACTCGCCCTACACGCATGCCTACACAGCGATGCTGCTCGGCATGAAAAGCGAACTCGACGACGATCAAAAAACGCTCTTCCTACAAAACGGAGCTCTCCACATTTTTGCCATAAGCGGTCTCCACATAGGAGTAATCGCCGCCTGCGGACACGCGCTCTTTCTATTACTCCGGTTCCCCAAGCCTTGGATACCAATTCCCAACATACTCCTAATCGGCCTATTCGTCCTTTCGACCGGCGGAGCCCCTTCCGCCTGGCGGGCTCTATTGATGATCGCCTGCCTTTACCTATGCTCAGCCACAAAACGACAATCCGCTTCGCTAAACGCGCTCGTTCTGTCCGCATTAATCTGCCTCCTAATAAACCCGCTTCAACTTTTCCTAGCGGGCTTCCAAATGTCCTACGCAACCGTATCAGCCATCCTCCTCTACGGAGTCCCTCTAGCCGAACGACTCAACGCGCATTGGAACCCCTTCGAATCGCTCCCCCGCAAAGCATGGACTTTGATCCACAAAGGCATCTACAATGCAGGTCGATTTCTAATCGGCAGCTTTGCCATTAGTCTTTCCGCCTTTCTCGCTTCTAGCGCCCTCAGTATCATCTATTTCAATACGCTTCCACTAATCGGAATCCTGGCGAACATAATTCTACTGCCTCTAGCGTCGCTCGTCATCATATCCGGATTCATATCGCTCGCATTCGCAAGTATTGGACTCGCTCCAATAGTCTCCCTCTTCAACCACGCAGCTCAAGTCGTCCTCTGGATCATGCACGCCCTACTGAGTAAACTCGGTGCAATCAAAGGTTCCCATCTCATATTTTCCGAGCCACCCGCATTGATTCTATACCTGTTACTCTCAGTTCTGCTAGTCGGCATGCTCTTCGGATACAACCGCAATTGGAACCTCCCCAAACCCTACCTCTGGGCGCTCCCGGTCGTCTACTCTGGGCTCTGCATAACCGTCGCGTTCTTGTGACAACAACAGTTCAGCTATTCGAGTGATGGAATTGAATTCATTTCCATTGATGCCAAGCGAAAACCAACATAGACACTGTCCCTTATGAAATCTGCATACGAACTCGCCATGGAGCGTTTCAAAGACGATGGAGACGATGCTCCCGTTTCGGAAGAAACGAAAAAAGCTCTCGCTGCCATCGACGAGAAATTCAAAGCCAAGATAGCCGAACGGGAGATCTTCCTTTCCCAGCAACTACAAAGCGCATTATCCAAAGGCGAAATGCACGAGGCCGAAGCGGTCCGTACTCAAATCTCGAGCGAGAAAACGCGCCTAGAAGAAGACCGCGAATTCGCCAAAGACAAAATCCGGAAGGCGAAGTAGTGCAATCTGTGGGCGAAACGCTTAAGCCCTACTCTTCTTCCGAGCCGGCTTGCTGAACATCGAAACCTTTGGCTTGGCTTCGGCGAACCTTCGCTTCCTTGTTGATGTCGGCTTGGCTCACTTTCTCTTTTTTCGTTTTCTTCACTTCGACTTTTGCCCCGGCTCTTTTGACGAGCTCTATCGTCAGAGCATCCCGATAGGCTTTTTCAAAGGCTTCCGACGATGTGACGACCTGCTTCAAAATGGTCGATGTTCGCTTCGACTCACTATCGACAATCGACGCTTTCTTACCGTCAGACAAACTCATCGTCTCGCCAGCCGATGTCGATGTAACCGGAAAACGCGCATCGTTATGCAATAGCTTGTTATCCAGTTTCTTTGTCTCAAAACGCTTATTCTGAAACTTCGTAACCATCTTAATCTCCTGTTTAGCAGGTTGGATAAGCTTCGTTTTCTTCTTCTTAGAAGCGTCCACGTTCAAGTTCGCCCCGTGCCCAACAGGAACCAACGCAACTAAAACTAATATTAAGATCGCTCGATACATAGAAACTGTACGATGGAAGCTACGTTCGGGGAACGCTCAAGACAATGCTAAATAGTAGGGCCGGAGCTTGCACCGTGCCGCATTTGTAGAGCTCTTAACTCTGCGGCTCGGTCCACGCTGAACGGGACCATCCCTAAGAGATTGTTAAATAAGTCGGGCATTTCTCCACTGCCTAATTGTAGGAGCGGGTTTACCCCGCGATTATGCGTGCCTATACTGACTTATTTAACAGCCTCTACAAGAAATAGCTCAACCAGCTAGCCAGCTACCCAGCGGACTTTGATAAAACCCTAGGACGATCGTTCCCACTACTGCTACCAATATCGCGAGCTTGCCAAGGAATTGTAGCGATGCACCAGGAACCGGTTCTTCTGGGGTCTCTTCGTCTTCATCTTGATAACGCCAAACATCGAAGAAAGCGGCTTTAATGATGCCAAAGTAGTAGTAGATCGAAACGACCACGCCGATTACTGCGACGCCCAAAAGGCCGTAAAGCTCAGCTTTAAAGGCTGCTACGAAGATCAACAACTTACCGATAAATCCTGCCAATGGCGGAATGCCCGCGAGCGATCCGATCCCAACAGCCAAAGCCAATCCAAGGAATCCGTTGCGCTTCGCAAGATCGCCCAAGTCATCAAGCGTCAGTTCGGAATCATCTTCCTTACCCAGGTGAGCCAATACCGAAAAGACTGCAGCGGACGCCAAGAGATAAGCGAAAAGATAGAACAAAATCGCATTGGTTGCCCAATCGACTTTCTGGGCTGCGATAACCCCAATCAACAAAAAGCCTGCATGCGACACACCGGAAAGTCCAATCAATCGCTTTATATTGCGCTGGGTCAATGCGGCGAAATTTCCAAAGAGAATCGTAAGTGCAGCCAATACACTCAACAGAGGATACAACCACTCGCTCAATGCCGAGAACACCGTCGTCAGGTTCAGCAGCATCGCAAATCCAGCTCCCTTCGAAGCGATCGCAAGCAATGCTGTCGTTGGTAAAGGAGCGCCTTGATAGACATCTGGGATCCAAATCTGAAACGGAAACGCGCCGATTTTAAACGCGATCCCTGAGATCACGAGTAACATGCCCAAAAGCCCCAGCATATCGGTTGGATTGGCTGCCAAGAAATTCTGGAGATTTCCGAAATTCAATGGATCCGCGCTACCGCCAACCAATGCCATATTGCTGCCAGCTCCGTAGAGCAAAACGATGCCGAAGAGCAAAATCGACGAGCTCAAGGCTCCCATGATCAGGTACTTCAAACCCGCTTCCAACGAAACCGCCTTGTCGCGAAAATAGCTAACCAAAATATAGAAGCCCACTGTCGCCGTTTCCAGAGCCACAAACAACATCACAAAATGGTTCGCTTGAGCCAGGAGCATCAACGCCCCAGTGATCACGAGCAGTATATGAAAATACTCCACTTGCGGCAGAGTCTTCTTTTCCAAGCTAACCATTCCCAGGTAGCTAACGAAAATCGAAGTACCCAAGAAAAACGCGCGAAACAACTGACCCGTCTCGGTAAACGAAAGCATTCCGCCGAAAGCCTCGCCCGTATAGCACAAGCCAGAGCAACCACAGGTGAGCATCACACCCAAGATGATCAGCTGACCCAGGATCGCGACACGCGGGATCAACCCGTGGGCGACTTTGGGAAGGACCACCTCCATGGCGAGCAGCGCTAGAGCAAGTATGCCCAAAGCCAGCTCTGGAGCGATAGCTCCCCAAATATTGGTATCAGCGATTTTTTGAAAATATTCCGTGGACATGATGTATCCGTAATTAAATTTAAACTACTGATCGGCCTGGGAGTACACCGCTTCCTTTTCTAGCGATTCGTTAAGCGACTCCGTGACCGTCTTCGGAAAGAATCCGATGAAAAACATTACAATAATAAGAATCAGAGCCGGTACGCGTTCCGCCCAAGTCATATCGCTCACAGCGAACTCCTTTTGAGATTCCACAAAATCCTCCGATTCCTCGCCGAAGAATACGTTCGCGATCGCTCGCAATCCATAGATAGCGGAAATAACGATTCCCGCCACCGCTGCATAAATCAGCCAGCTCTTGAATTGGTAGATCGCGATGAAGATCGATAGCTCAGCCCAGAAATTAGCCAACCCCGGTCCTGGCAATGCAATACTCGCCATCATCGCGCAAACGAAGAATGCCGACAGCACTGGCGCTTTTTTTGAAAGCCCGCCCATCTCGTCCATTTCGAACGTTTGCGTCCGGTGATGAATCATTGTCGAAAGCATGAAAAGCAAGGCAACGGTCAATCCGTGAGCGACCATCATGAAAACGACTCCGCCTACTCCCAACACGCTCATCGCTGCGATACCGAGAAACGCGTATCCCATATGCATGACCGAGCTGTACCCAATCATCTGCTTCAAATCGCGCTGGGCCATCGTGATGAAACCAATGATCAGAATATTGCCCAATGCGAGCCACACGATCCAGCTCTCCCACTGCTTAAGTCCATCCGGAAGCAGCGGTACCGCTACCTGAATCAAACCATACAGACCGAATTTCTTCAGCACGCCCGCATGCAACATAGCCGCAGAACTTGGAGCGGCTCCGTATCCTAAAGGAGCCCACGTGTGCATCGGCCAAAGCGAAACCAAAATCCCGAAACCGAAGAGCAGGAGACCAAACGCGTAATGCTGAACCGACTCCGCCAATGGAGCCTCCGCCAAATGCGCTTTCAGAGTGATAAGATCGAATGACTCCGCACCGCTCTTAACGTAGATCGCGATCAACCCCACCAAGGACAGCATAGCTCCTAACGTAAGGTAAATCGTCATCTTCATCGCCGCGTAGTTGCGATCTCGACCACCCCAGATGCCCACCATGATGAAGGTAGGAATGAGCGCCAACTCGTGGAAGAAGTAGAAGAAGAACAGATCGATCGAAGCGAACACTCCCATCAATCCACCTTGCATGATCAACAGGCAGAAGAGATAGCGCGGAAGGTTTTCCGCCTTCGACTGCGCCGCAAACAAACCAGATGCAAGCCCGACGACCGATGCCATCACAAACAAAGGTAAACCAATACCATTGAGTCCCAGATGCAAACTGACCCCAATAATACTCAAACCTGTATCCATTTTACTGACGAATGCATAGTCGCCTGCGATAGCCGGATCATAGAATCCCCAAAGAAAGAGCGCGAAGATCGCTGGAAGCGCAAAACCGGTCACGCTAACGATCTGAACCGCAGGCCGACCCCACTTCCCAGCGTACAAGGTCAGAAAAGCCGCGACAATCGGGACTGCTATAGATAATTGAACTAGAGAAGCAAAATCGTTCATGCCTAAAAAGTGATAATTAATAATCCCCCACGAAGGACACGAAGCGACACCAAGGAAGCAAATTCGATAAAATGCTCTTTAGTTGCCGAAACCCTGATTTGGGAAAATTTCATTGTTCTATTCTTTGTGATCTTCGTGTTTTTCGTGGGAGAAAAATCCCTAAAAAATTCCAACTGCCAAGGCCCAGAACAAAACCAAGCCTCCAATAAACCAATACACGTAAGCATGGATGCTTCCCACGTGCAGGGCCTTTAAACCAATACCGATCAATCCAGCAAATCCCGCTGTGCCGCGAATGATCAATCCCGACAATGCGATCTGCTCAGTAAAGTGAAGCGTCGTCGCTACTCTCTGCTGAACTTTTGCCACGTACCAATCATATACATGATCGAAATAAAATTTCTCAGCGAGGATCGTGTGCAAAGGTTTAAATGTCTGCTCAAGCCGATCCTCCTTGGCGCCCGCGCCGTAGAAGAAAAACGAGATGATGTAACCCGCAAAAACTGCCACCAAACTGGCGATCAAGATTGTCGTATGACCCGCGGAATCAGGATGAGGAATACCACCAATCACGCCGCTCACAACTTCCGGATACAAACTTGCGTAACCACCGACAACGGACAATATCGCCAACAGAATGAGTGGAATTGTCATCGTTAGCCCATTCTCGCGAGCATGGTCCGCGTTGTCCGATTTTGGAGCACCCAAAAAAGTAATGAGCCAGAGACGCGTCATATACAGCGCCGTTAGAAACGCCCCGAAAACCAGCAAGTAAAACGCTGCTGAATTCGATTCGAGCGCTACAGCAAGAATCGCATCCTTAGAAAAGAATCCCGCGAGCAGTGGAAATCCGGTCAGGGCCAGTACACCAATTGAAAACGTAATAAACGTAATCGGCATCTTAGATTTCAATCCGCCCATCTTGAAAATATCCTGTTCGTGATGGCAGGCGTGAATAATGGAGCCTGAACCGAGGAACAACAAAGCCTTGAAAAACGCGTGAGTGGTGAGGTGAAACATCGCCGCTGCGACGCCTCCCGTAACGACTGCTTCTCCCATGTGACCATGTGCATCGCCATGACCGTTAAACGACGCCAAACTTCCCAGTCCGAAAGCTGCTACCATGTAGCCCAATTGCGAGACCGTCGAATAAGCCAAAATCTTCTTGATGTCCCGCTGAGCAACTGCTGTGAAACCAGCGAAGAGCGCGGTTGCAATTCCTACCCAGGCGATCACCGTCAAGGCGTCGACTGTCATTAGAAATCCGGTACGGCACAAAAGAAATACCCCAGCTGCAACCATGGTCGCCGCGTGAATCAAAGCCGATACTGGAGTTGGACCTTCCATCGCATCAGGAAGCCAAACATGCAACGGAAGCTGACCCGACTTACCCACCGTTCCGCAGAACAGCAAAAGTCCGATTAACGTTAGACCTTCGCGATTTTCTAGCGACGCATGTGAAAGAACCTCCAAATTCAAAGTGTCGAACATCGAGAACACCATGATGATCCCGATCAGGAACCCGAAGTCTCCAACGCGATTCACGATAAACGCTTTCTTGGAAGCCGCTGCCGCGCTTGGCTTATCGAGATAAAATCCGATCAGCATATAGGAACTGAAACCGACAAGCTCCCAGAAGATAAAGAGCGTTATCAAGCTACTCGCCATCACGAGGCCCAACATCGAAAACATGAAGATCGACAAGCCGCCAAAGAAGCGAGCCTTGTTCGGGTCGTCTTTCATGTATCCAAGACTGAACAGATGCACGAGGAACCCGACAAACGCTACGACGAACAGCATGAGCTTCGCCAAGTCATTTATCAAAAACCCGAAGCTGACATTAAGCGTACCAATCTCGATCCAATTCACATTGTATTCGAAATTCTCTACCCTGAAAATAATGTGCCCCGCAATTGCGAGAACCAAAGCTGCCGCCCCAACTGAAACGCCGGATGCGAGAGCTCCGCTACGACGAAAGAAAAAGGCGATCGCGGTCGCGGAAAGAAGCGGAATGGCCAACAAGCCGTAAGCGTATAATTGTGATTCCATTCGTTACCTAATTATTGAGGGCGTTAAGTTCCTCGACCTCTACGGTCTGCCGTTTGCGGAAAAGCGCCACGATGATCGCCAAGCCTACCGCAACCTCCGCTGCTGCCACGGTTATCGTAAAAAAAACAAACACGTTGCCTCCCATTCCGCCATGGTAACGGGAAAACGCGATCAGTGCCAAGTTGGCTGCGTTGAGCATCAGCTCGAGACACATGTACATGACCAGCGTGTTCTTGCGCAACAGCACTCCGAAGAAGCCGATTGCGAATAAGAGGCTGCTCACCCCGATGAAATGTTCCAATCCGATCATCTCTATTAAAGGAAGAAGTAAGAATTATGATTTAAGAAGTTCATGCCTAGCGCTCCGTCTCTACTGTGTATTGGTTTTCTTGCTCAGGGCTATAACGCCTACCATCGAGATCAAGAGGAGGAAACCCGTCACTTGCATTGGCAAGAGATAGGTAGTGAAAAGTTCGTATCCAAAGTTCTTTAAATTCACCCCTTCCGCCACAGGCAAATTAGCCGTTTTTGTCTTAATCGACTCGGCGGAATTAATTGCCACCACGCCAATGACCATGATGCCGAATCCGATAAGGCTAGCCGCCCAAGTATAAATACTCGTTTTGCGGGCAGCCGTCTCTTTCACGTCTAGCAGCATAATGATGAACAAAAATAGCACCATCACCGCACCCGCGTAAACCAGTACCTGGACCACAGCCAAAAAGTAAGCTTCGAGCAATACGAACAAAGCCGCCATACTCAAAAACGTACCGATCAGACACATCGCCCCGTTCACCGTGTTACGACTGAATACAACGCCCATTGCACAAGCCAAGGCCAGTATCGAAAATATATAGAAGAAAATATCCGTCATTCTAAAAGAACTTCCTAAATCTTAATTTCTAAAACCAAATCGCTTCAGTGCCCGCTTCCCTTAGCGGCTGCTTCCTGCTTCTTTTTCCACTTGAAGTGCTCATCGGGCAATGTGCCTCCGAGCTCGTAGAGCTTCTCCTTGTCATTAACCATTTCGGCCCGGGAATATCCGGAAAGCGAATAATCGTTCTGCAACCAGATAGCTTCCTCCGGGCAAACCTCCTGACACATGCCGCAGTAAATACAGCGAAGCATGTCGATATCAAATTCCTGTGGACCTTTCTCTACGTGAGCGAATTCACTATCTTCCGAGATCGCTCCCGGCTTGATCCGAATAGCCTTCGGTGGACAAACGAATTCGCAAAGCTGACAAGACACGCACTTCTCGCGACCTTCCGGGTCTTTAACCAATGTCGGCACGCCGCGATAGCCATCGGGTATCGTCGGACGTTGCTCCGGGTACTCGAGAGTAACTGGTTTCCCCCAGAGTCTCCTGAATGTCGTGGCAAGCCCTCGCGCAATCTCCGGAAGATAAATTCTTTCCAGGAAGTTCAGCGGCTTTCTTTTAATTACGATGGACATGGCAGATAAATTGAAAGTTCTCTATTAGCGGACTACATCCAAATAATAGATTATGAATACATACGCGATCAGGTTCGCGATCGAAAGCGGCAAGAGAATCTTCCAGCCAAGCTTCATTACTTGGTCATAACGGAAACGCGGCAAGGTCCAGCGGATCCACATGAAGAAAAACATCAAACCGCACATTTTACCGAGGAAGATCGCAACGGAAAGCGCCGCTCCGATGTAACCAGCGCCCCAACCGAGCATATCGATAGTGACGAACGGCAAGGGATTCCAGCCGCCCAAGAACAGCAAAGTGAATACGCAGGAACCGATAACCATGTGAGCGTACTCACCCACGAAAAAGAGACCGAATTTAAAAGAGCTATACTCCGTATGGAATCCACTAACCAACTCCGTCTCCGATTCCGCCATATCAAATGGCAGACGATTCGTTTCCGCGAACAAGCAGACTAGGAAGATAATCGCCGACAAAGGCATCCACATCGCAAACCAAAATCCGTTTTGAGCTTGAGCGATATCGAAAAGATTCATCGTTCCCTCTAACCCAGGATGATTCACCCACATGAGAATTGGCAGGATCGAAACGCCCATCGCCAGCTCATATGAAATCATCTGCGCCGATGCACGAATGCCACCGAGAAATGGATACTTCGAGTTAGAAGACCAACCCGCAAGCACGATGCCGTAAACGCTGAGCGAGGAAATCGCGAAAAGGAAAAGTAATCCTACATTCACGTTAGCCAAAACGAGAGGTACCATCTCGCCCGCATCGTTTATGATACGGCCAAATGGAACCACCACTACCGTCGTCAATGCCGGCACCAGCGAAATGACCGGAGCCATTATAAAATAGAACTTATTAACGTGTCCCGGAACGACGTCCTCCTTGAAGAGAAACTTCAATCCATCCGGTAAAGGTTGGAAGACACCAAGACGCGTCAGAAACGGACCGATAACCGGGATCGAGCCAATCAAAGGCAGGGAGGTTCTATTCGGTC
>JBNMOQ010000015.1:0-39398 GCA_051275055.1 Candidatus Pelagisphaera sp.
TTTGAAGATTTGGACGGCGATGGTTGGCAGGATTTGCACGTGACGAACGGAATGGTGAGGAGCTTTAATGATTCCGATTTGAACAATCAGATTAAGCGTATTCGATCGAGGGACCAGGTCATCGCGATGTTGAAGAAGAGTCCTCCGCTAAAGGAGTATAATCTAGCGTTTCGCAACACAGGTGGATTAATGCTTGAGGAGGTATCTCAAGATTGGGGCCTTGAACACGAAGCGGTGAGTTTCGGATCGGTGTTGGCGGATTTGGACAACGATGGAGATGTGGATATCGTTTATTCGAACTACGAGGACGAAGTAAGTCTGTATCGAAATAATAGCGTATCCAATTCGATCGTAGTTAGTTTGAAAGGAGTAGAGAGTAACCGCTTTGGAGTGGGAGCACGTCTCGTTCTCGAAAGCTCAATGGGCACGCAAGTGCGCCAAGTAAGTCTTGCTAGAGGGGTTCTATCCTCGTCAGTAGCGCCAACGCATTTTGGGCTTGGGCAGGAGAAAGAAGCGACTCGTCTTTCGGTTTATTGGCCGAGTGGAAAGCGGCAGGTGTTCGAGAATATTCAATCCGGTAAACACTACAAGATCTCTGAAAAAGGAAAGAAGGCAAATAAACGAAAAAAGAATGCTGCGGTAGTCGCTCCGATATTCGCCGAAGCTTCCGACTCACTGGGACTGGATTTTGTCAATGCTGAGCAACGTTTTGATGATATGGCGCGGCAACCCTTGCTTCCGAATCGAATGAATACGCTTGGAGCTGGGATTGCTATGGGCGATGTGGATTCCGATGGAACTCCTGACCTTTATTTGGCAGGCGCGAAAGGGCAGGTTGGCGAACTGTATTTCAATGATGGACGCGGCCACTATCGAAAGAGCGTTGTTTCGCAGCCGTGGCACGAAAAAGAGAGCGTAGAGGAAATGGCTCCTCTCTGGATCGATGCTAATGGGGACGGCGCTTTGGATCTCCTTGTTACTAGCGGGAGTGTGGAAGATGATTTGGATTCGCCGAACTATGCCGACGCGCTTTATTTAAATGATGGCGCCGGCAGATTTGTAGAAGTCGAGAGTGATAGCTTGAAAAACGTGAGTTCTAGTTCTTCGGTCGCTGTGTCGGCGGATTTTGACCGTGACGGAGATATGGATGTGTTTGTGGGAGGACGGGTGATCCCTGGCCAGTATCCCAGTTCGCCGAAAAGCGTATTAATGGAGAATGTCGATGGAGCTCTGGTTTCGGCATCCGCGAAAATCGAAGGCATCGAGAACTTGGGTATGGTGACCTCCGCTCTTTGGACGGATGCGAATGGTGACGGTTGGATTGATCTTTTAGTTTGCGGGGAATGGGAGCCGCTTCGGATTTTTATGAATAACGAAGGGACGCTTATCGAGAAACCATCGCTGGAGTGTGGCCTCTCTGGGGTTCGGGGCTGGTGGAACTCGCTTGCCGCTGCTGATGTAGACAATGACGGCGATATCGATTATATTGCGGGTAATGTCGGCTTGAATACGAAATACCATGCCTCGATGGAAGCTCCTATTCAGTTGTTCTACGGCGATTTTGAGGGACGAGGAACTCTGAATATTGTGGAGGCCGAGTACGAAGGAGACTCTTTGTTTCCGATGCGCGGGAAAAGCTGTAGCACGAGAGCCATGCCTTCAATTGGAGCGAAGTTCGATACATTCCGATCGTTTGCTTCCGCCTTGTTGACGGATATTTACGATGTAAGCGAAGCGGATCAATTTGAAGTGAACGAGTTGCGGCATGGAGTGTTTATTAATGATGGAAACGCTTCGTTCGAGTTTCGAGCGCTTCCGAGGTTGGCTCAGGTCGCCCCGGTTTGGGGAATGGCCGCTTCGGACTTTAATGGAGATGGCAATGTGGACTTAGTCTTCGGGCAGAATTTTCATGGACCTCAAGTTGAAACGGGACGCTTCGATGGCGGGTTGGGGCTATTGCTCGTCGGAAATGGAACCGGAGAGTTTGAAGCTTTGAGTCCGCTGGAAAGTGGTATTTTTATACCGGGCGAGGCTCGAGGGTTGGCTATGGGCGATTTGAATTTCGATGGTCGACCGGACCTCGTGTTTACTCGAGTAAACGATTCAGTGTTACCGCTTCTTAATCAAAAATCAAAAGATTCCAATTTTGTCTCTGTTTCGTTTGACGCTAATTACTCGCTCGTAACGGGAGCAAAGGTAGACGTTCACTACAAAGACGGTTCGGTCTCTGCGGCCGAAGTGTATTGCGGAGGAGGATACTTGTCTCAATCGGAACAGAAATTGTTTTTCGGTTACAAAAGGGATAACCCGCCTTCGGCTTTGACTATTCGTTGGAGCGACGGAGCGATTGATGAACTGCCTTGGGGCTCTCGTTCAAAAATTGTCGCCAAACCAGGGAAGCGGAAATAGACGCTACGCGCAGGTATGATAGTGAATTTTGATAAACTAAAGCGACGCTTGATTGCGTTGTGGATTATTAACTGGGGCCTATCTGCGCTTGCGGTGTCCGCGAATGAGAAATCCCAACCTGGAGACCTTGTTGAATGGAAGTCGTGGGCTGAGGTACAAGAGGAAGCGCTTAAAGGGCTGGATAAGCCATTATTCTTCGCAGTGTCTCATGAACTAAATCCTATGTCCGAGGCGATGAGGACGGAATCATTTAGGAATGAGTCGATCGCGAGTCGATTGAACGGTGATTACCTACCTATACGAGTGAATAAGAACGAACATCCAATACTTGCTGAATTCCTTTTATCGTATGTGCAGGCTGCTAAGCAAATAAGCAAGTGGCCGCTAAATGTTCTAACCACATCTGCCATTAACCCGATCGAAGGTGGGGGCTACTATCCGCCGACTGACGATTGGGGTAGTCAGGGTTTGTTGAGTGTTGTTGATCGGATTGCTGAACACTGGAAAGCTGAAAGGGACGATGTCGTTGAAGGTGGAAAAGAAAGTCTAAAGGAAATGGAGTATACGTTTGGGGTATCATCAAATGAAATACATCCTTTTGAGGGGAAGCTGATTAAGTTGTCCGCGGAAAATCTTTCGGTTCGTTATGACGAAATCAATGCAGGTTTCGGTTTGCCTCCCAAGGCTGTTTCCTTTGGTGAAATTCGTCTATTGGATCTAGCAGTTGCTCAAGATGAGCCTAAGCTTGATCAGTTGAAGATAGCCAGAGATTCAACATTGAGGGCAATGGTCCTCGGAGCTATGCGCGATTACGTTCGTGGGGGATTCTATACAGCGACAATAGATGAAAAGTGGTCAATTCCGGATTTCCGGAAATCGGTATTGGTTCAAGCAGACGCTATTCACTATCTTAGCGCGTACCCAGAATATGAGATCATTGTGAAGGAAACGGCTCAGGTGCTCGTGGACGATTTTCGCGGCGAATCTGGATTTTATTCTGAGCATATAAGCTTTCCAGGTGAAGAGGCTGAAATAGCCGCTGCTAATACTTGGACTTATAAAGAACTGTCGGCCATTTTGAATAAGAGTGAGTTTGAGAGATTCACTCGGTTGTTTGGGGTATTGAAGGAAGGGAATGTGCCTGAGGATTTAGACTTCAGTGGAATGTTCAAAGGTAGAAATATATTGAAACCAGTTGGCGAGGTGGTTTCTGATCGCGAAACGGTATCTGCGCTCCAAGCTCTTGGAGCCAAAAGTCGGTCTAAATTTTCAGTAGAGCGCGAGAAACTCTCGTCAATTTCCACTAATGCGATTGTGGCTTCCTGTTTGGTTAAAGCGGGAAAGGAATTTGAGGACGAAGCTAAGCGATTGTTGAATGCGATAGTGGATACATTCTGGGACGAGGAGCATCTGATTCTTCGTGCGGCAACTCGAGATGGAAAAGCGCTTTCGCCTGAAGCTTCGTCTAAGGGATACGCTCTCTTTGTTAGAGCTTTGCTCGATGCCGCTGCTGATTCCCATGAGAGTGACTATTTGGTTAAGGCTGTTGAGATTCAAAAAGCTCTTGATGAAAAATTTCGGTCTCCTGTAGGGGCTTACTTAATCGCTCCGAAAAGCACTTCGGATATTCCGCTGAATTTAAACGCGTTCTATGAGGATGAAATGGGATCCGCGAATTCGGTGACCGTACGAAACCTGCTTAGATTGCACAATTTGTATCCCGATAGCAGATATCGTGATGCAGTAGCGGAGGTGATCAAAAACTTGCCGGAAAACGTATCCTATTTCCCCGAAGATTTTTCAGACATGCTGGTTGGTATATCGCTTTACGAATCGGTTAGTTCTCATGTAGGTGACAATTAGGGATGAAATTATGAGAAGGTGTTTTTCCACGATTCTATGTTTCGTTTGGTTTGAGTTCGGCCTACACGCGCAAGAGGCGAAATACGTTGCTTTGGTGTTTGACGATGGTCCGACTCCTGAAACAGCTACAAGATTGTTGACTGTGCTGGAGGAAGCAGGTGTTCGAGCTAGTTTCGCTCAAGTAGCGAGCAATGTCGAAAAGCATACAGAGCTTTCGCTTAAGACGCAGTCGGAAGGTCACGAAATAGTGAACCATTCGTATGATCATCAAAATGTGGACGATCTTTCGGACGAGGAATTGGAACACGAAATATCAGGTGCGCAAAAGAAAATTTCTGAATTGTTGAATAGGGATCCTATTTGGTATTGGCCACCGTTTTTAAAGGTGAACGATCGCGTGCGTTCCCATGTTGAAAAGGCTGGGATCGCTTTATTCGAACCGGTTAAGACTGTGGTAACAATGGACTATGATAGAACGGTTGGAGCGGATGAGATCGAGGAAAAGGCAACTAATGGAGTTGTCGATGGTTCCGTAATTCTTTTTCATGAATGGCGTTCTGAAACGGTAGATCGACTACCATCAATACTGAATACGCTTAGAGATCAAAATTGCAAATTCGTGACTTTCAGCGAATTAGCTGAGCGTATGAAGTAGTTTTGGGTATGCATTGTATAGATAGACTATTTCTCTATTGCCTATTGCTTATTCTGGCAGGAAATCATTGTTTGGCGGTCGATACGATCGTCGATACATCGAATGGGCGAACCGTCATATTGGGTTCGTGTCACCCGAATAGCTTTACGATATGCAAAAACCCCCGCTCGCTTATTTAGGGTGGTCTGGATAGACTAATTGTGTCACCTTTGGATATCTCGATATGCTCTCATTATAATACTACTCTTAAACTTGGCAACCAATGAAAACACCTTCTTATTTTAAACCTGTCTTAGTTATGATTGCGATGGTCAGCTCCAGTTTCGCGGAGGAAGTGGACCGGCGTCCTCTCAAAGCGAAGACGGGACTGGATCCGTTTACCTACATCAAATCTCCCGATGTCATGCCCAACTACCTGGCAGGCGAGAAATGGTCCACGCAAGGGCAGTCAATCACTCGAATGCAGGCGCCGCTTTCTCCCAGAGATTCGGCGAAGCATGTCGTCGTTCAGCCGGGCTTCAGCTCCCAGCTTTGGGCAGCCGAACCAGATATTGCGAAACCGATTGCGTTGGCTTGGGACGAGCGCGGTCGTCTTTGGATTGCGGAGACAATCGACTATCCAAATAGTTTGCAAGCCGAGGGAAAGGGAAACGATCAGATCAAGATTTGCGAAGACACAAATGGTGATGGTATGGCGGATGCATTCACGGTGTTTGCCGACAAACTAAGTGTTCCAACTTCGCTTTGCTTCGGGAACGGT
Source organism: Candidatus Pelagisphaera sp. (assembly GCA_051275055.1). GTDB lineage: Bacteria > Verrucomicrobiota > Verrucomicrobiia > Opitutales > Opitutaceae > Pelagisphaera. The sequence continues at coordinate 5,688 of JBNMOQ010000015.1, forward strand.
GGATTGATTGTGATCGAGGGCGGGCGCACGCTTTTTCTGAAAGACACGAATGGCGATGACATCGCGGACGAGCGTCGGGTACTCTTTGATGGCTGGGGAACCCGCGATACTCATGCCGTTGCCAGTAATCTGAGGTACGGACCCGACAATTGGATATGGGGAACTGTGGGCTATAGTGGTTTCGAAGGAGAGGTTGGCGGCAAACATCATCGATTTGGTCAGGGAGTATATAGATTTAGACCAGATGGGTCTGAGCTCGAGTTTATCAAGTCGAGCAATAACAACACCTGGGGTCTTGGTATTACTGAGGATGGGCTTATCGTAGGCAGCACGGCAAATGGAAATGCGAGTTGGTACATGCCGATAGCAAATCGATTTTACGAAGCAGTAAACGGGTGGTCGGCTAACCGCATGGAGTCGGTTGCCGATGATCAGGGCATTTATCCGATTACGGACAAAGTGCGTCAGGTAGACTGGCATGACCAGTATACCGCGGGCGCGGGCCACGCAGTCTACACAGCCCGCGCTTTTCCCGAGGAATATTGGAATGGGGTTTCATTCGTTACGGAACCGACCGGCCACCTTGTCGGCTTCTTTAAGTTAGGCAGTGAAGGGGCCGATCGCACAGCGGTGAACATGGGGAGTTTTCTTGCGAGCGACGATGAGTGGTCCGCGCCGATCGTTGCTGAAGTCGGTCCGGATGGCGCTCTCTGGGTGATCGATTGGTATAACTACATCATTCAGCACAATCCGACGCCGATTGGCTTTCAGACAGGAAAAGGCAATGCCTACGAAACCGGGTTGCGAGACAAGCAGCATGGGCGCCTCTACCGAGTGACCCATGATAAGGGCACTCCTTCCGAAACCTATGATTTGAGCACGGGTGATCCAGAGAAATGGATTTCTGCTCTGCAAAGCGACAATCAGCTGTGGCGAATGCACGCTCAACGGATGATCGTTGAATCCGGACAGGGCAACAGCGCCATTCGGCGCCATCTGGTTGAGCTAATCTCACGCAAGGCCGTAGACAGTCAAGGATTGAATGTGGGTGTCCAACACGCTCTCTGGACACTGGACGGTCTCAGAGAAATCGAGTCAAACATTGAGGTTCGAAAAGCGGTTCAGCGAAATTTGTATCATGATTCTGGTGCAGTACGGCAGGCAGCTGTTAATGTCTTGCCCCGCGATGCAGCAACGATTGCAGCATTCAAATCGGCGAATATTCTAAAAGACCCTCATGCCCAAACGCGTCTCGCCGCTTATCTGGCTATCGCAGAATCGTCTCCTAGCGACATGGCCGCAGTGATGGTTTACGAGTCATTGAAAGACGATTTGAATACAGAGGACCGTTGGCTGAACGATGCGGTGATCAGCGCTGCTGCTCGAAATGCAGACGACTTTCTCTCCGCGCTCTTGAAGAATAATACGGCCCTCCCTGGAGAGGCGGATAGGATTGTTTCCACGGTGGCTCGTCACAACGCGTCGGTTGATCCCGCCAAGCTCTTGGATAAACTGATGAATGCTAGCCGCGCGAATAAGCGGACAGCGGCAGCCCTGATATCAGGAATGGTTGAGGGTTGGCCGAAGGATAAGACTCCGGAAATTGATGGGGCGAAGGCTCGTGATCTCTCTCGCTTGATGAAGTCGCTCAGTCCAGCAGGACAGGATGGACTATTGGTTCTCGCTCGAAAGTGGGATCGCCTCGACCTGTTTCAGGATCAAATTAATGTAGCGACTCGGCGGTTGACTACTGTTTTGAACGACGACACAGCGAACGCCGAAGACCGCTCCCATGCCGCGGGCAAATTGATTGAACTGGTTGACAATTCCGAAACGGTTCGCGCCGTGCTCGCTCAAGTGAATCTCCAGACATCGCCAGAACTGACGGACGGGTTGATGAAAGCGCTTCGCGCGAGCAAGAGGGACGAAACCGCTGGATTTGTCCTGGAGAATTGGTCAGGCATGACTCCAGGGCAAAAGAACGCTGCGATCAGCACTTTGTTGGGTCGCAGTGCTTGGATCGAACAAGTGTTTGATGCGATTGAAGAAGGAAACGTTCTAGCTGGGGATATTAGCTCCCGAAGCTGGCCGGGTCTGCTTAACAACCCAAATCCTTCAATCGCGGCGCGAGCGCAACAGCTGTCAGGATTCTCAGGAAAGGAATCCGCTGATCGCGACGCCATTGTGAAGAAACTTCTCCCTGCTGCCTCGATCGTCGGAAATGCGGAGAGAGGCAAGACGTTGTTCGGGAGCGCTTGTATTGCCTGTCACATGTTTTACGGTGAAGGAGGCAAAGTGGGTCCTGACTTGAGTGGTATCGGAGTCCGCCCCAAAGAGGAGGTGCTCGTTGCAATCATTGATCCGAACCGGTCTGTTGAGGCGAACTACCGACTCTGGACAGTCGTTACGAAATCAGGAGAAGCGATCTCTGGTCGGTTGGACGCGGAAACGCAAACGAGTGTCGATATGTATGATATTGCGGGGCAACGGCACTCGATCCAACGCGATAATATTGCCAGTTTGACTGATTCCAAAATGTCCATCATGCCCGCTGGCTTCGATGGTCTAGGCGAGCAAGGCTTAGCCGATATTCTTGAATACATGGCAATCGCCGCAAAACATTGATCGCATAAAGGCAACATGTAATTGAGAAATTGAATACGCATTTGTGACAGATCAACGAGCGCTAACTGCTCCGACCGATGAAGTAGCCGAAAGTGTAGGCCAATAGGGGCAGATAGTAGAAACAGTTGATTCGATAACCGTCCATCAAAAGGCGAGTGATATCGACTTGTCTAGTGTGCCCTCAATCTGCAGTCAGTTGATGGAGTTCGATCAGAAAAAATGAAATTATCAGGAGGGCGATTATGAAAATTCAATCACTAAAGGGCACGGCTTTTTAGGTGGAGTCGCGCGTAGCTGCTCGAGTGTAGTCTAATTATTGAGACAATGATTTTATTTATCGAAGCGCTGGAGCTCCGATTTCAAGCTGGCACCCCATCTTGAAAATTGCTTCTGTACGGCTTCGAGCGACCAGATAAAGTCTTCATATTTCACACCATAAAGGTCTTTTATCAGTACGCGGTCTTCCACTTTCATAACCACATGGCCGGAACTGAGGTCGAAGAGTTCGATATTCAAGTTGCCACTTAGGATCTTCTTTATCTCGTTATTCCTGCGAGCGTGAGGAGGGGGTACGAACGAGAGGACGTCTGACATACTAACTTTCAAATAAATTGAATCCGGCTCTGGCGTTTCGACCAATGGGAAGCGATCCCAATTCATTAACTCTCTAACAAAAAGCCCTCCGAACGCGCGCTCGAGCTGTTCTTTTTCCTCTGGTGCAAGTTCGAACTCGGTTTGACCCGGATAAATGCCACTTCGTATGTCCTTGAATTTGATTCCGTCCGAGGCGGGAACGATATTCTTGTAACGACGCAGCGATAGACCTTGAGCCGTGTATAACTCTTTGAACTTGGACTTCTTCTGTTTAATCAGCTGCAGGAGCAGGGGATGCAATTTGGTCACCTGTCTCTTCTTGGCCTAGCGCTAGGTATGGGATTGAGAGAAGAAAAATGACAGAGAGTGCCAGCTTGGTAAATTCGGGTATTTCATTGTTTTTCCTTTCTCAGTTAGGGAGTCGGAAATAGAGGGGTATAGAAGTTTTGGTTCCTCGTAATACTAGTTGGGGCAAGAGTATTCTCAAGGGCAAACTTGTTGTTTTCTGTCTGCGCCATTTCGTAGTAATGTTATGGATTTGCGGAAGCTCTAAGCTGAGAACGCTTCAGTATGGAAGAAAACTATTTGAGTCGTTGTCGAGCTTGCCTTGGGTGATTTATTACGAGATGCTTCTTCCTTCACTATGAAGTCTTTGGCCGTAGTCTTTTCCTGTTTATTGAATCTTTGTCTTTTGGCTTCGCAGCCAGGCTTCGCATCAGTGGTGTCAAAAAGCTATCCTTGGATTGACCCAGTGGATACTTCAAATTCCGGACTCAAAACGTGGACAATTTTGAAAGGGCAGTCCACATTTTTGGACTATTTTGAAGTTGAAGCAGCGTATCTGCCAGCTCGTTCAGGGGCTTTCCAAAAACGCATTCTTCCCGATACAGAACAACTTGTCATCGTTAAGAAAGGAGAGCTCACGATTACAATCCAGGACGTGGAGCATACTATCGGTTCGAGTAGCGTAGCGCTTATTCTACCGGGAGATTCCCATCAGATAAGAAATCTATCCGATGAACCTCTAAGCTATTTTATAATGAGTTACCGATCCAACCTACCGATGAATCCCGATCGGGGAGAAAGGGCGGGCGGGTCGCTTGTGGTAGACTTTGAAAAGTTGGAATTCAATCCCCATGACAAGGGTGGTCGCCGAAACAACTTTGATCGTTCCACTGCGATGACAGAGAATTTCGAAATGCACATCACTACTTTGAACGAAGGCATTACTAGCCACTTACCCCACACTCATGCCCCTGAGGAAATCATTCTCATGATTCATGGGTCGGCGATGGAGCTGATAAACGGAGAACCGCATGAAATAGCTGCCGGCGATCTGGCCTTCCTCGGTTCTATGATTCCACATGGTATCCGAAATACAGGTACGGAAACCTGTATGTACTTTGCCTTCCAGTGGAGGTAGAGCTTATAAGAGAGCTTCCTCTTTTTACCAAGGGTTGAGAGCGTTGAGCGAATCTAGTATTTTCTGCTTGAGTGGAGCAGGATCAATTGAGCCGATTTCGCTGTAGACGATTTCACCCTTCGGGCTAATTAGAACCGTGTAGGGAGCGACACCTTGCCAGTCGGGATTAAAAGCGTTGATCAGCGGCTCGCGTTGCGCGGAAGCGAAGATGAGGTTTTTATTGGATGCCTCTTTCTTTTTCAAAAAGTCGAGTACTCGCTTTTCCTCGTCCGGACGGTTGATGGAGACCGTGACGAACTCGAAGTCGCGGTGCCGATACATGCGATCGATTTCGACGAATTCGTCAAACTCCGCAACACAGGGAGCGCACCAGGTGGCCCAGAAGTTTACGAGGCGGTATTTCCCCGATTCCTTATTTGCTCTGAGGGCGGCTAGTTTGTCCGCATCTGCATGCTCTATTGAAACAGGTTCCTCTGAGAGTTTCTTCATGTAGTTTGCCACTAGGTGTCCTTTACCGGCCCATTTAACGGAGCAGCCGACGACTTTAGTCTCGGCCACTTCAGGCTGCCTGCCATCGAGGAGAGCGTCCAAGGCATTGCGCAAGAAGTGAGCAGTGACGTGTTGGATGCGCTCGGAATCATCGATCGCGCCTACGTAACGGAGCTTGCGATCTGCGTCGAAAAGAAATGCGTGGGGTGTGACGGCAGGGCCATATTGCTTCGAGACTTCTTCATTTTCACCATCGTATAGGTAGGGAAAGTTGAAGCCGCGATTGATCGCGTGGGCCTTCATCTCATCAAAGCTGTCGCCGCGTACGGCCCAGCCTAGTTCGTCTAGCCGCACTGACGCAGGATCGTTCGGGCTGATAGCTACCAGGGCGACGCCTTTGTCCTTATAGTCGGTAGCGAGGTCTTTGATACGTTCCTCGTAGTACTGGGCGGTGGGGCAGTGATTGCAGGTAAAGACGACCAGCAGCAGTTTTGCCTCGTCGAAGTCTGAAAGCGACCAATCGCGACTATCGACACCAGGCAGGGTGAAGTCGGGAGCAGTCGCGCCCAAAGTTAGCGTATCAGGGTATTCGTCAGCGGCCTTAGCGGAGATGGCCAACAAGGTGAAAATGGGTAGGATGAATAGCTTCATAGATTCTAGGTTGTTTGTGTTGGGTGCGAATGGGAACTCAATTTATGGATGTAAATGTAGGTTCTATTTAGACTTACATCTGCGTGTTGCTAACAAATGCGATATGCCTACTGTCTGGCGACCAACTGGGGACGTTGATCGTGCCTTGTCCGCCATAGATGTAGGCAATTGTTTTGGGAACTCCTCCTGAGGTTGAAAGGAGTTTGAGGTATACCTTTTTATAGAACGGGTGATCGGTTGGATCAATTGTTGCTGGGAAGGCCAGGTAGACGATCCATTTCCCATCGGGCGAAAAGTGGGGAAACCAGTTATTGTATTCATCGAAGGTGACTTGTTCCTGGTCGTTTCCGTTGACCTTCATTTTCCAAATTTGCATTGTGCCGGTGCGAACCGAGTTAAAGTAAATCCATTTACCACCGGGGCTGACTTCTGCACCGTCATCGAGTGTGCTAAGGTTGGTGATTTGGGTTTCTGTTCCTGATTCAATGTCGATTGACCAAATGTCCCATTGATCGTTTCGGTTGCCGGTGAAGATAATATTCTTGTTGTCCCGTGACCAACTGTGAAGGAATGAGTGGCCGTTTTTCGGATCACTTATCCGCTTCGGATGATCGGAACCGTCGACTGGCAGGATGTATATTGTTGAGCGCCTATCTTCGCCATCGTAGTTGCTTATTGCGATGCGATCGCCGCCCCAGGATAAAACATGATCGTTGTTGTTTTGATTTTGCGGGCCAGTATTTAATTCGTCGGTACTTCCGTCATCGAACCAATAATTGTAAAGTTTTCCTTCGGCATTGTAGATGAGCCGCTTGTTGTCTGTCGCCCAATTGGGGGCTTGTAATGATCGATTTTCGCTATAGACGATTTTGCGTGATCCTGTAGCTACTTCCATGACCTCGATGTGGCTGCCGTAGTAGTCGCTGTAAGGTTGAAAGTCATCGGGCGCGGGAATAACAATGCGAACATTGCTGAAAGCTGCGGTTTCCAAAATGCTCTCATTGTGGGAACATATGAACAAGCCGACATAGGCTTGTTCGTTGAGGTCCATTTCGTAGGAAACTGATTTGTAGTTTTCGCCGAATACAGCTGCGGAATACTTGAACAGATTACCTTTACGCTGAAGTTCGATTTCGGTCGGGTGGAATACGCTGAGCTCTACTTGATCTGTTTCTCCATTCGCTTCTGAGCGATATTGCAATGAACTGAGCGTGTCGCCGTGCACGCAAGCATCTGCGTAGGCTGAACTCGAATTAAGGTTGTTGCGCGCGATTATCCCGATCTTGCGATGGGGGTCTACTCCATCGCCCACGAAGTTTACGGTCGCTCGTACGATAAAGTCGCCAGTGATCTTTTTCCAAGCAAAATGAAACTGATCTTCTTTGGCCCACATGTTTTCGCCAGCGCTGGTCATGTGGTAGGTCTGGGTGGACTCATCGAAGAATGCTGAACCGGATTTGCTCGGATTGCCGACATCTTCATGGTGATCGAATATGCCGATTGGAGAATGCTCTTCCGCAACTGAGGTAAGTGCTAGTAGCCAGGCAACGCCGTGAGCAAGCAACGCTTGTGTGTGGGAGGGGTATTTAGTCATGGTGTTGGTTTAGATCGAAAATTAGTTGGTTTTTTCGGGTAGGTTCATCAGTGCTTTGACGACAGGTTTTGCTTGGTGATCGCGATCGAACAAGAGAGGGTAGTTTGTTCTGTTGGGTATAGGGTAACCGTTTTTCCATGACATCGAGTCGTGAAGTCCCCAAAGGGTTACTCGATCGATCTTGTCTCGTTTATCGTAGAAGATTTCAAACAGCTCGGCGTATCGATTGGTTAGCGCTTGTTGAACGTTATCGGGGATCCCGTCTCTATATGGATCCAGAAACTCTTTGAATTCCTCCAATTGAAATTGCGGGTGCATCATGCCGGTGCCAATTATTTGGCCTTCTTTAGTGAGTGGCAATACGTCCACATCCAATTCGGTGATCATTACTTTTACGCCTAGGGCGGCAAAGGCATCAATGGCTGCTATGATGTATTCATTTTTCGGGAAATTCAGTCCCCAGTGAGCTTGAATGCCGACGCCGTCGATACGGATGCCGGAGTCCTGAAGCATTTTGACCATACGAACGATACCATCTCTTTTGGCAGGTCTCCAAGCATTGAAGTCGTTGTAGTATAGCTCGGTATTCGGAGAGTATTGAGATGCGAATTTAAATGCGTGCTTTACCATTTCGTCGCCGTTACCGACTCCATTGACCCACGTTGTCGGACGGTAGGAGCCGTCGTTGTCGATTACTTCATTTACAACGTCCCAAGCGTGAACTCGTCCTGCGTACCTTCCGGCTACTGCTTGTATGTGGCTCCGCATTCTCTCGATCTGCTGTTCAGGTGTATTGGGTTTTCCATCTTCGTCATGAAAGAACCAAGCAGGCGTTTGGTTGTGCCAAACTAAGGTGTGAGCGACGATGAACATGCCGTGCTTTTCGCCAAATTCAACGAAGGCATCAGCGGCGCCGAAATTGTATACGCCAGGTTCTGGATTTATCAATGCGGCCTTGAGGTCATTCTCGGCGGTAATCGTATTGAAGTGTTGAATAACTAACTTTTGGGATTCGCTGTCTTTTCCATTCGCCATGGCTGTATTCACGGCGGTTCCTATCGTGAAGGCTCCGTTGTAGGAGGACTCTAAGGTCCGGTCGTTTTGAGTGTCTGTTGCGTGCATTTCGAAAATTCCAGATAGTGCGGACAGGGTGTACAATGTAAGAAGATGGAAGTGTCGTTTCATTTTTCGATGTGGATTGGCTTTGTTATCTTTATTCAGAAACCGATACTGGCTCCGCCGTCTACGGGGAGGACAGTGCCGGTAATGAATGCGGCTGCGGGCGAAGCCAGGTAGACCGCCGCCCAACCAACGTCCGCCGGACGACCTAGTTTTTGCATGGGTGTGCGGCTAAGGATTTTTTCTAAGCGCGCGGGATCGCCGCTGAGAGCTTTAGCGGACATTTCGGTTTCGATCCAACCAGGAGCTATTGCGTTAACGCGAACGCCGTGGGGAGACAACTCGGTTGAAAGCGTGCGAACCATGCCTAGATGGGCACTTTTGGCCGCGCTGTAGGCGACGACTTTGGGGATTCCGAATAGAGAGGCCATTGAAGCGATAAACTGGATACTGCCCGATTTGCGAGTGACCATACCTGGAGCGATTGCTTTGGTGAGAGCGTGCGTACCTATTACGTTGGTATTGAGGACGGCGAGGAATTCGTCGGGAGTGGTTTCAAGAGCCGCCTTTTTTAGATGTTTACCGGCGTTGTGGATAAGGCAGTCGATGGGGCCTAGTTGATCTTGTATTCGACAAGTCAGTTCTTCGGCTTTTCCCATTTCCGTAATATCGTGAACGAAGTAGTGAGCTCTTTCGCCTAGTTCGTTCACGGCTCGCGAAAGCTCTTCTTCTCGACGGCCAACGAGAGCAACGGTCGCTCCAGCCTCATGCATGCAACGGGCGATGGATTGGCCGATTCCAGTACCCCCACCTGTTATAAGGGCGATTTTTTCCTCGAGGGAAAATGTTTTGGAAAATGCGTTCATATGTAAATTTGAAAATGGTTGCGGCGAGAGCGGAATCGAGTTTTGAAAAACTATGATTCGGATTCTAGAGATCGAAGGGCTGCTTTCATAAACCCCATCGCATATGCCATGCCTGCATGCCAAGGCGCATCGCAGTTCATCGAGGGACAGTGATCGGGAATGAGGACTCCCTCGAAGCGATTGCGATGGAGAATCTTGATAGCTCGAAGCATGTCGATGTCACCGTCGTCGATAAAGGTTTCCTTATAGGTTGGGACTTTTCCTCGGACGTTGCGAAAGTGGATGTATCCAATACGTTGTTGCGCGGAATACTGATCGATAGAATCGTAAATATTGCCTTCCGTCATTTCCGCGAGGGATCCGATACAGAATTCGAGTTTGTTTGATGGGCTTGGGTTGAGATTTATTAATCTTTGATACAAGCTTGGCTGGTATACGAGTCGCGCTTGCGATCTGATTGTCGGCATTGGTGGATCGTCAGGGTGCGCCGCGAGATTCACTCCGGCTTCCTCCGCAACGGGGAGAATTTCGTTGAGAAAACGCTCGAGACGATCCCAGAGCTGCTCGTGAGACACGGATTCCAATGTTCCTTCAGGTGAATTTTGGTCGTAGATCATATTCCAAACCATACCCTTTGGCATCGGTTTATTGTAGGGCCCCTCCATTCCAACCGATTGGGCTTCACCGCGGGCGTATGCTCCGTGGGTTCTACCCGCGACACCTGCGATTGAGAAATTGTATCCCATGTTCGGGATGCCTGCTTTTCCCATTCGGCGAATGATGGTCTTGACGTTTTCGATGTGGTCCGCGCGTTTAGGGCCATCTAGTAATATGTCGTGCCAATGGGCGGGGTCGAAGTTTTCGATCCCTTCGAGCGTGAGGCCTTGCGATTCTACAGCTTTCCGAAGAGAAACCAATTCATCGAGCGTCCAGAGTTGATTGGGGTCTCCAGCTAGTCCCCAACCGTAATCGTCTCCGGTTGGCTGATCGTCTTCGCCTGCCTCTGCATTTCCGCGAAAGTAGTCAACGAGATGGGCTACGACGTGACTAGCTCCCGCTTGTTTTGCAAAGCGAAAGTTGTCAGGCGTAAGCATGTGTTTGTAGAGTCCGAGTCCGAGTTTCACAAAGCCTGGTAATTGAATAGGGTGGCGGTTTTAAAGCGCGGGGTGATCATCTAGATCTAACCTTTTTTGTCTGGGATTCGAGTGAATTACGTAGCAATTGAATTGCGCGTTGAATTTACAGAGCATTTGAGGCGGGTCGGTAATTGCCATCAAGGAAAGTCGCTTATCTGCGACGGTGCAGCGAATGTATCGTTAGTGTTTAATGAATAGAATTTTATGGGGATTAAAGCGAAGAAATTTCGTGATGTTCTTACGAAACGTTATCCGTTTTTGTTCGAATTGGCCTGGTGATTGATGGCGATCTTCTTTTATTGTGGAGATCTGGATTTTTGTTCAACGTTGCACAGCGATACCCTTTACTGAAAGGCGTCGGCCCTGATTCTTTCGCGAAACTCTTAGAAGTTAGGCCGAAGTACCCCCCCATCCTTATTATGTTTCACTATTGCCGACCCATTTCCATTTTTATCGCTTTGGCGAGTTTGGGAGCTGTTATGCGGACTCAGGAGGAATCTGATCTAAATGAGACGCCAAACTCGCCGCCTCTAAGGAAGTGTCCAATAAGTCGGATGGGTATAGATTGTTCACGTAGGGTCGCCGCAATCGACGCTCTTACAAAAAGCCGATTTTTCGACACTCTCTAATAGATATTCAAACGACATAGTCTATGCGATTTCTTCAATTTCTTCTCTTGTATGGTTTCAATCGTAACCACTTTATGGTTACGGTAGGCACTGTCGTGGTCCTGATTAATTCGCTGAACGCGGAAGTCGGTTTACCTGCTTTTTTTAGTGACGGTATGGTATTGCAGAGGGGCGATTCGTCCCCGATTTGGGGAACGGCATCTTCGGGTGAGGAGATCACGGCGCAATTTCGAGGAAGAACGTACCAGACCATCGCAAGCAAAGATGGTCGTTGGAGACTCGACTTGGAACCGAAATCAGCGGGCGGTCCTTTCGAAATGGTAGTCGAAGGGGGAAACCGATTGACGCTACGCTATGTCTATGTGGGCGATGTATGGCTTACTTCAGGACAGTCGAATATGGAAATTTCGATGGAGCGCGTGAAGGAACGCTTTCCGCGAGAGATTATCAATTCCGAAAACCCAAGGATTCGATATTTCGGAGTGAAGACGGACTACGATTTCAATCGTCCTCAATTGGATGTAAACTCGGAGGGTTGGCTGGTTGCTAATCCATCCGAAATACTACGATTCGGAGCGGTCGGGTACTTCTTTGCGAAGGCTATCGAAGAGCGATATGATGTGCCGATTGGTATCGTCAATGCTAGCGTAGGCGGTTCGAAGGTAGAGTGTTGGTTGAGCGAGGAAACCTTGGCGCGAGATTTTCCGGAAGCATTTGCCAAGGCGGTGCGTTGGAGAGACGCAGATATGATTGCCAAAACTGAAGCTGAAAATTCCGCTATCTATTCGGATTGGGATAAAGCGGCTCAAAGCAAAGATACCGGACTCAACGGTTTGACACCTTGGTACGTGGCCGATTTGGTCGATGACGAGTGGCAGAGTATAACTTTGCCAACGTTTTGGGATGAAGGAGGGTTGGAACCGATGAACGGTGTGGTTTGGTTTCGAAAGACCTTTAATTTGCCAGATTCCTTGGTTGATAAGGCTGGCAATCTTTACCTCGGCACAATTGTGGATGCAGACGAAACTTACCTCAACGGCGTGAAGATTGGAAGTATCACTTACCGGTATCCTCCACGTCGGTACAAAGTTCCCGCGGGTTTGTTGAAGAAAGGCGAGAATGTGGTGACGATTCGAGCGTTTTGCCATTCTGGTCGCGGCTCGTTTACTCAAGACAAACCCTTTAATTTGGTAGTGGGAGATCAATCTATCGATTTGAGGGGCGAGTGGAAAGTCAAGGTTGGCGCGATTCTCTACGAGAGGCCGGAGGCGACCTTTATTCATTGGAACCCTCTGGGGCTCTACAACGCTATGATTGCTCCGCTTGTGCCGATGGAGATTAAAGGTATTTTGTGGTACCAAGGCGAAGCCAACACTGAACAACCCAGTAATTATAAGGATATGCTTGGGGCCTTGGTAAAGGACCGACGTACGAAATGGAAACGTGAAGGCTTGCCGTTTATTTGGGCCCAGCTTCCGAATTTCATGGAGACGATCGATAATCCTTCGGAAAGTAATTGGGCGAAATTACGGGATCAGCAGCGTCGGGCTCTTGACATTTCGAATACGGGAATGTCGGTGAATATCGATCTTGGCGAATGGAATGATATCCACCCGCTCGATAAACGATCGGTTGGCGAGCGCCTGGCATTGGAAGCTCGCCGCGTGGCTTATAATGAAAAAGATCTCGTAGGTACTGGGCCTTTGGTTCGATCAGCTCGTTTGGAGAGAAAACGCATTCGCTTGGAATTCGATTTCGTAGGCGGTGGACTCGTTTCGAAAGGCGGAAGTGAATTGCGATATTTTTCGGTAGCCGGAGAAGACGGAAAATTCGTCTGGGCCAAGGCTCGCATTGTCGGTAAGGAGGTTGAGGTGTGGTCAGGTAAAATCAAACATCCTGAGACGGTTCGCTATGCGTGGGCCAATAATCCGGATACCGCTAATTTGTACAATAAGGAGGGCTTGCCCGCTTCTCCTTTTGAAATTGCTGTGGACTGATAAAATGTGCCCAAATATCAGATACATTTTTGGAGAGAATCGATATTCAAGGGGTTTTCAACGGAAAGACGTTTGTAGAGACTCGTTGTCCTCCATTGGAGAAATTCAAATTCGGCAAAGGTCGATTTCATTGATTAAAGAATGATCCTGAACCTTCATGATACCTCCCCATGAGTGTTAGAAAAATTGCTTCCAAGCTAGGCTTATCCGCGTCGACCGTTTCGCTTGCCCTTCGTAGTAGCCCCAGGATTTCAGCGGACACTCGGGAAAGGATTATGCGCGAGGCTTCGCGGATAGGGTATCGAACGAATGCGAAACTCAACGAACTAATGAGCCATCTCAGGTCCAGTGGGGCTCGACCTAGCGAAGCGTGTTTTGGGGTTATTTCGTTTTATGATACCCTGCGTCCCTGGGAGCAGTCGAAACACTTGAGTTCGATCTATGAGTCGATGCAGGTTCGAGCAGAATCATTGGGCTACCGGTTGGAGTCCTTCGAGCTGAATGCTCCCGGGATGAGCTGCTCGCGATTTCGCACGATTTTGGATACGCGCGGAATTGAGGGATTACTCTGTTTCGGCAGTCCCGATTTCGAGCAAGCGTTTCCGGAGGAATTGGATCACTATGCGATCGTGACTTTGGGATTAAGCATTTCGACACCGCTCCATCGCGTGACCAGTCACTTTTTCAACGACCTTTATCATACGCTCGATAGACTCTACTCTATGGGCTATCGCAGACCTGGTTTACTGCTTGGAGAGTACGAAGATAGTCGTAGTGCACATGTGTATCCGAGCGCCTATTTGGGTTGGTGCGAGCAAGTATCGGGGAGCCCCTCTTTAATGCCTGTGCTGAGGACCAAGGAATTGGATTCAGGAGCAATTATGGATTGGGTGAGGCAGCACCGTCCCGACGTAGTGGTTTGCGTCCATCTCTACAACGAGGTCTCTAAATTGCAGAAGATACTGAACGATAATGGTCTGAGCGTTCCGAATGATATAGGGATTGCTGCGGTAAGCCAATTGCTAGAAGGCACGAATCTGTCGGGAATGCAGCAGAACCAAAAACTCATGGGAGCTTGGGCCGTTGAGTTGCTCGTCTCGCGCATTTTGAACCAGGATTTTGGGATTCCACAAAACCCGAGGATCGAGATGGTCGAAAGTGAATGGTTCGAAGGGGAAACCTTGAAAGCGTCTAAGTGGAGTTGATAGGGGAGATTAGAATGGGGCTCTTAGCATAAGTGTGTTTGTGAAGCCATTTTAGTCAATCAGCGGCCGCCGATTTTTCTTGTAGCGAAGCCTTTCCGTTGGTGGCGGCGGAGTGGTTTGCGGTGATCGCGAGCGCTTTATTGTAGTATTCCAGAGCGCTATCGAAATCGCCATTATCCTGTTGGATTTCCCCAATCGTTGCATAGGCATCGGGCAGCATTATAAGGACATACTCGTCGCTCGGATCAAGGACGTAGGCTTCTTCGAGGGGTGGTAGGGCATCTAGGAGACGATTGCTTTCCATGAAGTATTGTCCGAGGAATACGCGGGAAAACAAATCGCTGGGATCGACTTGCTGAATGGTCTTGAGATGGTTTGAGGCGGTTGTCCTGTCGCCGGTTTGCCAATGGAACTTAGCTAGCACGGTGTTGGCGAGAAGGTGATAGGGATCGATTGAGACCACTTTCTGAAATAGAGATATGGCTTCTTTTGGCTGGTTTATTTGCAGGTGTATTCCAGCCATTATTTGGAGCGCCTCAGTATTGTTGGGAGAAAGCCCAATACTCGATCGCGCCATGCTTTCAGCCTCTTTGTAGCGATTCATTTCGAAATAGGTCTTCGCCAATAAAGGGTAGATGACAGACGGATCGCCTCCAAGCTCGAGCGCGAGTTCATAGTAGGGAATCGACTCTTCGTATTTACCCGATTCGGTGTAGGCATGGGCACGCATCAGGCGTGAATACCAATTGTCTGCATCCACTGCTTCGATACGATCGAGATAGGTCATGGCACGATCGATTTGGCCTACGCGCTTGTAGTCTTCGAAGAAGATGCTCAACCGCTGCGTGTCATAGCAGAGTTTCATAGTCTCTTTCATCCAAGGGTCCTCAGGCGGCACGTTCCATCCTGCCAGGCTCATTTTTCGGGCAACAGCTGCCTGTCCGCTTTGGCCGTTGCGCTCCAGAATTTGGGCGAGCAAAGAGGTGCCATTTGTGAAATTGGGATTTGATGAAACGAGAGTTCCTAAATGAGCAAGCGCCATCGAGTCATCACCATTTTGAATACGCTCGCGTGCCAAACCAATGAGAGCGTATGGATTGGTGGGCTTGATATTCAGAGCAGCTTCGAAAGACGTTACTGCATCGCTTAAGTTGCCGGACTTGTAATGAATTTCCGCAAGGCTAAGATGGGCGGGCAAATAGTCCGGGGTGAGATCTATGACTGCTCTCAAGTGCTCGGCTGCTGTTTCGAGATCGTTTCTAACCTCCTTAATCGTAGCAATATAGTAGTGGGCTTTAGCTCTGAGAGCTTCATCTTCGTTGCCCAAGAGAATCTGGTAGTAATGCACTGCTTCATCGTAAAAGCTGTTCGCGTGATAGAGACGAGCTAGTTTTAAGACTGATTCGCTCGAAGGTGCATCTCTTCGGGCGCCATGTTCGGCGATTTCTAGTTGCGTTCTGAATGTATCCGGAAAACCTGACAATTCAAGTTCCGCAATTACCTGAGAAATGGCATACTCTTTTTTCGAAGCGCTTCGGTGGATGATGGTGTAGGCAATTCCTGCGACCGTTAACGTCAGGCAAAGTAAGAGCCAACTGAATTTCTTAGAAGTCATGCTTCGTCGCCCCTCGTTTATTGGTCCCACAGAGTGACCCGGCTAAGTTTGTCGAAGGGAGGATAGAAGTGTAGCCCACCGGTTACGAGTTCGATCTTACCATCGTTGTCGATATCGGCTCCGTCGACAACGACAAGATGCGTCGGTTCGTAGGCGAGTATGCGTGGTATGAATGTTTGATCGCCCGTGTTCTCGTAGCACATCATCGAAACGGCGTTTTCCTGGCCCCAGTCGTTAAAGCCGCTCACGGCGATGACATCGAGATCCCCGTCATCGTCAATATCGATGGGCAATGGGCTGTAGGCTCCAGAAAATTTACCAATGAGGTGGTAGTCGAAATTGCCTGTGCCGTCGTTTTCCAACCAATGGACGCCATGCCAAGGACGAGACCCAGGGGTAGCATAGTCAAAACCGTCGCCATTGGTGTAGGCGATATCGGAGTCCCCGTCCTGATCAATATCGGAAATACGGATACCGCTGCTTCCAAAGTCCTTGTTGGTCGAACCCCAGATCACATTCGTTTTGAATGAACCTGAGCCATCATTTCGAAATGCATGGATCTCTTCCCAGTCCTGAGAAACAAGAGCAACGATATCTAAGGAGCCGTTATTGTCGATATCGACAATTGGCGCATGGATGGTGCCTGAGAGATCGAGCAGCGGGTGGCTGACGAAGTTCCAGTCACCTAAGTTTTCCATCCAGCGAACTTCTCCTTCGTAGTAGCCAAACTGGCCGACTGAGAGATCCAAATCACCATCATTGTCCAAATCGCCTGCTTCGACATGTGTGACTCGTGACACGTTCTCTAGCAATACTCGTTCAGCGAAGTTATAGAGGCCGTCATTTTCTAGAATGACGACCGATCCGATTTTCTGGGGATTCGGTGTGACGATTCCCATACTGGCAACTATGATGTCAAGGTCGCCGTCTGCGTCCATGTCTGCTGTTTCCACGTGAGCGGGTCCTGCTATGAAACTCGCAAGAACAGTTTCCTCGAAGTATCCGGAGGATACTTGGCGTATCCAGCTTATCTGGTTCATGCGCCCTTCGCACACAAGAACGTCCAGAAGGCCATCTTTGTCGAGATCGACAATTTTTAGATCAGTAATCCAAGGAAATCCCTCGGTCGGTTCTCCGATGGGCCGAGATTTAAAAGTATTCAAACCGATCTCACCATCAGAAGCTCTGGGAGTTGGATCCTCAATCTTGGTATCCCGAGGCTTTTCGGACTGATTGCATGACGAAAATAGAATCGAAGCGATAACGAGCCATGCAAATAGCGGAATTGGGCGCGTTACGTTTTTCGTCTTCATGAAGGGGAGCGTCCAGAATTTGGAGTCGCTGTCGAATTCATTGTAGTTCACGGGGCTCGCCCTGTGGAGTCAACAATCCGATAAGGCGGCGTATCAATATCGCTGAAAAGTGGTAATGGTGTAATTGAAGTTTTAATTCACCTATTCCATAGGTTATTTTTTATCGAGTAGATTAAGCTATTAGGCTAAACATCCAGTTTTTAGAGGATGGTTCAGCGGCTTCGCCAGGAACTGAGACCGTTCCGGCCAAGAAGCCTAAGCGAAGGCGTCGGAGCCCCTCTACGGGGCTCCCGACCGAGGTGAGGCATTTCGCAACCCTGTCGGGACCTGGGGCCTCGTTCACAACACTACGATGCGCGGAGGCAAGCTTCGGATGCTCAACGTGATCGGACGAATACACGCGCGAGTGCCTATGTATCCACGTGGGCCGTCGGATAAACGCTCGCAAGGTGAGGTGGGTCATGTCCGCGTTGATCGAGCGTCACGGAGCGCCCGACCCCGTTCGCAGCGACAACGGTTCGGACTTCATCGAGAACGGGTTTCGCCGCGAGTTTGCCGAGAAGCGGATCAAGACCCTCTATCTACAGAACCGGGAAGCCCATGGCAGAATGGATACGTGGAGACCCTCAACGCCCATTTCCGGGAAGAATGCCTCGTTACTTGCGAGGAGGCTGGGCAGATAAGCGAACATGCCGGGGGGGGCTACGGTTCAGCCTGGGCGACGAGGAATTTGTTCACCCCGAGCCAATGCATGAAGGCGTCAAACCAGCGATTGCTGGTGCGGTCCGGGTTGCCTAGACCGAAGCCGTGGCCGCCGTTTTGGTAGAGGTGAAACTCGACGGGTGCCCCAGCGTCGAACCAGGACTTGATGACCCCGAATTGCCCGCGGAAGAGGAAGTCGTTGGTGGCGATGACGTTGAACATAGCCGGGGGATCTTTGGGCGCCTCGACCGGCCCCATCCCGCCATAGATGGGCCCGATGAAAGCCAAGTCCATGGTTTGGGAATTGAGTGTGCAGTGCATGGTTAGGCCGGCGCCCGCCGAAAAACCGATCATGCCAATACGGTCGACATCGACGCCCCATTCCTCTGCCCGCTCTAGAATGAGGGCGTACGCAGCCTCGGCATCCTCGAGCTGGTTGGACAGGTCCCTGCTCGGGCGGGGCGGTGGAGCCTGACCATCTTTCTCTCCGGTCGAGTCAGCGGCGGCCGCGAAGGTCCGGTTCATCGAATCCACGAAACTATCGAGCGACTCCGGGGTCGGCTGGAGCCGGTATTTGAGCACGAACGCGGCGATGCCTTGTTCATTCAATGCTCGGGCGACCTCCCAGCCCTCGTTGCCCATCGACAGCCAGCGGAAGCCGCCGCCGGGCGCAACGATGATGGCCGTGCCTTTGGCCACGCTCGGATGGGGAAGGAAGGGCGTGAGGGTGGCGGTGGAAATGTTCCGCGCCATAGGGTCGCCCCACTGGCGAAACCAGGTTTCCGGGGCGTTCTGGTCCTCGACACCGCCGGTGTTGAGCGAAATCGCATTAGGCTCGGCCGGGGCTTCGAGCGGGTAAATGGTGCCATCTTGGGCGAACGCGCAGGCGCCGAACGCGAGCAGCGCAGTCAGAGTATTGGTTTTGTTGAGTTTCATAAGCTATTTTGCAGGGTCCAGTGTTGGATGAGATTGCGAGTAGGGCTGCTCGGTTTTGCGGGCCGGGATCTCGATGAGGGCGACGGAGTGGCGCAGGAGGGGGAAACTGAAGGTGGCACTACCGCCGTTGTGGGCGGAGGGCGCGATGGCAGCGGCCTTGAGAGTGGCGGCGTCGTGGAGGATGGCGACGTGCTTGGGGAGCGGGGCCTGGGGTTCGCCTTGGTTACGCCAAGCGGTGAAGGCGTTGGCGTTGTATTCGTCGACCCGGGTGAGGGTGGCGGCGGCGAAGTTGTGGGTCTCGTCTAGGCCTTGGAGGCGGAGCGTGACCGGCGTGGGCTCGTCGAACCGGTCGGCAACGTCGTGGTAGTTCCATAACAGAATGTGCAGGTCACCGCCGTCGGTGCGGGTGGCGACGACGCCAACATCGGGATCGGCACGCACGCTATCAGCGATGATCGCAGTGGTCTCTAGCATGCCCGAGGACTCGGCGGCCAGGCGTTGGGGGCCAAGACGGGCGAAGAGTTTGAAGGCGTTGAAAACGGGCAGGGCGACCTCGTTGGTGGTGAGGGCGCGCAGACCGTTGAACCAGGGCTGGTCGTGGAAGGTAAAGGCCCAGGAGACGGCGCCTTGGAGGTTGCCGCCATAACGGTCGACGAGATCCTGTTTGCGCATGAAGGAGGCGGCAGAGTAGGAGGCGAATTGGGAGGTGCGGCGGTAGTCGCGTTCAGGATCGAGCACGGACGGGCAGCCGGCACAGCCCTCGGGGTCGGATTCGCCGAGGTAGACGGGGAGCTCGGCAAACTCCGGGAAGCGGGCGATGGTGCGGCTGTAGGTGTCGATTGTCTTGAGTTGATTGCGCAGGTTCATCTCGACCCGGTCTTGCTCGTCGAGGCGGGTGGTGCCTTTGGCGTGATAGGCGATGAAGTCGAGGGGGGCGCCTGTCCCGCCGGTGGCGGCGTTGAGGCCGGAGCGGCAGTGCTCGAGAAAGGCCTCCATGAAGACGTCACCGTTTTTCCAACCCGGGTCGGTGGTGTGAGGGGCGCCGACGCGGGCCTCGGGCACGACAGATTTCACGGCCGCGGCGAAGTGGTCGTAAAGCATGTTGTATTCATCGATGGTGCCCTTGAAGTAGGGCGACTCAGGTTCGTTCCAAAGTCCCCAAAGCCAAGCGGCGACGGCTTCGTAGCGGTAGCGATCGACGCAATGGCGGATCCAGGTCTCAAGGAAGATCTGGTATTTGGTGTAGTCGGCCGGCGGGTAGTAGGCGCCGCCGGAAAGGATGTCCGGAGTGGGCAGGCCGTGCTGGGTGAGTGTGGGAGTGTAGGGCTCAGGCTGGGCGGAGAGGGCCTGGGGCATGAAGCTCACCTCGACGAAGGGCTCGATGCCGGGGCGAGTGAGCTCGTCCATGATTTGGTCAATGAGCGTCCAGTCGTAGACCGGGTTTCCGGTCTCGTCCTCGGTGTAGATGTTGGTGCTCGACCACTTGAGGGCGAGGGTGCCGTCGCCGCTGGTGTGGAGGTGATGGGCACGGATGCGGATGGGCTCGGTGGCGGAGAGTTTATTGAGCTCACGCAGGAGGTGGCGTCCTTCGTGGGTGAGGGTGGTGAGGGCCTCGTCATAGCCGAAGTAGTTCCAGATAGGGCGGAGCTCGGTAGCGAGTTGATCGGCGTGGACGGTGATTTCGACAGGTCGGTCGTCGCTGAGGATAGCGGGAGCGAATGTGAAGGCGGTGAGCGCGAGCGAGAGCGAGAGGAGGCGGGGCATAGCTGATAAAGGAATGGGCGAAAAAACCTCTACTGGGAGCGGGCTTAGTAAAAGGACGGCTCCTCCGAAAGGGGGCGAGCTGATAGAAAATTAAATGTTTCCGATCAGATTCGTTAGGCAGAATGAAGGCTGGATTTCACTGTATCAAGTTAGAAATTGCTGGGGTTGCAGAGCGATTTTCGAGAGATCCGGGATAGCCCCCCAATCGGAGAACGATCACATGTTGGGACCATTCGAGGAGGCGGAGGCTATCGCACGATCTTTCACCATTTTCTGCCCCTTCGACATCAAACTTTCTTAACCAACCATTTGACCTGTGAACCCGTCCCGTCTCTAGTCGGTGCAGGAGACGATTGCGAACGATCAATTACTCCACCTAGCTTTTGAGAAAATGGTAATGAATCGCCAATGCTTTATTTGTTTTGCAGCAATCGCTTTCGCAACGTTCCTGATCCAGGCGCGCCCGAAGGCAATTGGCCAGGAGCTCCAGAAAACGGCGTTTGTTACTCCTTCGAAATCGGGAGCCGATACCCTCTTCGCGCAATTAGACTCGTCGACGACTCATATCCTCGTTGATAACGCCTACGATGATCCGAAGATGTGGGGTGATCGGTATCGCGAGTACATGGGGGGGAGCATGGGATCGGGAATCGCCGCTGGAGATTTCGATTCGGATGGCAAAGTCGATCTTTATGTAAGTCTAAAGACGAAGCCGGGAAGACTGTTTAGAAATATGGGGGACTGGTACTTTGAAGATGTTACAGAGAAGGCGGGCTTAGCTGAGAAAGGGTCATTTTTCAGTTGGCTAAAAAGCGCTGTTTCTTCGGACGAAGATGTCATCTGGAGGCACGGAGCCGTATTCGCCGATGTAAACAACGATGGTCTCTTAGACCTTTATGTCTGTCGCAATGGCGCCCAAAATTTCTTATATATGAATCAGGGAGACGGTACCTTTGAAGAGGAAGCCGAGAAGCGCGGCCTAGGGTTGGCGGATGGAAGCGTGGTGGGAGCATTTGCTGACTATGATCGCGATGGCTGGATGGATGTGCTGATCCTCACGAATCAAGTCGATGGTACCGAAACATCGGGACGTGCGGATCGACTTTTTCGGAATATGGGAGACGGCCATTTTGTCGAAACCACAGACACCGCTGGCATTTCAGGAAACACCTTTGGGCACGCGGTTGTCTGGTTTGACTACAATGAGGACAAGTGGCCCGATTTCTATATCGCCAACGACTATGCCGGACCCGACTATCTGTATCGAAACAATGGAGATGGGACTTTCACTGATGTGATCGATTCCGTGGTGCCTCATTCGTCGTACTCCACCATGGGTGTCGATACGGCGGATGTGGATAACAACGGGCACATTGATCTCTTCCTTGGCGACATGGCCGCGACTTCCCGAGAAAAGGAACGAAGAAGAAAGTCGGCGGCTTCCAAAGAGGATCTTCTGAAAATGGGCAATGAAAAGCAGATTGCTCCTCAATACACGAGGAATTCACTCCTGCTCAATACAGGTCTTGGCTACTTTAGGGAAGCGGCCTGTTGGGCTGGCCTTGACGCCACAGACTGGACCTGGTCCGTCAGGTTCGAGGATTTCGACAACGATGGTTGGGTAGACCTTCATGTGACCAACGGTATGGTAAGAGAGGCCAACAACAGTGACCTTCTCTCGCGTATGATGCAGGCACGATCAACGAGTCAGCGAATCGGGGTCATGAATCGATCTCCCCGTCTTGAGGAATCGAATCTAGCCTTTCGGAATAAGGCAGGCGTAGGTTTCGAACGCGTAACGAAGGAATGGGGTTTGGCGGAAATAGGGGTCAGCTTTGGCGCTGCGACCGCAGACTTTGACAACGATGGGGACTTGGATATTGTCTATCTTAATCACGACGGCGGCGTAAGCGTCTATCGAAACGATGTTTCCGAACAGCATCGAATCCAAATACGGCTTCGTGGAAAGCAATCTAATCGATTCGGCATCGGAGCGGTGATCCGGGTTGAAAGCAGTACGGGCTTACAGTCTCGAACACTGTCATCCGCCCGTGGATACTCCTCTGGAAGCGAAGTGGTTGCTCATTTTGGATTGGGTTTTGATACGAAAATCAAGCGATTGGTAGTCGAGTGGCCATCGGGTGTGGAGCAATCATTTTCAGACCTCGAAGCGGACTTCTCCTACTTGATTGAAGAGGACGGTATCGTGCAAGAGCGCTCGAGAGAGTCTAGGCCCGCTTTATTCGAACAGAAGGGAAGCGCTCTTGGTCTGACTCTAAAGGACGAATCGCGTCTTGCGATTTCTGATACAGAACAAACGCTTTTGCCTTTTCGTACAGATCGAAGAGGTCCTGGCGTTGCGATTGCTGACCTTGACGGCAATGGACGCGACGACATTTACATAGCCGCCACAACGGGTTCGCCAGCACGTTTATTACGATGGAAAGGTGGGCACTACGAATCCGAACCATTGGAGGGGCTGGCGGAATCGACGGTTGAGGATGGTCCTCCGCTATTCCTCGATGTGGATGGCAATGGTACGCGGGATTTACTGATTACGAAGGCCAGCGCGGATGCCAGAGCATGGCCCCATTCGTATCAGCCGATTTTTTACGCGAACGATGGCAGTGGTAACTTCTCGCCCACTAATTGGCTGCCGAAATTGGAAATGAACGTCGGAGCCGTGTGCGCTGCGGATATAGATGGTGATGGCGATTTGGATCTGTTCATGGGAGCCCGTTCGGTTCCTGGGCGATATCCCGAAACCCCACGCAGTGCGCTTCTAGTCGCCGATGGCGGTAAGTACGTCGATGCGAGTGAACGCTCGCCAGAGCTAGAGAATGTAGGATTGGTGAAGAGCGCTCTTTTTCGCGATCTCGATATGGATGGGAGCCCTGATCTTTTGGTTGCTCTTGAATGGGACTATGTAAGATATTTTCACAATGATGGCTCCGGAGTGTTCTCGGATTGGACGGAGCGGTCAGGATTCGATACTGGTGGTCGTGGCTGGTGGAATAGTTTGGAAAGCGGCGATTTTAACGGTGATGGAAAACTGGATTTCGCTGTCGGCAATTTGGGCTTGAATACGACCTATAACGCTTCTCCAGAACATCCGTCGACACTTTTCTATGGGCCATTCGGGCAAAGTGGCCCTAAGCTAATTGTTGAAGCCGTTTATGATGGAGATGTTCTTTATCCACTAAGATCAAGAGGCGAAATCAGCGGCCGGCTAGCTCATGCGCTTCGCAGGTATCCGAAAAGTGATGATTATGCTCGAGCCGATATTGTGGAAGTGTTTGGAGAAAAGGCTTTGGAACTCTCGGAAGCTTACCTTGCGGACAATTTTTATTCGGGGGTTTTTCTGAGCCAATCAAATGGCTCTTATCAGTTCTCTGCCTTTCCATCGGTTGCTCAGATCGGACCTATGCAGGGAATCGTGGCTTCTGATTTCGATGGCGATGGATTGACCGATATATGCGCAGTTCAGAATTCCGATATTGCGACTCCTAGCTTTCACGGTGGCGTAGGAATATTGCTTAAGGGAAAGGGGGATGGTCTCTTTGAGGCTGTTGAGCCAAGTGAATCCGGAATTCTTTTACAAGGGAACGGAAGAGCGCTTGCACTTCTGGATCCCTCTGATGAGGCACGACCGAGCCTTTTCCTTACGAGGCACCGAGGTTCCAGCGAATTTCTTTTGAATGCATCAACTGATGCGCGGTGGCTGAAAATCAAGTTAGCGGGAGATGGCCAAAACCCGGATGCGATAGGCGCTCAAGTAGAACTCCAATTTGCCAATACGGAAAGAAAGCGTTACGAAGTTGGATTGGGTGGAGGGTGGCTTAGCCAATCGGCTTCAGCGATCTTTACTGCGATTCCGAAGAATACACAGTTAATTGGAGTTACGGTGAGATGGCCGGACGGGGAAACGACTGAACATTCCGATTTTCCAGAGCAAGGCATTTGGCGAATCGATCGATAGCGAAAAACCTAGTGCGTCGTCTCGAAAGTTCCATACATACAGATCATTGATATAACCTTTGATAACTTGAAAACCACTGAGGGCACTGATGAACACTGATATGATTGAAATTGAGCCTGATTATAAGTTGCTCAGTGGTTTAATAAGATCTTGGCTATGGTTTTCAACAGCCAGCTCTTTCATTCGAAAGTACTAAGGAAATATCTAAGAGACTGTTAAATAAGTCAGTATCCTAAACGTTTCAACGTAGGGGCGCCGCAAGCAGCGCCCCTACGGGATTTTCGACTTATTTAAACAGTCTCTAAGACGATGTACTAAAGCCCCTCTTGAAGTTCGGCCGGAAGGAGTGAAAGCGCGTATTGCTTTAACTCGGGATCAGAGAACTCTTGATTCAGTGCCTTTGCCAGATGGAGGAGTTTGCCTAATGTAGTAGTCGAAAGCCTACGTACTGCGCTGAGATTGGCTTCTACAAGAGTGCGTTCTAGTTGCGTTTTCATCTCGGCGATTCGGTTGCCGTTCGCTAGCATTAGCGTCATGCTTACACGAAATTCCCACGTTAAATAGAAATCGTTGCCTGATTCTAATGATTGAACGATTGAATCGACGGAACGGGTGAATGCGCTGCGGTCGCCAAGAGCCATGGCAACTTCAGAGGCAGTAATATGAGTTACTAGTTCGTCAGGAAAATTGGTCTCAAGCGCGTTTTGCGCTTTCGAGGCCATGGAGCCGCGGCCTGAATCGAGAAAGTACTCAACTAAACGACCGATTGCACTCGTGTTGTCCTGTACTTCGACCGATTGGAAAATAGTCACCCATTGGTCTTCAAATCCTTTTACATTGGGAAGCCGATAGGCAACCGGTTCCAGCCAGCGAGGTGCCTGCCAGCGATTGAGCATCGCTATGAAGGAATTACCAGGATCGTTGCTACCGATTCGCGCATATTCTTCAAGAAAAGGATCCCACGAAGGATGCACGATTAGACTTAGCTCTCTTCCGGTGGCCAATGCTCGGGCTTCATCGGCAGTGGAGGCGGCGCTGAGGCGAACCCCCACTGAAAACCCTTCGACATTTTCTGGATACGGAGTCCCTAATCCGCGCAAACCGCCAAAGTAGGCGAGTGAAACGGATACATTTGGGGGGGCGAACGCGACTTCGCCAGAGTCTTCCCCGCGTAGGGCGAGCCACTGAGCAAGATGGCGTTCCATTAGTGTTTCGAGTTCTGTGCGATCTACTGTTTGTAATGATTGCTCATCGTTACCGCTAAAGACGAACGAAGCTCCGATTGCGGATGCGAAAAGAACTAGCCCTCCGCATACCCATCTCAAGGCATGGCTCAGTTGGGTTGTGGAAAAAAGGACTGCCGCAAGCGCAAGTGCCAAACCACCTGCTTGATTCCACCAGCCTAGTTGGGTAGTCGCCAGACCGAGAGCGAACAATAGAGGCCCCAGGACGATAGCAATTTTTTTGGTTTCAAGCGTGGACTTCCCAAGGTGCATCAAAGCGAATATTCCCACAACGAGTAATCCGGCAGGAATTAGCGTCGCGAGGAGCATGGCGCCTCCACCACCTTGAGCTTTCCAGTTTCCGATA
Source organism: Candidatus Pelagisphaera sp. (assembly GCA_051275055.1). Classification (GTDB taxonomy): domain Bacteria; phylum Verrucomicrobiota; class Verrucomicrobiia; order Opitutales; family Opitutaceae; genus Pelagisphaera. The sequence goes on from JBNMOQ010000015.1 coordinate 31,915, forward strand.
CTCGTGGCGCCAGGATCGATTGGAAGTCGCGTGAGCTGAGTACTCACAGGATCGATACTCCATCCCTCAACGCTTCCGTGGAAAATGATGGTGTAGGCTAGTCCAATAATCGCGAGTCCTGCGATTGATAGAATGATCTTCTTTCGTTTCGAAACTGTTTTCCCTCGAAGGTTGAGAGATTCAAGGATTTCTCCGGCTCCCAACCAGGCCAAGGCATAGAGTGGATGCACGAAATCGGATTGCCAAGAAACGGCCTCGAAGAACAAAGGCGATCGATCGATTAACCAAGCGACTAGAGTCGCGGAGGCTCCGGCTATTGCCCAAAGTCGCCAAGGGAGTGGCGCCGATGGGCTTCCACTAGTAGACTTTCGACGATTTAAAAAATCGACGCTGCCTCCAGCGATGACGATACCAATTAACAATGGTAAAATTCCGGAAACGCCAATCCACATGCCGATTCCGCCGATAAATCCTCCAGTTAAAAATAGCTTTCGTAGTGATTTATTCGCGACATCACTCGGTTCGCTCATCGAATTCGAAATACCTGCGACCAATGGCAACACACTCCAGATCGAGCACATCAGTATGAAAGTCGAATCGCCTGGTTGACCTGAAGCGAATGCGGTGCCTAGCGGAAATATCGAAACGAATCCTATGGAAAAAAGGGCAGCAGAACCGCCACTGAAATAGCGGGAAATAAAAATTGCGGTCAGAAGCAAAAAGAGCATCTGAGCGATCGGATCCGCTGCCAAAGCAGCACGTTCAACAGACACTCCAATTGGGTTTCCGGAAATCATGTGATCCACCCATGCCACTCCACCGAGCCACCATCGATAAAGGGAAGACGTTCGAACGGACCTTCCATCAGGCGCGTTGTCATAATCGACATGTTTCAAAAGTAAGCTGCCGTTCTCGAACATTTCCTGAACCTGCATGATCCATTGGAAACTGGCCGCATTTCGTTCGGGTACTACCAGCTTACGAAATCCGGATTCGTAACCCGTCGGCGATTCGGCATCGATTGCGATATCGGAGCCTCCCGCGAGGTCAGAGACGTAAGTCGCGTGCGAAATGCTCGCAGTGTGGTTCCAGCCAGCCACACAGAGAGCTCCCGCAATTGCGAAAATCCACCAGCGGGCGGAAAGCCAGGAAAGGTTACTTGTCATTCGTTCGGAGGGTGCTGGCAAAGAATTGGTTAAGAGGTCTACAAAAGATTTCGTCCTGTTGTTGATAGGTCAACAAAACACGGCCTTGCCCGACAATTGGCTTCGGTATCGAGCGATATCATTGTTGATCGATTTGCGGGGCTTGTTTTCCCGAGCGATTTCTAAAGGCTAATGGCCTTGAGTCGGAGCGAGTGACAACGATGTCTATTTTACCATCGCCGTCTAAATCAGCAGCTTCGATATCCTTACCGTCTCCCGGGATGATAAGCCCGCTATCAGCGTGAGCCATAGCCTCGAATCCACCTTCACCGTTTCCTAGCAGAAGTTGCCCGAGACCTCCGTCGAATCGTCCGATAGAAGGATCTACGTCGTACAAGTTTTGCGTCACTGCTAGGTCGAGATTGCCGTCTCCATTAAAATCTTCGCAAGCGATTCCTTGCAGGGGAGCGATCTGGACTATCCATGGTAATGGTTCGAAGGCGTAGGTCCCGTCTTTTTGGCTGAGGAAAACGCCACTGCTAAGCTGAGTGACTTCCATCCTTTGCGCTTTGGCTAGGGCCTGGGTTCCGAGGATTTTCTCCAGCGTTGCCGCAGCGTAGGCATCGGCGCTTTGAAACCGTCTTGATAGTGGCGGTATCGCCTTAGCGAGTTCAATGCGTGAACGCAATGGAACGAGCTGTCCGGACTCGTACCGCGCTTCGACTAGCTGCCCCTTTCCGCGTCCGCCGAAGTTGCCGTAGAATAGGACTGCGGGATCGGTCACAGTTGCTCGGTAACGAGTGTTAAGTCCTATGTTGCCGGCGATGAAGTCTGGTCTTCCATCCGCATTGAGGTCCCCTTGGGCGAGACAGCTCCACAGACCTGTTCCTGCGGCGGCGAAGCCTAAAGCCTCTGTTACATTCTCAAACCGTTTTCCATCGATATTGCGGAAGCACTTAAGCTGTCCCCACTCAGTGGTGACAAGTAGGTCAGGCCATCCATCGACATCTACATCGCTCCAAAGCGATCCCGTAACGAGCCCGATAATTCCTTCTTCGGGCAAAAGGGCGTTGGTGACGTCTTCGAATTGTCCTCCACGATTGGCGAGCAAGACGCTGCGACCAGATAGGGGATATTCGCCGGGTAAAACTCGGGAACCGATGAAGACATCGAGCAGTCCGTCGCGATTGAAATCCGCGGCGCTCGCGGATCCGGTGAACGCTGGCGCGGATGGAATCGCCTCGCCTGGAGCTTGCTGCAGCTTTCTATCACCGCTGTTTAAAAGTAGTCTAGGCCGTTCTGCTTCTGGCCTTGCGAGTCCGGGGTCTGCGGTAGTCACGAGCAAATCTTGATCCCCGTCTCCGTCGAAATCCTCAATCAGCATCGGCCCATCGGGAACGCTTCTGACTGGAAGGTCTGCACTTGCGGGGAGAAAGGAACCGGTTGGGGTTCCGAAAAGGAGCTGGGTTGCCTCTTTGTCAGAAGAACCTATGACTAAGTCTTGCAGGCCGTCTCCGTCCAAGTCGCCTAGCGCCAGAGAGGGGCCGCGATGTGAGAACGTGAAAGGAGCTAAGAGTTGGGATACTGCCTTGACGGAAGTTTGCGTATAGATCTCGGGGGCCAGGCCTGCTTCTTGTCCGAACTCTTCGAAAAGAGTGCTTGAGGCTCGTCTCGGGAAATCCTGCGAAGACTCGCCTTGCGGCTCAGTCACCGTGAAACGCTTGTTGGCAGGTAGGTTTTCGAGGATTTGGATATGGCCGCTTGGCCACTGGATCGTTGTGCGATGGATCGTCTCATCCATTCCTAAGCCGAAGTGGAGGACAGGCTCGCTGCTGGAGAGGTAACCTCGGGCTAGAACCAGGTGTCTCGTCTGCGAGCCGGATGTCGTTTCAATCCGTACAGTGGCTCCTACGCCGTATTGGTTTGAGGAGGATCCACGGAGGGCGAACACTGCTCGATGGCCATCTTGGCTGTCGTTTCTCAGGACAGTCGGAAGCGCATCGTAGTTGGAGTAGACAAGATCCAAGTCGCCGTCGCCGTCAAAATCGCCGAAGGCCGCTCCGAAACTGACTCCAACATGCTCCAGTCCCCAATCATTCTCAACCCGCTCGAATCCTTTTCCACCTAAATTGCGATACGCCAAATTCGTCTCAGACATAACGGGACTCGAACGCATGACCATGCGCTGGGATTGACGGCTTACCGCTCCCATGACTCGGTTTAGTATATCTGCATTGTGATACTCTCGGATCATTCCGTTTGTTATGTGCAGATCGATGAATCCGTCGTTGTCTAGATCTTCGAAACGCGTGGACCATGTCCAATCCGTACGAGCCACGCCATGCATCCATGCTCCCTCGAGCATCTGCCCCAATCCTGTATTCAAATAAAGGGCATTGCGCATGCGCTGCGGTGTTTGCCCGCCAATTTCCTTTCCTAATTCTCGAGCTCGCGAGATCGCCATCCCTCGTTGGTTCTTCTCATGTGTGGACGGCGCCATGTCGGCTACGAAAAAATCGATTCGATCATCGTTATTCACATCTCCTAAGTCGGCGCCCATCGAGTAGTAGGGCATATGCGGAACGGTTTCCTTCAAGACGTCCTTGAAGGTTCCGTCATGAAGGTTTTGATACAACCGATCTGATTTTGAAAAATCATTGGCAACGTAGAGGTCGGGCCAGCCGTCCTCGTTGTAATCCCACCAAGTTGCGGAATGGCCTGCTGTGATACCGGAAATACCGGAGTGTTCCGTCACATCGGTAAAGACACCATCTCCATTGTTGTGAAAAAGAAAATCAGGGCGACCTTCGGGTCCGCTCGAAACATCCAGCATATTCGTCTGAAGGTATAGATCTAGCCAACCATCCCGGTCGTAGTCGCAGAATGCGGCGACACCACTTCCATCCTGAATATTCAGTCCACGCTCCTCAGCCTCTTCTTTGAATGATCCATCTCCTTGGTTCATGTAGAGCCGGTTCGGAGCTGCGAAGCAAGTTACGTACAAATCGAGCCATCCGTCATTGTCCACATCCGCAAAAATCGCTCCTTGATCCCACGGTTTTTCTTCTTCAGAGCTTCCACCGCCGAACAAGCCTTTAAGTTTACCCGTCCAACTTGAGGAGGATATTTCGATGCCTGCGGATTCAGTGACATCCTCGAAACGCCAATCACCGGTATTGCGATAGAGTCGCGAACCGCCTGTCTTTATAGGAGTAAATATATCGGGCCGACCATCCTTGTCATAGTCTGCGACCGCGACCCCTGTTCCAATCGTTCCAAATACCATTTCCTGGTACCGTTCGCCCCACATGCGCGGATCGTCGTAGCTGTTCACTACGCTTAACCCTGTCAGCTCTGGCGGCAGTTCGGTAAAAAGCGTTTTTCCTTTTGGTCCTGATTTAGAACTGAGCGGTTCCGTGACAAGATTTGTCTGAGAATATGTCGAAACGGTAATGCAGGTTATGCATACTACCAGTAATGTACGAATTGTATTCGATGAAAACATACTAGTTTTTCTGACTCCTGACTGAGAGATTTCTGAAGACAAGAGGTCTTGAGCCAGCGCGCGTGGCGATAATGTCTGCTTTTCCGTCTCCGTCGATGTCGGTAGCGACGATGTTCTTGCCATCTCCCGGGATCGTCAGGCCGCTGTCGGAGGGTTCGATCGCGGTGAATTCGCCGTGGCCATTTCCAAGAAGAAGCTGTCCGAGGCCGCCATCGAAACGTCCGATGGAGGGATCGACGTCGTGCAGGTTCTGGGTCGCTGCGAGATCGAGATTACCATCACCGTTAAAGTCTGCGATAGCTATGCCCTGAATCGGGGCTATTTGAGCTATCCAGGGCAGGGGATTGAATTTGTAGGTTCCGTCTCCGCGACTGAGGAATACGCCACTGCGCAGTTGTGTAGCTTCTAGTCTTTGCGCCTTCGAGAGGGCCTGGGTTCCGAGGATTTCTTCCAACGTCGCCGCGGCGTATGCGTCGGTGCTCTGAAAGCGCCTCGCTAGCGGTGGGATCGCATCCACAAGTTCCTTACGCGATCGCAATGGTACAAGTCGTCCGTTCTCGTAACGCGCCTCTACTAGTTGACCTGGGCGGCGACCTCCGAAATTGCCGAAGTAGAGGACCGCCGGAGAATCCGCGTTGGCACGGTAGCGCGTGTTGAGACCTATATTGCCAACTACGAAGTCTGGTTTTCCGTCTCCGTTGAAGTCACCCTTGGAGATACAGCTCCACAGACCTGTCCCAGCACTGGCGAAACCTGCTTTTTCGGTAATGTCCTCGAAGCGTTTTCCGTTGATATTTCGAAAATATTTAACTTGTCCCCATTCCATGGTTACAATAAGGTCTGGCCATCCATCGTCGTCTACGTCACTCCAAAGCGAACCAGTCACGAGTCCAATCTCGCCTGCAACTGGCAGAAGGTCGTCGGTGAGATCCTCGAATCGCCCGCCCCGATTGGCTAGCAGTGCGCTGCGGCCGGGTAGGGGATACGTTCCGGGTAGAGCTCGTGAGCCGATAAATATATCCATCATTCCATCACGGTTGAAGTCCGCGGCGCTTGCTGATCCAGCGAAGGCTGAGATTTCGGGGATCGCGTCTTTTGGAGTTTTCACTAGCGAGCCGTCTCCGTTGTTAAGAAGAAGCCTGGGCTTTGGGGCCTCTGATCGGGTTGGCCCTGGGTCTGCGACGGACATAAATAAATCCATGTCTCCATCCCCGTCGAAGTCTTCAATTAGCAATGGCCCATCCGGTGCGCTTTCGATCGGCAAATCCAAATTTGCGGATCGAAAGGTACGGTCTGGAGTTCCAAAAAGAAGATGAGCTGAATCTCCCCCGAAAGAGCCGATGACCAAGTCTTGATGTTCGTCGCCATTCATGTCTCCGCTGGCGAGTGTTGGCCCGCGACGCGAAAACGAAAAGGGAGCTAAGACTTGAGGAGTCACCCTTGCTGGACGGAAAGGAGGAGACTCGAAAGCCAGCCCGGCCTTTTCTCCGAACTCTTCGAACATATAGGGTTTCGATTGGTTTGGAGGAGGGGATGAAGCCTTGCCCGCTGGTTCAGTGACGATAAAGCGGTTGTTGCTTGTTAGGTGTTCGAAGGTCTGGACATGGCCACTAGGCCAATGGATCGTGGCGCGATCGATCGTCTCGTCTTCGCCAAGACCAAAGTGCAGGAGCGGTTCGCTACTGGAGAGATAGCCTCGCGCTAGGACCAGTTGGCGAACCTGTGACCCGGAGGCCGTCTCAATCCGTACCGTGGCTCCTACGCCGAAGTGATTTGAGGTCGTTCCGCGAAGCTCGAATATCGCTCGGCGGCCACCCTGGCTATCATTTCTTAGGACGGTTGGAGGCGCTTCGTAATTGGAGTAAATCAGGTCTAGGTCTCCGTCTTCGTCGAAGTCTCCAAAAGCCGTGCCGAAGCTAACTCCGACTTGTCCGAGCCCCCAGTCTTGTTCCACACGTTCGAACCCTTTGCCTTTCAAATTACGATAAGCTAGATTGGACTCCGATAATACAGGACTCGATTTCATAATGCCCATTCGCCCTTGAAGATTCGCCGAACGGTAGATCCTTTGCCTTAGGTCGTCATTTTGATATTCCCGCGCCATTCCGTTGGTTACGTGCAGATCTTGAAAACCGTCGTTGTCCAAATCTTCGAATCGAGTGGACCACGTCCAGTCGGTGCGAGCGATGCCGTACATCCATGCTCCTTCGCGCATTCGGCCCGTGCCTGAATTTAAGTAAAGGGCATTTTGCATGTATTGAGGCGTCGCTTCGGGGTCCAACGTTTCCTCTTGCATTGAGAAACGCGTTATTGCCATTCCCCTTTGGTCCATTTCGTGGGTGGTCGGGGCCATGTCGGCGACGAATAGATCGATGCGTCCATCGTTATTCACATCACCGAGGTCTGCGCCCATGGATGAAAAAGGCTGATGGGGCACTACCGAATCGATCACTTCGGTGAAGCTAAAACTGCCCTCCGACCCGTTGTTGCGATATAGCTGATCTGGGGTGGCGAAATCGTTGGCGACATATATATCCGGCCATCCATCTTCGTTGTAGTCCCAACAGGTAGCGGAGTGTCCGAGCGTTACTCCGCTGATTCCTGCTTCGTCAGTGATATCCGTAAATGTCCCGTCACCATTATTTCGGTACAGGCGATCTCTGTTGCCGTCTGGACTATCTACGGAATTCAACATATTCGTTTGCAAGTAGGCATCTAGCCAACCATCTCGATCGAAGTCGCAAAAGGCGGCCATGCCGCTTGCGCTGGAGAGGCCTAAGCCAGCTGCGTTTTCGGCTTCGTAAAAGGAGCCATCGCCCCTGTTAATGTAGAGG
>JBNMOQ010000016.1:0-39381 GCA_051275055.1 Candidatus Pelagisphaera sp.
GTCTTTTATTCAGCATCTCGAAGGAGAAACAGTCGAAAAACGCATTTTCATCCCCTGTTCGCATTACTACTACGATACTGCGGTCCACGATGAAAGTCGGGTTTCCGAGCGATGGTAAGCGAGTGCAACCTCTGGCGGTAGAGGGCTACAGGGAGCATATATTTGACGGAAACCCTACCGGGTGACAGAATGAAATACCTCTGGCACAGCGTGTGGGGAAATTGAGTTGTTGGAGCGTTTAGAGGTTTCATCATGTAGACGCAGCGCGTCATCATGCGAGCGAGGGACGAGCGCATCCTGTTGGTTTATGTTCTGATATTCTGGGGATTGATTGGGTTGCTGCGGCCTCGGCGATGCCGCCCTACCTTTGGTTCTGTTGGATGTGTCGTTTGGAGATGAGCAGTCTGGTTTGCCGCTTATTGGGGGTCGGTCTCTGGAAAAGCGCCTTGCTTCTCTGTCTTAGAAGTGATGAATAAGCACCAATTTTCGGCCGATTCCCTATCGCTTTGGTTGGTTTAATGAAGTCGATTTCGTTATGAATGTTATACGCTTGGTTTTTTTATTTTTGGTCTTTCTTCTTGTCGCGCGGGGAGAAGAGCGCGTGGGGTGGACGACATCGCGCATTCATGGTTCGCCTGAATCGCCGCCCCCGTATATTGCGGAAGCGGTTTGGCCCCATATCACATTCAATCAGCCTTTGGATATGACGTTTCTCGAGTCGGAGGGGTTGTTGTTCGTGACGGAGCGTTTGGGGAAGATCTGGCAACTTCCAGCAGACTTGGACGATCGACCTGAATCAGCGCGATTGATCGCCGACATGAAGGAGCATATCCCGAAGCTGAACCGTCTTCTTGGTTTGGCGTTTCATCCCGAGTTTGCGGAAAATCGGAAGTTCTATCTCTACTATGCTTTGAATGGGCAGAGCCCTGGGTTTGGCCTCGCAATGAGCGCGTTCGAAATGGATCTGACCTGGCAAATTGTAGCAGGTAGCCAAGAGACGCTGTTGGAATTTCCTTCAGAAGGACATACGGGGGGCGATATTCAATTCGGGCCTGATGGATTGTTGTACGTACCGATTGGGGACCTGAGTCCGCCTTCGCCGCCGGACCCGAATCTTTCCGGTCAGGATCTAGGGCAGATAGCGAGTAAGATTCTTCGAATCGATGTGAATGGTAAGGACCCTGGGCTTCCGTATCGAATTCCGAAGGACAATCCATTTCTAGGGGTAGAAGGCGCTCGTCCTGAAATCTGGGCCTATGGATTTCGGAACCCTTGGAAGATATCGTTTCATCCGCGGACGGGCGACCTCTGGGTTGGCGATGTGGGCTGGGAACTTTGGGAAATGGTCTATCGAGTGGAAAAAGGTGGGAATTACGGTTGGTCCGTAATGGAGGGCCCAATGCCTACGAATGCATATCAAAAAATTGGGCCCAATCCTATAACTCCACCAACGGCTACCTATGATCATTCGAAAGGCGCTTCTATTACTGGAGGGTACTTTGTGACGAGCAATCGTCTTCCAGGGCTTCAGGATTCGTATGTTTATGGAGACTACGTAACGGGTAAAGTTTGGGCATTGGAATGGGATGGCGAGAAAGTCGTATCCAATCGGGAAATCGCCGATACTCGACAGGATATTGTTACCTTCGGGCAAGATGCTTCGGGCGACGTCCTTTTCCTGGAGCTGGCTCCAAATGTGTCTTTGCAACGCTTTGTCGTCAACTCGGATAGGAATCGATCGATTAGCTTTCCAATGCGGCTCAGCGAAACGGGAATTTTCAGCGATGTTTCGAATCAGCTAGCCTCTCCCGGCGTTTATGAGTTCGAGATAAATACGCCGATGTGGCAAGATGGTCACGAGTCGGACTATTGGGTGGCGATGCCTGGAGAGTTGGGATTGACTGCGAATGTCGCAGATCGCCGGGGTTCTCCGCACCTGAACTACGTCAAACCGAAGGATATGGTATTGGCTAAGACGATTCATAAGGATGGCTATCGCGTTGAAACGCAGATTCTTCATTATGACGGCTATTGGAGAGGGTATAGCTATCAGTGGGACGAAGATCAGATCGATGCACGATTGGTCGGTAAAGAAGGATTGAATACAGAGGTTCTAGGCGAGTCTTATCGATTCTCTAGTCGCGATGAGTGTATTCGTTGCCATGGGAGCAATTTCAACCGTCCTCTCGCTTTCTTCCCTGGTCAGATGAATAGAGACGGGCAGCTCCAGCGATTCCAGGATCTAGGAATAGTGGATGAAGTATTCGTAGAAATGGCGGAAGCTCAGCCTTTGGTTGATCCGAGCGATGCTCGCGAGCCTATCGAATTGAGAGCTCGTTCTTGGCTTCACTCCAATTGCGCTCATTGCCATAAGGTTTCAGGAGGGTCGGGGCTCACTGCTCAAATGAATGCCGCTGTTCCCACCAGTCAGCTTGAGTTGATTGGGCATCTTCCAAATCGAGGATCTTTTGGTTTGGAAGGAGCATCGCAGATCGATCCGGGAAATCCTTATCGATCGATTCTTTACTACCGTGTAGCGACTAAAGGAGCAGGGCACATGCCGATGATTGGTGCGAATACACTTGATGAAGCGGGTGTCCAATTGGTGCACGACTGGATTCGTTCACTTAACCCGGAGGCGGAGGTTTCCGAGTCAACACTTGCGCCCAAAAACGTCGAAGAAGCCTTGGCATTGTATCATGAAATCCAATCCGGCACATTGTCGCCGGAGGATCAGAAACGGGCTATCGCCACTTGTCTGAGTCATTCGGATCCGTTTATCGCTAATTTGTTTTCTGGTTTTTAAAAGAATAGCCATTGCTGCATGTTCCGTACGTTGCGAAGGCGCATTTTTAGGAATTTTTAGAGATAGGTAGATACCCAGGGGAGAGCTTGGCGAAATCTCCTACTGTTTGTGGGGTCCTGTTTCTCGTGTATTGAAAAAGTAATTCTGCGTGGGAGGTCTGTTCAAAAATGACCAATCGAGTTAAATTCGCATATCAGATTGACCTACCGCCTTAAAAGGTCTCTATCTCCTATATCCCTCCCGTCGATTCCCCAATTGCTATTGAAGCGAATAGGCAAGCTTGTCCGCAAAACACTTCCTGTCTGCCGCTTCTTTTTCGAAAGCATTTCAGCTTTTTCCGCTACTATGTAGATCGAAAGAGAAAAGTTGCTTTTGTGCTCAATCCTAAGGTGGGCACGACTTTTATTCGCAAGTGTCTCGTTAATGCTTTTGCTGAATTCTATTCGCATGCGGATGCATCGAATGGCAGGTATCGCTTGATTCATTTCGCGAGAAAAATGCCGGTTGCTCCACTGGCGGACTATTTCGATTTTTTGCGCCATCCAGATGAATATAGGATATATTCTATCGTTAGAAATCCCTACAAACGGCTTGTGTCAGGTTGGAAGGATAAGTTTCACGATAGGCACTTTGCGACCGATGATGGCTCGATGAGCGGTTATCCGCGCTCTATTCGCAAAGGCGTACTCGCGGAGGTTCGAGCTTTCGCAAAGGCAAATGATTTACCTGGTCGCGAAAACAATACACTGGTCGCTTTTTCGACATTCGTCGAGTTTATCGCTAATGGCATTAATGGAAAGCGTAACCATCACTGGGACAGACAGTGCGATGTGCTTTTTTATTCAAATATTCCCTACACGCAAATTTTTCAAATGGAAAAGGGTATGGATAGAGCCTTGTACCCAGTATTTAAAGACACTAAAGTGACTGAGGATTGGATCCGTCAAAAAGCGGGTCGTCCTTCCAATACCAGTTCAATTGATAAGGATTCGCCAATGACTAGCGAATTGGCCGAGCGGATATACGAAATATTCGAAGAGGATTTCGTCTCTTTCGGTTATGCGAAAGACTCTTGGAAGAATTTGTGAATCTGTTTGACTGCAAGGGTTGAGGGGCTTGTTTTTCCAGGGAATGGAATTTCGTAGTAGCGCCCGCAAGAATCCTCTGACTGGAGAGGATACTGACGTAATCGAGACCCCCTACTCGAAAGGAGAGTGGAAGGTTGTACAATGCGTATCCACGGGAATGGTGTTTTTGGAAAATCCTCCCGAGTATTCTGAACTAGAGGAGAATTTCGCTTGGGAACGAACCTATTTGGAAGAGAAAAAACGGCGCAAAGAGAGTGAGCCGTTTTTGTCGGGCGTTAGTGATTTAGGGAAGGGGCTTCGAAAGCGTTTCCGAAAATTGACTCGAGTTGAGAAAACCGTTTTGCGCGTGCTGACCAGTGGGGACTCTCCTGTTAAAAACGGGCAAGCTCGTATCTTGGATGTTGGTTGCGGCGGCGGAGAGCAAGGGATCCAGTGTGTCCGTTTGCTGAAGGAGCTTCACAATATTGATGCTAACCCGATTGGCGTGGAGATTTCTCTGGGACTGGCGAAAATCGCTGATGAACGAATGAGTGAGTTTGGTGGTCATTGCGTGCAAGCGGCAGCAAATGTTGGCATTGAAGCGCTTGATGCGGACTCGATCGATTTGGTGATTCTCCGATCTTACCTGGAGCATGAGAGTTCGCCTTTGGACGTGTTGAAGGCAGTCCGCAACGTTTTAAAACCGGGAGGGTTTGTGGTAATCAGGGTTCCGAACTTCGATAGCTGGAATCGTAAGTTTAGGCAAGGTCGTTGGTGCGGGTTCAGATATCCGGACCATGTGAATTATTTCACCCCAAAGACTCTGAAGGTGATTTTGGATAATGCGGACTTACAGATTTTCGAATCACGTCTCTTAGACCAACTTCCGACGAATGACAACGTGTCGCTAGTTGCGACTAAGCGGTAGGTTGCGTCCGCAGGCGGGGAAGCGACATCGTCAATGAACACTATTTCTCCTACTGCCGGAGGAGGCATTCCGTATGAACGATATTCGTATCGATAAAGTGGAGAAAGAAGGTCGTCGCTAAAGCTGCCTTTAAGGACATTCTTGCGTTGAAGGACGAATCGGATCTATATGTCGAAATGAAAGCTATTCGCTTCTTTTTCGTGTCGATGGTTTTACTCGCTGCTGTGTGTTGCGCTCATGAGCGTCCGCATAAACCAAAGGCGGAATACACTCCGCCCAATGAGGCTATCGTAATAGGGCAGGGTGATTGGCGGTATCAACTCGTTCCTGGTTGGGGATTAGGGGCTGAGTCGAAAATCGAAGTTGGGCATTGTCATGCTATGGTCCAATCAAAGAGCGGTTTGGTGTATTTAGCCAACACTCATCCGAAGAACAGTATCGTAGTATTCACGACTGAGGGCGAACTCGTTGACGCATGGGGCGATTTTTTGCCAAGCGCTCATGGACTTTCAATTGTTGAAGAAGGCGGCGAGGAATTTCTTTTTATTACGAATAATAACCGCGGCGGTAAAATCGTAAAAACTACTATGAAAGGCGAAATTGTCATGCAGATTGGTTGCCCCATGGAATCGGGACTATACGAGTCGCCCCAAGAATTCCAGCCATCTCGTACGATAGTCCTACCCAATGGCGACCTCATCGTACTCGATGGATACGGAAAAGACTACGTTCTGCGATTCGATGCACAGGGAAAGTACCTCAGCGCTTTTGGTGGCGATCTTGGGACGGGCGAAGCCAAGCTCGAGCATTATGGACCTCACGGAGGCAATATCGATATCGCGAATCCAGCTCGTCCAGAACTGATTCTAGCTTTAAGCGATAAACAGCGTATGAAGCGCTTTTCAACGGATGGAACCTGGCTAGAAACCATTCATTTACCTGGAAGTAATCCTCGAGATGTTTTGTTTCATCGCGACCATATAATTGTCCCGCACTTGGGAGATGATTGGCCGGGAGATAAAAATGCCGCTGGATACATCTCCGTGTTAAGCCGTGATTTCAAGGTAGTCGCAAACTTGGGCGGAAAACCGCCAGTTTACCACGACGGGAAGCTCCAACCCATGACCCACGACACTCACGCATTCTTGCACCCTCATGGCATCCTGTTCGATCAAGAAGGCAATCTCTACGTAGCTCAGTTTGATTCCAACCAGACATTGCCCCTGAAGTTCAAACCAACCCGCTAGTAGCTGTTTGCGTAAGCCGTTGAACCGTTAAATCGGAGCAGGCGTGAATGGGTGAGCTTTCGATTTTGAAGAGTGAGGTTGCTACAAGGGATTGTGGAGCTTTTCTCATGAAAGTTCCTTTTTGGAATCAGCACCTTTATGATTGGGGCTGATGTGAGAGTTGTGATCCCGTGATTAAAGCGTTGTCGTTGGGTGAAAATCATTGCGCTATTGATTGCAAATGAGGCGGAAACCGCGACTTTTCGAATTTCATGGCTAGTAACGATAAGAGCAGACCGAATGTAGTGGTCATCATGACTGATGATCAGGGAGCTTGGGCTCTCGGTTGCTCGGGTAATCAGGAAATTCGAACGCCGCATTTGGATGGGTTGGCCGAGCAAGGAATTCGGTTCGAGAATTTTTTCTGCGCGTCTCCTGTTTGCTCACCAGCTAGGGCTAGTTTCCTAACGGGGAGGATCCCTTCGCAACACGGGGTTCATGATTGGATTCGCAAAGGGAATATCAGCGATCCGAAAGGTGAATACAGAGGTGCGGATCGACCGATTGAGTACTTGGAAGGGATCTTGGGTTATTCGGATGTCTTGAAGCAAAATGGCTATACGTGCGGCTTGAGCGGAAAGTGGCACCTTGGGGCGCAGGAAACTCCTCAGAAGGGATTCGATTATTGGTATGCGTTCGCATTCGGAGGCGGGGATTACTACGATGCCCCAATGGTCGAAGATGGAATTCTGACGAAAAAATCGGATTACTTGACTAATGTCATTACCGATGGAGCTTTGAAGTTTTTGGATACAGTCGCGAGTTCGGAGAATCCATTTTATTTGAGCGTTCACTACACAGCGCCGCATAGTCCTTGGGATAAGGAGAATCACCCGGACGCATTTTTGGATCTTTATGAAGGTTGCTCCTTTCAATCCTGTCCCGAGTTGGAGGTGCATCCTTGGCAGATCAATTCCGCTCCTGTGGGCGTCGGGGAGCGTCGGAAAGAGAATTTGCAAGGTTACTTTGCGGCAGTCACCGCCATGGATGCGGGAGTGGGGCGATTGATCGATCGGTTGGATACTTCGGGTGTTCGGGAAAACACTTTGATCGTGTTCACGAGTGACAATGGAATGAACATGGGGCATCATGGTGTTTGGGGAAAGGGCAATGGAACGTATCCTCAGAACATGTACGATAGTTCGGTTAAAGTGCCGTTTATCGTTTCGCACCTCGGTCGAGTTCCAGAAGGAAAAGTTGAAGCGGGGCTATTTAGCCATTATGATTTTTTTCCGACTTTGTTGGATTATTTGAAAATGAAGAACCCGGTAGCCGATGACCTGCCTGGCCGAAGCTTTGCACCCTTGCTGGAAGGGAAACAGTTGGCAGGACGAGAAAACGTGGTTGTTTTCGATGAGTATGGACCGGTTCGAATGATTAGAAATCGGGACTTTAAGTATGTGCATCGTTTTCCAAACGGACCGCATGAATTCTATGATCTTCAGCTAGATCCGAATGAAGAAACGAATGTGGTGGACGAGGCCAACTATCAAGGGCTGGTTGGCGAAATGCGATTGGAGTTGGAGGATTGGTTTAGAAATTACGTGGATCCTTCGATTGACGGATCGGTCGAACCTGTGACCGGTAAGGGTCAACTTGATTGGGCAGGGAAGAAAGGTGGCGGTCGTCCGCAGTACAATGGCGAATTTAGTTTTTATCATGAAGCCGGTGATGAGTTTGTTTCGTAAGCCATTGTTTGTATTGATCCTTTTGGCCTCGGTAACGGGTCTTTGGGGACAAGGCGAAATTTCAAAAGAGGGCTCACTGTTTGATGGGAAAACTCTGGCGTCGCAGTACTGCATATTGTGTCACGAATTGCCCGAGCCGGATTTGCTATCTAAGAAGAGTTGGGAATTCGCTCTGACCTATATGGGGTTCTATCTTGGGATCGTTGACTACGGTTATCTCGAAGGAAGTTCTGAAAGGACGATGGATAGCATTCGCTCACGCGAGGAGTTTACGAGAACTGCCAATAAAGTGCCGGACGAAGCGATGCTGTCTGATGTTCAGTGGAAAGCCTTGCGAAGCTATTATGTATCCAATGCCCCAGAACAAGCGATAGCACAGGATTCGAAAGCAGCGATTTTAGAGGATCTCGAGTCCTTCAGTGTTCGACCGACTCAGTATCGAATGGATCGAGCGATTACGTCGATGACGCGTATCGACGAGGGAAATGGGTTGTTGTATGTTCATGATAGCGGAGTTCAGCGGCTGACGATTCTCGATCGGAAGCTGAGCTTTTTCGATAGTCATGACGCCCCCGGCGTGGCTCTTGTGGATTCTCAGATGGATGGGGATGAAGTCTACCTCTTATCCATCGGGGATTTGTTTGCTTCGCATATCGGGGAGCCTCGTGGTGAACTTCAGTATGCGAAGTCATTGGGCGGAATCCTGATCGGACTAAAGGTATTGGTCGGCGGTTTGCATCGTCCGGCTGACTTTGCGTTTGGAGATCTCGATAAGGATGGCGTCGAGGAGCTTCTCGTTTCGAACTTCGGCGAGTATACGGGTAATCTTTCGATCTATCGACGAGAGTCGAATTCAGGAGTTTTCGATCCCGAGCCGCAAATTCTCACCGATCAGCCAGGAATCGTCAAAAGCGAAGCCCATGATTTCAATGGTGACGGGCGTTTGGATATCGTTGTTTTAATGAGCGATGCTCGCGAAAACGTGAGCATTTTCATAAATGAGGAAGACGGATCCTTTACGCGAAGAATTATCGTAGAGCAGCATCCTTCATTTGGATACACAGGTTTTGAACTTCGTGACTTTAACGAGGACGGGCTTATGGATTTGTTGACGATTAACGGGGACAACGGCGACTCGGATCCTTTTAATACGTTGAAGCGCGATCACGGTATTCGAATTTACCTCAATCGAGGAAATCTTGAATTTGAAGAGAGTTACTTCTATCCGATGTACGGGGTTTTCGGAACCAAGGTGGAGGACTTCGATCTCGATGGCGACCTCGATGTAGCAGCTATCGCTTATCACCCGGACTTCGCTCAAGATAAATTGGAGAACTTTGTTGTGCTCGATCAAACTGGGCCGTTGAGCTTCGCTCCGAAAACGCACCCGGCCACCTATAATGGGCGTTGGATGACGATCGATGCGGGCGACCTGGATGGCGATGGGGATAAAGACATCGTTCTTGGAGCAGCTTATCTCCCCGTTGGGATAGTCGACCGCCACGCTGAGAAATTTCGTAAAATGGCTAACGAAGGTCCGCCATTGCTGTTTTTGGAGAATCAAACAAAACCTTAGGGCTGCCCACGAAGGACGCGAAGTGGAGATTTTTTGTCCGCGAAAAACGCTAGAGTCCGCGAAAAAAGCTAGAGTCCGCGAAAAAAGCTACAGTTTTGCCGTTTCTTTCTTTGGCGTATTTTGCGGTTCTAAAACAAATTTGTGAAATTCTTGGGTTAGATAATAATAAACGCCATAGAGACGAAAACTCACGTAAAGCCGCGAAGAAACCACGAATTTAATAATTATTGAAGAGCCTGTAGATTATTGAACTTTTCATCTTTGACGCCGCCTCGTCGGAGGCTATACATTACTACGTCTTCCCTGTGCGTCTTAGCGGCTTCGCGTGAGTCAAAATTGCTTTTGCTTACGTCTAGCAATTGCGGATTACTCTAGGAACTTAGTGTGAATACAATGCTATCATTATGAAATTCTTCCTCACCCCTATTTGCGTTCTCTTCTTATCTATTCCAGCCGCAACGTTCGTGTTGGCGTCGGAGCGACCGAACGTCCTTTTGATCGTTTCGGACGACCAGGGATACAATGATTTGGGTTTTCTGGGGAATGGGATCAAAACGCCGGCTCTGGATCGATTGGCGAAAGAGGGAACGTATTTGACGGAATTCTATGTAGCCTGGAGCGCTTGTACGCCCTCGAGGGCCGGCTTATTGACGGGACGGTACCCACAGCGTAATGGGATTTACGATATGATCCGCAACGAAGCGCCTGATTATGGGCACAAGTATACAGCTGCTGATTACGAAGTGACGTGGGAACGAATTGGCGGAATGGATTTGCGAGAAAAGATCATTCCGCAATTCCTGAAGCCTGTAGGTTATAAAAGCGCGATTTACGGAAAATGGGATTTAGGGACTTTAAAGCGCTACTTGCCGACTTCGCGTGGTTTTGACGATTTCTATGGGTTTGTGAATACGGGAATCGATTACTATACGCACGAGCGATACGGCGTGCCTAGTATGTATCGCAACTTGGAGAAAACCGAAGAGGACAAGGGCGTTTACTGTACCTATCTTTTCGAGCGAGAGGCTTTGGGCTTTCTGGAAGAGAATGCAGGTGAAAAGCCCTTTTTCTTGTACGTTCCATTTAATGCCCCGCACGGATCGTCTTCGCTTGATCCCGAGATTCGGAGCTCGGTTCAGGCGCCTGACGAATTCAAAGATCTGTATCCAGAAATTGAAGAAGAATTTCGAGAGGTCGATCGCTATCGTTATGCTTCGCCAGCTAGAGTGATGACGAAGGAAGGCAGGCAGCGTAACTATCGCGCGGCTGTATCGTGCATGGATGCATCGATCGGCAAGATGCTCGAAGTTTTGGAGGAGCGAGAAATTCTTGATAATACGATTGTCATTTTCTTGTCGGACAACGGCGGCGGAGGTGGATCTGACAATAGTCCTCTTAAGGGCGGTAAAAGTCGTATGTGGGAAGGTGGCATTCGTGTTCCGTGTTTGGTTCGCTGGCCGGATGGGAATGTGCCAGCTGGATCGGTTAATGAGGAGTTTCTAAGTAGCTTGGAGATTTTGCCCAGCTTGGCTCAGGCAGCTGGCGTTAAACTACCAAAGGATGTTACTATGGACGGATTCGATTGGTGGTCGGTTTTGCGTGGAGAACGCGAGTCGCCGCGAAAGGAAATGTTTTGGCAGCGGAAAGACACCATAGCAATTCGCGTGGGCGATTGGAAATGGGTCGATATGGGTCCTATGGGGAAGGGGCTTTACGATTTGAAGAACGATATTGGAGAGACGCATGATCTTTCACAGGAAAGACCAGAAGTTCTGAAGCGATTGCTGGATCGTTACGAAAACTGGCTGGCGATAATGGAAGCGGCTGAACCGCGCGGTCCGTTTAGAGATTTTTGAACGCTTGCTGGACTTGGGTCACCGAGTGACGGTATTGCTTGCAGTCATTAGTAATCACCTATTTCCGATTAGTTATAATTTCGATCTTATGAAAAAATACGTATTCATCTCTCTGTTGTTTTTATTGATTTCCGCTTGTTCTACCGAGCCAGCGAAAAAGGCAGACATTAAGCTCGGGCTTCAGTCGTGGACCTGCCGGAACATGACTTTCGAAGAGACCGTGGTTTTCGCTGCGAAGCATGGTATCAAGTATATCGAGTTCTTCCGTGGGCATATCGATCCAGCCGCATCGCGCGATGCGCATGCGAAGCAGAAGGCTTTCCTGTCGGAACATGGCGTGGCCGCTTATTCGATCGGAGTAAGCCGCACCTCGATGGATAAGGAAGAGAATCGCAAGCTCTTCGAACTGGCTAAGTTCTTCGATATGAAAGTGGTCGTCGTCGAGCCGAAGAATTTCGACGAGTGGGATAATCTCGAAGAGTTGGTGAAGGAATACGATATCAAGCTTGCGATCCACAATCACGGCACAGGAACGGCCTATGGCGATCCAGCGACGGTTCGTGGCGTATTGGCAGAACGCGATTCTCGTATTGGCGTATGCATGGACATCGGTTGGCTGACGGCTGCTGGTCATGATGCTTTGGAGACTTTCAATGGTTACGACGGACGCGTCGTAGACATGCATTTGAAGGACAAGCGCGTTGAGGATAAGGACGGAAAACGCGTTCCGATCGATACTTTGGTTGGCCAAGGCGAATCGGGTTTCGTTCCACTAATGGATGAAATGAAGCGCGTGGCTTGGACCGGCGTGATGGCCATCGAAACCGATAGCAAAGATTTTCAGAGCGACCCAACCGAGCTCGTCGAAGGCGCTAAAGCGTTTTTCGCCAAGCACGTTGGAGAATAACGGATAGAGGAGGGACATTTAGTGTCCTTCGACTATGGTATTTCAATCAAGCCGAGCATAGCTGCCCGGCTTTTTTGGGTAGTCATTGCCAGTTCCTTCAAAAAACGGCAGAATTGTAGGTTTTCTGCGATATCGAGACAAATGCTATGTTTGAGTTTTCATTTTCTTTTTCGGGATCGCTTTGTTCCTTTGGCTAGTTGTCACTCAGACATAGACTTTTTACCAAGCATTGCTGAAATTGTCCTAGTCCGTTTGGTCGAAATTCACCATACTCGACGTCTTGTATAATTTGCCCCCTATGCCCTCAAAATGTTGCTACTCGCTGCGCCATTCATTTGCGCGCTTTTTCCTTGTTGCGTCCTGCCTTGTCTCGTTGGGGATTCAGGTTGGACGCTCTCAATCGCCATTCGAGCTTAAAGATGGCGATCGAGTGGCATTCCTTGGCGATACGTTCGTTGAGCGATCGATGCGGTATGGCCATATTGAAACGGCTTTGACTGCGCGTTGGCCGAATAGAGAGATCGTATTTCGAAATATTGGTTGGTCAGGCGATAATGTAGGCGGTCGGGCACGGGCATTTTTCGATCCGATTGATGCTGGATTCGAGAATTTAAAGAACCACGTTCAGTTAGCGGATCCCTCGGTTATTTTTCTCAGTTACGGAGCAATGGCGGCGTTTGAAGGTAAAGCTGGGTTAGAGGCATTTATCAAGAGTTACGGTACATTGATCAATGCGGTCGAAACTGGAAATCGCCGTTTGGTTATTCTGTCGCCTACCCCGCAGGAATACATGGGTGATCCTATGCCGGATCCTAAGGTTCAAAATCAAAAACTGAAACTCTACACGGAGGCGCTTCGTTCGTTGGCGAAGGAACGCGGTTTTCCGTTTGTCGATTTGTTCAATACTCTAGTGACGCGATCTGAAGCTCGAGGGACTAAGGCAATCACTGACAATGGCGTTCATCTGAATGATTATGGATACACGCAGGCCGCCGAGCGGATTGTCCAGACCTTGACGGAGTATTCGACAGTCAAGCGATTGTCGCTCGATAAGGAAGGTCGAGTAACAGAAGCTTTGGGCGTGGATGCATCCGCTTCGAGGATTTCGGATGGAGGGCTTGCTCTAGATTTGCAGGACGAGCGCTTGAGCCTTTCGCCGCTTGGAGGTGATCACAGTCAAAACTTGGAACTCGTAGTCGCGAATTTGCCCCGTGGCGAATATCGCTTGGAACACGATGGTAAAGTGATTGCCACCGGAAGCGCTCAGAAATGGAAGCGAGGCATTCAGTTGGCTTGGGAACCTTCTAACGATCAGGCAAAAGAGCTTCGGGCGGCTGTTAATCGAAAGAACGAATATTTCTTTCACCAATGGAGGCCGCAAAACGAAACCTACATCCGAGGATTTCGGAAGCACGAGCAAGGACAGAATGCTGCCGACCTCCCCAAATTCGACCCGTTTATTAAAGCCGAAGAAATGAAGATCGCTAAGCTAAAGAAACCAGAAGCCTACAAGTTAACACTCACACGAGTAAAGGGAGGTGAAGGATGAGTACGAACAGAAATTGCAATGGTAGGGCTGCTTGTCCCCAAGCAACCGCAGAGCTTGATGTGACTTCCACGGCTGCTTGGAACAAGCAGCCCTACCTCTTTGTAGTCGCCGCTCTGGTTTTTGTATCCAGCTCATGGGCTCAACGTGCACTCACGGATATCCCGAACCCGGATCCGGCGTACCAGCAGAGTTTGTTGAAGCCAGCGGAGGGATTCGAGGTTTCGTTATTCGCTTCGGATCCGATGATCGCCAAGCCAATTGCGATGAGTTTCGACGCAAAGGGACGTCTTTGGGTTGCCACTTCTGAAACGTATCCGCAAATCATGCCGGGTCAGACGCCATCGGATAAGGTCTATCGACTCGAAGATACTGACGGAGACGGTAAGGCAGATAAACGAACCGTATTTGCGGATGGACTACTCACTCCAACTGCTATTCTAGCGATGCCTGAAGGTATTTATGTGGGCAACTCTACAGAACTGCTTTTCTTCGAAGACAAAGACGACGATGGGGTAGCGGATAATAAACGCGTGGTATTGTCGGGCTTCGGCACGGAAGATACCCACCATATAGTGCATACGCTACGAGCGGGGCCTGCAGGGCGCATCTATTTCAATCAGTCGATCTACATCCACTCCTACCTCGAGACACCGCATGGGATTCGCGAACTGAAAGCCGGCGGCGTTTGGCGATTGCGTCCGGAGACAATGGAACTCGACGTTTATTCTCGTGGTTTGGTGAATACATGGGGGTTTCAATTCGATCACTGGGGGCAGACCTTTCAATCCGATGGAGCCGGGTCGGAAGGGATCTCTCATAGCTTTCCAGGAGCGGCGTTTAGGACAACCCATGGTTACGATCGGATATTGCCGGGATTGAATCCTGGCCAACCGAAAATGAGCGGCTTGGAAATAATATCGGGACGGCATTTTCCGGAGGAATGGCAGGGCCGATTGATTACCTGCGATTTTCGCGGAAACCGAATTAACTCTTTTAAACCGGTCGATTCCAATAGCGGTTTTATCGCCCCGCAACAGGAGGATATCGTAACCAGTACCCATGGTTCATTTCGGCCTATCGATCTACAGATGGGGCCGGATGGGGCCTTGTATGTGGCGGACTGGTACAATCCGATTATTCAGCATGGAGAGGTTGATTTTCGAGATGAGCGACGCGACCATACGCATGGTCGAATTTGGAGGATTACGGCAAAGGATCGAGCGCTTGTCGAAAATCCTGACATTGAAAACGCTTCGGTATCTGAATTATTGAAGCACCTTAAAGCGCCTGAGGCTTGGACGCGAACGCAGGCGAAGCTTTTCTTAAAGGATAGGGGCGCTGATGCGGTTGTTCGTCCGCTTGAGAACTGGGTGCGATCTTTGGATGCGAGCGATTCGAAGATTGATACTTATCGGCTTGAGGCCCTTTGGGTGTCCTTGTCATTGAGGAAACCCGATATTGGATTGATAGATCAGTTGCTTAGTTCGAACGATTTTCATGCGCGATCCGCCGCAGTGCGGGCTTTGGAGGAACACCCTGAACGCGTAGATGGTATTTACGATTTCATGGAGCGAGCATTGGCGGACGATCACCCGCGGGTTCGACTGGAAGCATTGCATGTCCTGAGGGCGCTTGGTGGCGTTCGGGCTGCTAGCCTCGCATCTCAGGTCTACAGCGAATCGATGGACGAAGCATTTGAATTCGGCCTTTGGACGACCATGAAAATACTGGCACCGGATTGGCTACCAGCAGCCGTCAAAAACCCGCGTCTCTTTGGTTCGGATCCGAGAGCGCTGTTATTTGCAATTCGTTGCGTCAATCAACCAGAGGCTTTGGAGCCGTTAAACGTTTTATGGAAATCAGGCGAAATCGAGGAAGCGGTAATGCCAGATGCCTTGGAATTGTTGGGCGAACTCGGGGATGCTGCGATCGTGACTGATGTATTTCAGGAGACTTTGAGCCGAGCGAACCGTTCGTTGCCAGGAGTTTTGAAAGTTCTTAACGCTCTTGAACAATCGGCAATTAAGCGGAAGGTCGTTCCGGAAGCAACGGCCAGCGATATTGAGATTTTATTGAAAAAGGGCGATCTAGACAGTCGTATTGCAATAGCCCGTCTATCTGGGGCGTGGAAAGTTAAGGGTGTGGTAGGAACCTTAGAGGCATTGGTTCAAGATCTGAATACGGATGCGAAGCTGAGCTTGGCGGCGGTAGAAGGATTGGTTTCGCTTGATTCGTCGGAATCGAAAAGCGCTTTGTCGCGGCTCGGCGGTTCGAATCAGCCATTTTCGACAAGACTTCGCGCCGCGGGGGGGTACGCTCAATCGTCTCCTAAGGCTGCGATACCCATGGTCGTAGCGGCATTGTCCGATGCCGGGCCTAACGATGACGCTCGACCATTGATTCGTCCCTATATTTCGAATGGCCGAATGGCGGATGCATTGGCGAAAGGACTTGCTGGCATTACGATCGATGGGGATGTGGCTACGGTTGGACTGCGTTTGTTCGGATCGGTAACGACGAACACAAAATTGCTCCAAGCAGCTATGCAAGAAGCAGGTGGGATAGAGTCGCTCAACCAGGCATTGAATGCTGATCAAATGGCGGATTTTATTGGATACACGCATGCCAATGGCGATGCGGCGCGAGGAGAAGCTATTTACCGTCGAGATTCCCTGCTGTGCATAACGTGTCATGCGTTGGGTGGTTCTGGGGGCTCGCTGGGTCCGGATCTCACGAGTGTTGGAGCTAGCGCTCCAATGGATTATATCGTGGATTCGCTGCTGCAGCCTCAAAAGAAAATCAAAGAAGGTTATCACGTGGTGAGTTTGACGAAGAAAGACGGCAGCGTGTTAGCGGGTACCTTGGCGAAAGAGGATTCTGAGTCTTTTGTGCTGCGCGATATGGCGGATCAACGTATCTTGGTCGCCAAGAGCGATGTAGCGTCGCAGACAATCAGTCCGGTATCGCTTATGCCGCCTGGTTTGACGGCTCCTTTAAGAAAAGATGAGTTGGCGGATTTGGTGACGTTTCTTTCGAGCATCGGAAAGGAAGGCGCCTATAAAGTGTCGTCGAAACCGGTTGTGCGGACATTCCGGTATTTGGATGACCAGGACGGAAGCCGTGCGTTTGCCGATATTGTTCGTCACAAGCCGATCGAGCATATGGTTACCGATGATCCGCGTTTCGTATGGCTGCCTGCCTACGCGCGGATTGACGGATTGTTGCCGGTAGCCGATATTCCGTCACTTCGACGCGCCGGTTTACAACAGTATCGTTACTTCCAATTCGATCTTGATGTGAAATCCGCTGGCAAGATCGGTTTGCGTTTCAACGATGCCGATGGCTTCCGCCTTTGGAGTGGCCAAGAGGAAGTGGAAGGCGTTGAGAATGAAACTCACATTGTCCTTGGAGAAGGGAAACAGACATTTACCCTAGCGGCTCTTCAGGGCGACCGATCGAATAGCGACTTGAGTATCGCGGTTTTTGAAATCTCTGGATCGTCTGCTCAAGTACAAGTAGTAAATGGAAAGTAAACCTGCGCGAATTGCTGTTTGCCTGAATCGGTCTTTCAGTATTTATCTGAGATCTTAATCCTTACCTCGTTTTTATGAAATACCGTTATTTTTTGTCTCTGCCCTTATTCGCGCTTGCCGCGACGTCCGTATCAATTGATTTGGCTTTAGCAGCTGAGAAAAATCTCTCGTTTTCCGAGAAGCTGCTTGCGGTGGATGCCAATGAGGGTTGTGCGATCGTGGACGTGAATAACGATGGCGTTCTCGATATTATTGCGGGTCGTAATTGGTTTGCCGGTCCGGATTACATTCCTCGTGCAGTACGTGCTATCGAGGATAATAAAGGATACGCTCATTCAAATGGCGATTTCCCTTACGACGTCGATGGAGATGGCTGGGTGGATGTAATCTCCCAATCGTTTTTCGAGACTCAGGTAAACTGGTATCGTAATCCGGGCACTGATGGGTTGAAACTCGGATTGCTTTGGGAGAAGCATCTGCTCGTCGAAACGGAAGTTGGACGCAATGAGGCCGAGATCATGTATGACTTGGATGGAGACGGCGTGAACGAGCTTATCGTAAATTCATGGAATAAGGAGACTTCGTTGCTAGCCTGGAAGTTTGCTACCGAGATGCGTGAGGTATCAGTTAAGCGAGGTAATCGCACGATTAAGGAAATGCAGGAAGTTCCGACGATGACGAAGATCACGATCGGCTCGAACAGGAATGGTCACGGCCTTGGAGTTGGTGATCTGAATGGCGATGGACTAGAAGATGTGCTCTTCGAGGCGGGCTGGTATGAACGCCCTAAGAGCAATGCCATGGACCAGGCTTGGGTATGGCATGAGGATTGGATCTTACACGCGTCAATTCCTATGATAGTGCAGGATTTAAATGGAGATGGACGCAATGATTTCATCTACGGCATGGGTCATGATTTCGGGTTGTACTGGCGCGAGCAATTGAAGCCTGCAGCGGATGGAACCTTGCAATGGAAGGAGCACCTTATTGATGACAGTTTTTCTCAGCCGCATGTACTGCATATGGCGGATATCGACAGCGACGGGGAAAACGAGTTGATTACCGGGAAACGCGTTTTCGCTCATGGAGGCCGAGATCCGGGAGGTATGGAAGAGGCTGTTTTGTATTACTATAATTGGGACAAGCGTAAGCAGCAATTTGATCGTAAGACTATTTCTAAGGGAACGGCTGGCACGGGACTGCAAATCGCTACTGGCGATTTGAATGGAGATGGACGCTTGGATATCGCGGTCGCGGGAAAAAGCGGCACTTACGTAATCATTAATGAAGGTTGATGTTTTGTCGCCCACGAAGGACACGAAGAAACACGAAGTAATTGGTTTTTTGGTTGGTGCTTTTTCGGGGGTAGTAAATTAAATTGCTATGGCTGAACTGAATTTTAAGCAGGAATTGGTTGGGTGTTATGGTTTTCCTGTATCGGAAAATCCAACACAGGCGATGATTGAGCCAGCGTTTCGGGCTATGGGATTGGATTGGCGTTATCTGACGCTTGAGGTTAGGCCGGAATCCTTGAGGCAGGCAGTCGAGGGAGCTCGGGCTTTTGGGTTTCAAGGATTCAATTGCACGATCCCTCATAAGATTGAGGTAATTCAGTATCTGGATGGTCTTGGCGAATCGGCTGAGCTTATGGGGGCGGTGAATTGCGTGGTTAATCGCGATGGCAAAATGATTGGCGAGAACACTGATGGTAAAGGGTTCGTGGCTTCATTGCGCGAGCTTGATGATCCGAAAGGCAAGTCAGTGGTGATCTTTGGAGCAGGCGGCGCGGCGCGAGCTATTAGCGTGGAAATGGCGTTGGCGGGAGCGATTCGCGTAACGATCGTAAATCGTAGTGAAGAGCGTGGTCGTGGCCTGGTTAGTTTGTTGCAGGGGAGAGTGAAGGAACGGTGTCCAGAATTGCGTTCGGAATTCGTTCTTTGGGAGAACGATTATTCGGTGCCAGCTGGGACGGATATCGTTATCAATGCTACGTCTATTGGGTTATATCCGGATGTGGATGCACGGTTGGAATTGGATGTAGGTTCGTTAGGTTCTGAGATGATCGTAGCGGACGTTATTCCCAATCCTCCAAAGACGCGACTTGTGCAGGAGGCCACGGCTAAAGGATGTCGCGTTATTGACGGGTTGAGTATGCTGGTTGGTCAGGGAGTGATTGGGATTGAATACTGGACTGGACGGACGCCTGACGCATCGGTGATGCGAGCGGGACTGGAAGCGGTGTTTGGCGAATAGTCTTTGGTCAACGCTTGTACCTCTTCCCCATTCATCCCATCCAGAAGTTCAACCGTGTGAACAACTCGTATGGGAGATTTTTTGTCTTTCGAATGAAATTCGATTTGCGCGAGACAGCCGATGTTTCCAGTGGCTATGATGTCAGCCCCAGTGTCATAGAGATTGGCTACTTTACGTTTTCCTAGTTCTTTGGCTGTATCCGGATGTTCGATATTGTAACTTCCAGCAGAGCCACAGCAGATTTCCCATTCCGCAGGCTCTAGTAGTGTGATTCCTGTGACGGATTTAAGAAGTGATCGCGGTGCGGAGCGGATCTTTTGGGCATGAGCAAGATGACAAGCATCGTGGTAGGCTACATTAATTTCAGTCGAATCGCTTGTTTCCGGCGGAATGAAACCTATTTGGTCGAGATACTCGCAGATATCCATAACCTTGGACGAAAAATCGTTCGCTTGGATTTGTTCGTCTTCGTCCTGTCCCGCGAATAGATGCGTATACTCTTTCATTCCAGATCCACAACCGGCTGCAGTTGTAATGATGGCATCTACATCCGCAGGGAATGCATTGAAGTTTTTGCGAGCGGCTCGACAGGCTTCCTTCGATTCGCCGATGTGCATGGCAAGCGAGCCGCAGCATCCTTGCGATTTCGGGACGACAACTTCAATGCCGTTTCGCGTGAGGACGCGTATGGCTGCGGCATTAATTCGTGGAGCAAGCGCTTGTTGGGCGCAGCCGATCAAAAGAGCGACTCGTCCTCGTTGTGGTTCGATGGCTGGGTAGTGATCCTTGAATTCGTGTTTTGGCGGTAGTACTTCGGGAGCGAGTTCGATCATTGCTCCGAACCCTTTTGGCAAATGTCGTGCGATAGGTTTGAAAAAGTGGGCTACTTTTGAGGCAGCTCGAAATCGGCTTGGATGGGGGATCGTTTTTAGAAGAGCGAATCGTTGTAGCTTCTCTGTGAAGCTGCGTTCACGGGTCGACTCGCTCCAAGCGCGATAGGGTGTGATGAGTTCGCCGTATTCGACACCAGAAGGACAAGAGGAGACGCAGGCAAGGCATCCTAGGCAATTATCGATAAACGGTTCGATCTCGGAAGGATCCATTCGTCCTTCTAACGTTTCCTTAATGAGAAAAATACGCCCACGCGGCGAATTCATCTCATCGCCCATCGTGGAGTAAGTAGGGCAAGTGGGGAGACAGAATCCGCAGTGTACGCAGGCTTCGATCGGTTTGATCATACCTGAGTATTCGGGGCTAAGCGCGGTTTCGGAAATGGTGTGAAGCATGGGTTGTGCGGAGGACTCGGCGAGTCCTCCCTACCGTTTATAAATGTCGGCGAATTTTCGTTGGGGATCGAGGGCTTGTTTGATGCGTTCGTAGAACGCTTTGGGATGGTCGGTTCCGATAAGATGTTCTAACGTATCACCGCTAACGACCTGAGCGGCGAGATCGAGCGTTCGGAGCAATTCGGACAGTTCGTCTACACTGTTATCCGAATGTATCCAGGAAACGAATCCGCCAATGCTATAGCGGCGCTGCGTCGAATGAGGAGCGAGGTTTTTTTCGATGTCAGCGATACTTGTGGGCGAACTGGGAATTTTGAGAAGGAGACCGGTTTTGGGAAGTGCTTTGAGGTTCAGGGAAGTGGGCCAGATCGGTTTGTCTTCGGGGATAACTTCATGACTCCTTCCGAGGAGCGTTTCCAGTGCTTGGATACGTACGTCCATGGAATCGGATTGACCGCTTAGTCGAACGACGAGGGTTCCTTGGGAATCGAGATCTAGGGCATCGAGAGTGAACTGAGATCGACCTAGAGCGAGAAGTGCAGAGTGACCGCTTTCGAATGTATGGAACCGAAATAGAATTGTTCGGTAGGTCTCTGGTAGCGGGAAGACTTTGAATGTCGCTTCGGTTATGCCTCCGAGACTGGCTTGGCTGCCAACCATGAGTTTTGGCACATCGAACCCGGCGGCGTTCTTGACCACCTTTCCTCCCGTTTTAATGCGGTTTCCAAGTCCGTCGATTAAGGTGAGACCGAGGATGAAGTCTCTCAGTATACCGTAGCGATATCCTCCTGGTCCTGAGTAACCATTCGCAATCATACCTCCAATAGTCGAATCTTTGTCAATGAATGGCGGGTCGAATGGAAGGTATTGCCTTTGTTCGGCGAGGGCGGAAATGACGTCGCTTACTTTCGCTCCTGCTTCGACGGTGATCGTGTATTCTTCGGGCTGATACTCGACTATGTTCTGGAAACCGGAGAGGGAGATATGGGTTGTGTTCGGAGGACTCGGCGAACCCTCCCTACCATTTAAAGTGATAGCGGAGGCCTCGCGGACGAGGGACTGGAGTTCCTCGATTGTTTGGGGTTCGTGCAGCTTGAAATCGTTTTCCATTATTTACATGCGCGAGATGATGCCTGCCTTTTCAAGCGGGTGAGGACCAGAATGCGAGAGCGCTGGCGCTTCGTGACCCGGAAGCATTTTTCCGCGGTTGGAGATTTCGTGTGGATCGATGGATTGGCGAATACGTTTGAATGCGTCTAGGTCCGCTTGGGAAAACATCTCGGACATAAACGCTTTCTTTTCCACGCCGACTCCATGTTCGCCTGTAATGGAGCCGCCTAGCTTGAGGCATAGGCGAAGGATTTTTCCTGCTAAGGCTTCAGCCTTTTCTAAGGCGCCCTTTTCTTTGCCATCGAATAGAATGAGGGGATGTAGGTTTCCGTCGCCAGCATGGAAAACGTTGGCGACGCGCAAATTGGCTTCAGAACCGAGACGAGAAATTTCCCTGAGGGCTTCGCCTAGTTTTGACCGCGGGACTACGCCGTCTTGAACGAGGTAATCGGGCGAAAGGCGGCCTACAGCGGAGAAGGCGCTCTTGCGGCCTTTCCAAATAAGCAGGCGTTCGTCGTTGTCCTGGGCAATGCGAATCTCTTTTGCCTGAGTTTGCTTGATTGCAGCGTTGAGGGCAGTGAACTCGGCTTCGACTGCCGCTGCTTCGCCATCGAGTTCGATAATCAATAGGGCTTCGGCGTCTTGTGGATAGCCAGCGCTAACTGCTGCTTCGGCAGCTTTGATCGCGAGTTTATCCATGATTTCCATAGCTCCTGGGAGTATTCCCGAAGCCACTACGGTGCCGACCGCTTCGCCTGCAGCTTCAAGACTGTCGTAACTCGCGAGGATGGTGCGAAAGCTCTCGGGGATGGGAAGGAGCCGTAGTTGAATCTCCAATGCGATTCCAAAGAGCCCTTCGCTTCCTACAAATAGGCCGACGCAATCGGGGCCGACATTCTCCAGGCTTTCATTGCCGAGGTGGACGATTTCACCGTCGGGTAGAGCGACCTTTATGCCGAGTATGTGGTTGGAGGTCATTCCGTATTTGAGGCAGTGCGCTCCTCCGGAATTGAAGGCGAGATTACCGCCGATAGTGCAGACGGATTGACTTGATGGATCGGGCGCGAAGTAGAGGTTGTGCTGGGTGACTGCGGCGCTGACGTGAGCGTTGATGACACCCGGTTGGACTCGAGCAGTGCGGTTGTCGGGGTCGATTGAAAGGATGCGATTGAGCCGATTTAGGCTTATGACGATGCCTTCGTCGATAGGTAGAGATCCGCCGGAGAGACTGGTGCCGCTGCCTCGAGCGACGAAGGGTACGGAGAATTCGTGGCAAAGTTTCAAGGTCTCGACAACTTCATCGCTGTCGAGAGGCATGACGACCGCGACAGGCTTTTGGCGGAATACGGTGAGTCCGTCTGAAACATAAGGCGTTAATCGCGCATCGTCTTCGTAAAGGCGGTCGGAAGGGTAGAGTTGTCGGAGTTTCTCGAGAAAGGGGTTCATTGGGAGAGGTGGACACTAGCAAATAAGGATAAGGGGAAGAGTAAACCCCGTAGTTTCGAAAATTGCGTTTATTCCCTCTAGTTGTTAGTATTGGTAGCGGCCGATCTCCGAGCCACTGGTTAATAGGAAATGAATGCGTCACTTCGTTCGGTACAATTGTTCCGATTTGATTCGGAGGGGAGTTGATAGGATCCGCCACTTGATCCCATCGGCCGACACATAACGAATCAAACCACTTGTTCCTAGTCCTCCGATTCCTTTCCATTTTTCGTCATCCGGAACTCCGGGTTTCAGATCGTAGTAGACCGTGAAGTTATGGGTCGCCGGAGCTGCATCGCGGAGCACGATATTGTTCTCCGGCTTCGTCCAATGAATCCCATCTTCGGATTCAGCGTAGGCCGCGATTTCCATCGCCCTTTCGTCATTACCCGCTTCCGGCAACCCTCGATAATACGCGCGGAAACCTCCCCCATCAGGTAGTGTAATCATGGACGTGTAGCCGCAAAACGCACCTTTGTGAGGTAGGTCGAAAGGAAACGCGATCCCTCTATCTTGGGGCACCTGCAAGCGCAGCTCGGCACCGTCCATTCTGTCGATCAGGTAGTGGTCAACAAAGAGCTCACGGCGCGAAGCAATATCGATGACTTGAGCAAAACAGCTTAGGGCCAAGAGCGGCAGAATCAGGAGACGTCTCATAAATTGGGGTGAGGTTGAGTGACGTAAACCTTAGGCCGCTCGTTCAGCGCAACTCAAAGTCGGCGGTGAATACCCGACCGTAGGTAGCCACGAAATTGATCGTCTCCCAGTTTTCGTAATTCTTGGAATCGTGGCTGCCCACATACTTCGCTGGAAATCGTGAATACTCCCACCAGATCGCGGCCGATACTTTGATCTCGGTGTGCACCGGCAGCAACGCATCGCGGCTGATCCAGTATTTAGCCACAGTCAATTGCCCGCCCGCTTGGATCTCGATGTCGCGTTCGTTGAACTGCATCGCGTAGGCCGGATCGATCAGATCCGACGGCGACCAGTCTTTGCCATCCAATTGAGTGACGCGGCTAAACAGATAACATGGCGTGCCATTATAATCAGCCTCTCCTTCGAAAGTGTAATCCGATGATGCCAGCTCCATGCGCGGCGCCATCGTCGATTGCAGTTGAGGCAAACTTGATAGCCCCTTCGCGCTCCAGATTTCACCGGGCTGCGCATAAGCTTTAAGCGGTGCACCGATCGCATCGTTAAGTAGCAGCGACTGCCAAGCGACCAAGTCGCCAGCTTCGGGCATTCCTGGATTCACCAAACGGCCTGAGGGCAGCAACTTGGCGTCCAGCGAGCCTTGCGAATCGCTCCACTTCGCTTGGTATCCCCGCCCATCTGATTCCCCGATGGCCAAATCAAAAGTCGCCTCGCGGTGGGACACCACCGACACAAAATCCTTACTCCCAAACGCACTCAATCCCGAAGCATCAAGATCGATTTGTCGCATGCCGCTCGTGAAGACTTCGGTCCCCTTGGGATGAGGTAGACTGATCACCTTCATGAACTCCGGATAACCCGAAACAATCTGCTCCTGTTTCACTTTCACCTGAAGCGTGGCACCTTCCTTCCAACCATAGCGTGGTGCAGGGCCATCCGGCAAAAGTGCGAACATCATCTGTCGCAATGCTTGGGCGTGATCGAGATCGCTGCGGAAAGCATGAGCGTTTCCAAAAGTCCCGGCATCGCCAAACAAGAGCACCTTGCCTTGGCCATGGATCGCTAAGACGGCTACCGGACCGAGCGCTTTTTCACTGTGGCTCTCCAATAAAATCTGCGTGCCCGGATCGGCGGCGTCTAAGATTTCCAGCGTCGTGCCATTGCCAAAGATAATATCCCGCGGTCCATCAAACGTGGGGTGGTCGTTGGCAATTGGGATGGAGATCGTGTCAGTTTGCTCCGCCAGAAACTGCACTCCAAACTTCTGCGCGATCAAGTTGAGTCCCGCAAAGTCCACGCCGCTCTTTTCCGGATCCGGGATACTATTGGCGATCAGGATGAGGGCGCCACCTCGCGCGACGAATCGCTCCAAGATCGCGGCATCACTTGCAGTCAGATCCGCGCGACCACCATGTTCCGCTCTCACAGGACAGGCCATCAGGTAGGCGGCGGCATCCTTCAATAATTCATCCGAGATGGGTTCACCGCTGGTCTCTACTTGAAACTTATCGGCAATCAACTCCGCGAAAACGAAAGTCCCATTGGGAATCGCGGTCGCCTCAGGTGAATAAAAATTGGACAGGCCACGTAACTCAGAATTTCCCCGCGCCACGCCTTGAGGATAGAGTGCATCGTTACGCGGTTTCTGATAATAGTCATCAAATAGCAGGCGCCCCGGCTGTGCGGTCGCCGCTTGTAGGTGGCCACCCAAACCTATGATGAGAGCCAACGCCAGAAACGACGAGACGCGAAAGGAGCAACAGGATTTCATGAGCAATTATTGAAACTGAAACGCATAGAGTTTCGCGTTCC
Organism: Candidatus Pelagisphaera sp.; assembly: GCA_051275055.1. Taxonomy (GTDB): domain Bacteria; phylum Verrucomicrobiota; class Verrucomicrobiia; order Opitutales; family Opitutaceae; genus Pelagisphaera. The sequence continues at coordinate 25,800 of JBNMOQ010000016.1, forward strand.
TAAAATGGATGCGCAGTCGCACCGGGCGACCTTCCAAAGAAGAGACATCCGTCTTTCCACCCCAAGAAACAGGATGGTTGATATTGGTGGTGGAGAGCGTGTCCGCATCCGCAAACGCGAAGCCTTCAATCGGCGCGTGACGCCCATCGAGAATCTCAACTTTCACCTCGCAAGCTTCCGCGCCCCATTGCTGCAAGGCCGCGCGCATATTCAGAAACAGATTCTTGCCGGTGAAGTTGAATGAGCGCGTGGTAACCACACTGAAATCGTCGCGGGCACCCTCGAGTGAAACAAATCCATCCAAGGGAAGTCGCGCCAACCCGATCCCGGCCATCGCCTTGTCGCCCAGCACCAGCAGTTGCTCCGGTGAACGCCAGTTCGTCCCCGTGTAGTAGCAGAGAACTTGCCCATCAAAAATGATCGGTCTTTGCGCATAAACTCCCACCGAGTCAAAATCTCCATTGTCGCCTGCCCGGATAACCGGCTCCCGATGAGTCCGGTCATAATTCCTGCCGTCCCGACTGAACACAAAGTGGGGTTCATACGTTGTGTTGGTCGTGGAAAAGACCCAAAGAAGACCAATATGCCAGCCTTCATAAAAGGAGACCGGTAGATGGTAGAATTCCGTGTCAGGATAATCCAACTCATCCACGACGATGATCGTATCAGGCTCCGACCAATGGATCATATCCGGGCTCTCCGCGCGGCCGATCGAACGCCGGTGATGCGTCGGCGAATGCATGTGGTAATTGTTTTCCATATGCACGGCGTAGACTTCGTTAACCGGATCCCAGCCGAGAAAAGCGCTCGGGCCCCAGCGGCCATGTTGATCGCCGGTGTCGATGATCGGATTGTTTTCGTAGGCGGTCCATTTATAGGTATCTGCTGAGTAGTAGGTGGAATAGGTCATCCCATTTCCCTCATACGTGCCCACACGCACCTGGGCCTTGTAGCGCTTCGCCGGGTCGGGCTCACGCATGTCCTGAATAATGTAATAATAGAGCGCACTCTCCGGCAGGATATTGTTGGCCTTCGAACCCTGGAATTCGACGAGGCCCAACTCGGGTTTCACCCAGTTCACCCCATCATCTGAAAACGCCTCACAGACAATGCGCTTTCCTCCGGGTAGAACGCCTTCGGCCAGCACGATCAGCTCGCCCTTCTCGTCGCGCCCATTGGTGCGATACTCCCCGGAAGAATAACGCATCCGAAATTTTCCCAATTGGTGATCAAAGAAGATCCACGCCAAACGCATATCGGAACCCTCCCAGGGCTTGTCGCGCTTGATCACCGGATTGTCGGCCAGCTTCACCGCTGGATTCAGGCGGGGCCGTGTGTTGTCCAACGTCTCGATGATCTGATCATCAAAGAAGAACTGTCGGGCCGATGCGATCTCGCGTGAGGATCCAAATGTCGCCATAGCAGAAAACAAACAGAACGTGGTGATGAGTAAAGAACCGGGGGTGAGGTTACGCCGCATCCGGCTAACCACTCACACTCCCTTGCCAAGGTCAAAGCAATGAGACCTAAGAGCCGCGAATACAGGCCACCCAGAACGGGAGCACTTAGGGCTCAAAGTGAATCACTACCCGACTCAACACCGGCCAAGATGCGGCGTCGGGTGAGGTGAACACGGCTCGGTATTGGAACCAGCGATCTTCCCGAGGGAGCATATCCAAACGGCCATCTTTGGTGGCCTGCCAATCAGCTTGATCCAATCCGGCCGATGACTTTGCAGAGCGGACTTGAATATACAGTTTCGCGCCATGCGATTCTTCGGCGTCCCACGTCATCCGGGAGAAATGTTGCGAATCGGGCACTTCAATGGGAGCCGACACATAGGTCTCCTCCAGCTTGCGGGTGTAGAGATTACCCGCGTCAATCATCATGGTGTAGTGCGGACCAAACGTGGGGAGCTCTGTGCGATTATCTCGGTCAAACCCATCGGGACCGTTCCAATAAACGTAGGAGTTGATGGTGTGGTTACCGTCCTTCAAGTGATTGTGCACAATGATTTCGGGATAGCCGTCCCGGTTCAGATCAAGGGTCTCAACCCCGCAGGACGATTCGGCCGGAAGTTCGAGCCGATTCTCATTACTATAGGAACCCTCTGCATCGCCCCAAAAAATGTAGATCGGAAGGGAACGAGTTGAGTCTGACATGTAATTGCCTGACACGAGATCGAGATACCCGTCGCGATTTAAATCTACCACAGCCACTTCGCATGTCGTGTAGGCCTCCAATTCAACGACGTCATCGAAGGACGGTGTGCCGTCCTCGGTCCCCCTGTAGATACGGGTCGCGGTATTACGAGATTTGGTCTCCGTATCGAAACCACCGGCGATGATAAAATCGAGCCGCCCATCACCATTCAAATCCGCCAGTTTGGGACTCCCCCCATTCGTCGCATGGCTCCAACTGTTTTCGGTCGAGTAACCCTCGGGCGCGCCCCAGACAATTTGCATCGTGCCAAAATAATCGTCGTTGCAGATCAGATCGAGCCAGCCATCGCGATTCAGATCCGCCACCGTAATGTTCGAAGCGCGACGCGTGTTGAGATTGTTGATAGGAAATTCAATTGTTCCGATTTGATTCGGAGGGGAGGACATCCATTCCATGGCTGGTGCAATCTTTGGTTACTGTAAACCGAACGCTAGCCCAATTCTCTGAATATTGGAGCATTCTAACTTTCTTACGGCATGGGCTGTTTATCCCTCCAAGGTCCAACGCGCCTGCCGCAGAATCGCATTTGTTGAGCCTTTCATTTTTTCGTACCACACGGTTACCAGAGATCCGTCACCCAACTGTACCGTGCTTGGATAACCGAGGTCACCTCCTTTCCCGTCCTCGGAAATCATTAAAGCCTCGGACCAGCTTCTTCCATGATCTTCACTGATTCGTGCCTGATTCCCGTATGGGTTGCGGCGGTGTCCGTAAGTCATCAACAGGCGGCCGTCTTTGAGTTTCGTTAGATAGGAGGGTAATCCCCAGACATCGATCGAATGTGGTGTCGTCCAAGATTTGCCACCGTCGTTGGATTCGCATTGCAGAGTTTCTCGCTCGTTCACCATGTTGTGATTGCGAATGTGGACGATCAATCGTCCGTCGTTTGCCTCGACGGTGTGCAGTTCATGATAACTTTTTTTCGCATCGTCACCTGCTCGAGTGGGAATGTCAGCCAGCCATTGCCAGGTCTTGCCGTCGTCCTTCGATTCACAGACCCCAACCTCGCCTTCGCCGGTCCAGAGAACTTTGCCCGCATAAAGCAGGCGGCCGTCGGAAAGTTGGATCGGTCCATGCGGACTATTTACAATACTCGGATACCGCCCTGACCAAGTGACTCCACCGTCGGTTGAGCGAATCATCCATTGTCCTAATTCGGCTTGTCGTTGATCGGCGCTGATACGATTATGAGCTGCTTGCCAACGTTCTAGTTTTTCGGCGGACCACGCCCCTTCTTCATGCGGTTTTCTCGCAAGTGCTTTATTTAGTTCGTAGGATTCATAGGCCAGTGAAGTAAAGGTGGTGACGAGTAGGCTGCCCTTGGCGGTTTCGAGCACGCCTGCATCGCGGTCGTCGATTGGACCATCCAGTAGCGTGCGCGGCCACGACCAGGTTTCACCGTCGTCCTTTGAGCGCATGAGGTCGAGTCGGCCAAAGGGGCAGACATGGGCCTCCCGGCCACCCGACCACGATTAACTCGCCGTTTGACCGACGCGTAAGGGTCGGCCAACTACAGTAATACTCCGGCTGCTGGCTGATCGTGCGCGTATCCGCTATTCTAATTGCAGGGGTAGCAGTTTTTGCAGGAAGAATGTGAAAGCCAAGGGCTGTACTTGCGGAAACAAGCGTTGAAGTCTGGAGAAATTGGCGACGTGAAATAAGCGAACTAGTCATCAAGTATTTTTACTATGTGGATTATGATTAAAGTGTGATGGTCTTAGAGCAGTTGGGTATTAGATTTCTCGAAGGGAAACATGGGTCTACGACGGTGGGAATAGTTGAGTCGTGTCATATCCGCTCGTGTTACTCCCGGGGTGTCGACGTGGATAAAAGATTTTGCAACGGGACGATAGGCGGCTAGAGGAGCGATGACTCCTTTGGCGACAATGATGGAAAATAATTTCGGAGCTAGTTCGCAGCTTGTCAGTTGGGCTAGACTGAAAGGAGGCATACGGCGGGTGGTAAGCATAACCTTAATCTCTGTATCGAGAGTTTCAACAACGGCTGTGGGGCCTTGGTCGAATTGTGTGAAACCACCATGGCGGGCTTTCGTCTCGAAAAACTTTCCATCATGAATTGAAAGAACACGGAAGTGTGCCTTGAAGGGCACGCCGTGTAGCGTGTCGTTTTTTGCTCCGATCGTTAGCTCGAGCTCGGCTTTGGGGCCGGCTTCGATAGCGGAGGTAGTTGATTCGGGATCACAGATACAAACGAAGGCGTTTGTGGCGCCGCAACCATGTAGTTCTGTGAGTAAGGTCGTACCGTCAGCCGGAGAGCCGCCACCGACGTTGTCTCCCATGTCGAGGAGAACGACGGGAAATTCCGCTGAGGCGAGGGCGGTCTTGATTGCATCACGAGGAGGTACGAAGGTGGGTTCGAATTCTTGGCGCATTTCCCACATGGCATTGCCGAGTTCGCCTACGATCTCCGTGGCCCGCTCAGTATCGTTGTCTGTGACGACAAGAACCGCCGAACCCATTTCTGGAACATCTGCGTAAGGGAAACCAAGGATAATGGAATGGGAAAGAGTATCTTTTCTTTCATTGAGCTCCTTTGCGCTTTCATAGAAATCGGAAAGAGGAGCAGTAGAAGTATCCTGGGACTGGATGTTGATCGCCATGGGAGGAAAGGCGGCGAACTGAATCGGCTGAATCTCGTCGCGAAGTACTCTGGTTAAAAGGTCAGCGGCGCGACGGCCAGTCGCTCTTTGATCGAGGTGAGGATTCGTCTCGTAGGCCATGATCACATTCGTGGCATCGATCATGGCCTGGGAGAGATTTGCGTGGGGATCGATGGTAGCAACGATGGGTAGGTCCGGACCGACGGCTTTACGAACTTCACCAAGCCAGTATCCGTCAGCGTCTGGATGATTCTCTGCGACGGTAGCGCCGTGTGGAGCGGCAAGGATGGCATCGAGTGGACCGGCTCTTCTGAGTTCATCGAGAAGCTGTTCGACCAGGGAATCGAAAGCGCTGGCTTCGATTACTCCATAGGGGATTGCGCGTGCCAGGAAAATGGGTACCGCCACATAGTCGGCTGCTGCCACTCCTTCAAAGAAACCTCCGATTTCGTGAGGCGCTTCTGACATCTGTTGATGAATCGCTTCGCCAACAAGTAAGAGGTCGTCCCGAAAGTGCTCGAGGGTGGTTTTACCTTCGATGAAAGTGTTGGATTCCTGGAGGAGTCCGATAATGCCTATTCTTTTCATATAAGGTTAGAATCCAATCGAATATTTCTCGATCTGATCTCAATTCGGCACTGCGGGGACCCGTCTTCGCAACGCTTCGCCGAGGCACGCGCAGTGGCCCTACCTCCTTTGGCTGAAATGGTAGGGCAAGAGCATCCTTGCTCTGCCGGTGTTGTTGTCAGAGGTTTTGTCATTTTGTTTTAGATTATTGCTCGTACAATCGTTTCGAACTCTTCAAGACTTTCGACAAGAGGAGCTTCGCGATCGGTGTTGATGCGGTCTATGGAGGAAGCGTCTTTGAATCCCGAGCCGGTGACGAGGCAGACAATGTTGGAGTCGGGGTCGAGCTCATCAGCAGCCATAGCTTGAGCGGCTCCTGCCAAGGCAACCGCTGCTGCGGGTTCAGCAAAGATACCTTCTTCTTCGGCGAGTCGTCGCTGAAAATCAAAGACCGTTAGGTCGTCAACGGTGTGGCCGGTTCCGCCGGAGGCACGGCAGGCAGTAAGAGATTCATGGCCGTCGATTACACTGGCTACCTGGAGGCCACTGACTTTAGTGGTGCATTCGCAGGAACAAGCTTGGTCGGCTCCGGTACGAAGGGCGGTAGCGATAGTGTCGTTTCCTTCGGGTTGAACACAATGTACCGCAGCTTGATTATCTATAGAAGCAAAGCCTCGTGCTACCGCCAGGACCAGACCACCTCCGCCGGCGGGTGCGAAGACGTGATCGATCCCATCTGGCAATTGAGCGGCAAGCTCATAGGCTATGGTTTGCACGCCCGCCATTGCTAACGGGGCAAACTGAAAGGCACTAACTTGGCATACTGTGCCTAGTTGGGTAGATAGGGATTGAAGTTTCTCAACTGTCTCTAAGGTGCATTTTGCATCGGTACCGAAACCGCGGATACGAATGAGCTGTGCCCCATAGGAAAGCATTTGCGAGAGTTTGGCTTGGGGTGCGGTGTCGACGATGGCGAGTATGCATGGAATGCCAGCGGCTGCTGAATAAGCTGCGAGGGCTGCTCCTGTGTTTCCGCTGGAGGTTCCCAGGCAGATAGGCCGTTTGCTTTCGCTGGCAAGTAGGTGAGAGAGAGCTGCTGCCGCAAATCGATCTTTAAATGAACCTGAGGGATTAACCGTTTCTAATTTGAAATAAAGGTTCTTCAAGCCCAGTGAAGGGCCAATTGAGCGTGAGGCGATCAGCGGTGTTTCTCCTTCGCCCAGGGTGAGACGATGCTTCGCCGATGGCGGCGAGGGAAGCTGGTCGCTGTATTTCCAGATACTCACAGTGAGATTGTAATTACTCGAACTCTCCCGGTCGGATCCGGTTCTTAATCTCACGTGTCATCCATGTATGGCGCAGACCGCCATCAACCGTTATCTCTGTGGAGGTTATGTAGGAGGCTTCGTCGCTTGCGAGCCAGCGACAGGTGCGGGCGACTTCTTCGACAGTACCCCAGCGCTGCATGGGGATGACGCTCTCCGAGTAATCTCGCATATCCTTTGAAAGAGTTGGATCTGCAGGTTGGTCGTCTTTTCCACCGCTGTAGTCTGCACCGAAATCGGTGGCAATTGCACCTGGCGAGAGGGCGATCACACGAATGTTGTCACCGGCGAGTGCATTGGCTGTTTCCCAAGTTAGGCCTAGTAGGCCAGCCTTGGTCGCTGCATACACGGCACATACGCCTTTGGGAATATGGGCTTCGACGGAGGTTATGTTAATAATGACACCCCCATGGATTTTCATATGCGGTGAGCACCATTTGGAAAGGAAGGCAGGAGCAGTTAGATTGACATCGATGGCGCGCTGCCAGTTTTCGGGAGTGATCTCTCGAATGGTTTCGAGCTCGCGGGTGGCAGCGTTGTTAATGAGGACGTCTATACGTCCGAAATGTTCTGCGGTTTGAGAGACAGCCTTTTCGATTTGTTCCAGAGAGGAGAGATCGGTTTCGAGTGTCAGAACCTTTGCGCCCATCTGTTCAAGCTTGCTTCCGGTTTGGCGCAACTCTTCCCCATCCCTATCGAGTATAGCAACTGCGTAGCCTGCGTTAGCGAATTCGGTTGCAGTGGCGGCACCGATTCCTCGGGCTGCTCCTGTAATTAAGGCGACTTTCATGTGGTATAAGGATCTAGGATTACAGCAAGACTGTCACCCTTTTTAACGGATGAGCTAGTGCGTAGAACAATGAGGCGGCCGGATTGATCAGCGAAGATTTCATGTGAAGATTCTCCTAGAGGATCGAGGACTCTTCCGAGGGGTTGGTCTTTTTCGACAGATTGCCCTAGGGTGACTGACTGGTCGAAGTAACCGGCCGCAGGACTCGGGTGGCAAATCTGCATATGGCCGGAAGCAGGTCGATTGTCTTCCACAACCACTTCGGGTGCAGTTGGGACGGGTCGAGTTTCAATCATCTCCAACTCAGCCATGACATTCAGGCAACCTTGACAGTAGGCTTTGACTCCTGCGTCTGAGCAGAGTCCGCCTCCCAAATACTCGGTATAGATGGCCGGAACATTGGCGTCGCGAGCAACAGAAAGGGATCGTCCATCGAGTTCGGCGGAAGTACCCCAAATGATAGGTAGACCGAAGGCGCGCGCCATACGGCGTTGGGTGTTGAGAATTGTTTGATCGGAAACCAGGTTGTAACCCACCAGCGGATCTACCTGCATGATACTACCGCCGGTGTGCAAATCGATATAGTAATCAACGTTGTTGATGAGAGTGGCTAGCTCGTGGGCGACTCGCTCGGTTTGGGAACCATCCGAGCGGCCGGGACAGGTACGCGCGAGATCGAGACCGTCTTCTCCGGCACGCGCACGCAGAGCAAACGCAGATTCATTGACTAATGGAACAAGGGTGAGTTGGCCCCTGAGCTGTTTGGGATCGATCTTGGAGATGAGTTTCCGAATCGCTACCATGCCCTCATATTCGTCACCATGAACGCCTGCTGTAATAAGAAGGTTCGGGCCTTCGCCAAGGGTGCCCTGGATCTGGTGCGTTTGGAACAGAGAAGGCATGCTGTGTGAAAAGGGGCTCTTACAATTCCAGAGAAAAATTAGATAGACGCTCGACGCCAGTTTCGGTGACGAGGAAATTTTGCTCAAGTCTGAGGCCGGCTCGAAGGTCCTCGCCATAAAGGCCAGGTTCGACGGCTACGACATCACCGGCTTGGAAGGTGTCATCCCAATACGGATTGAGCCGTGGGGTTTCGTGAGCGTCGAGGCCGATTGCATGGCCGAGGTGATGATAGAATGAGTAGCCGTTCCAGCCATCGAGCTGAGTATGAATGTCCTCGAAAAGTCTTTTGCAGCTCGTGCCGGGTTTGATGTTTTTTTCGGCATGATCCAAAGCTTCAAGAACACGAGCGTGGGCTGTCAATTGCACATCGGTGGGATTTCGGTCGACCGCAAAGCTTCGGCACAGGTCGGAACGATATCCCCGGACCCCGACACCGATATCGAGGACTGCTATTTCTCCTGCTGCGGCCGGACGTTGGCGTGGAAAACCGCCTGGTTCACCGGAACGAAAATCATTACCCCAAGCAGAGAGAGGCTCACCAACGGCGTTGATGGCCGCTGACTGCATCGAGGCATAAAGACTTAATTCGGAAAGGCCGGGAGTGAGGATGTTTCGCGCTTCCGCATAGGCGACTTCGGTGGCTTGTATGGCATAGCGCAGGACCTCAACTTCGTCGGGATATTTACAACGACGAAGGTTTTGGTACTCGGTGGCGATGTCGATCCACTCATGTAATTCAACGAGGGCAGTTGGAACGCCGCCAGTAGTGCCTATGCGTTTGAAGGGTGCTAGCGTCTGGCTGATAGCTGCACTTAAACGAGCTGGGATATTTTCAACAAGCGTGCAAAGTTCCTGAGGGTGATAAGATAGGTGTTCGTCCGCGGCGGGGACATCGAGGTTTTCGCCTGGAGCGACAAGGATGGTTTTCCCATTTAGGGGAACTATTAGGGCGACCGGCGTGAGGGATTGTTCGTGCCAATAAGCGGTGAGGGCGTGGACATAGTTGCGGTTTAAGAAGAGAGCTGCGTCGAGCTGCTGTTCTTGGAGAAGGCCTCGTACTGCTTCCTGGCGGGAGTGGCAAGATTTGGGATCGAGAGCAGGTGGCAATGTATTCATTAAAGGATACCGTATTTGTTGTAAGCATCGGTAGCGGACATGCCATCACGGATGGCGTCGCGGGTGATATTCTCGGCGTGGACTTTTTCCCATGCTGCACGGATGACTTCTTCTTCAACTTTTTGAGGCACCACCACAATACCATCGGCATCGGCAATAATTAGATCACCCGGGTTGAAGGTCACGCCACCGATCTCAACGGGAATGTCTATAGCGGTAACGCGCTGACGATGCAGGCTGTCGTAAACATTGGTGCCACGAGCAAAGACGGGGAACTTCATTTGACTCATGGGTGCTGTGTCTCGAACGGATCCGTCTACTATAGCGCCAACGCATCCACCATTTCGCGAAGCGGTGGTGAGGAGTTCGCCCCAAACACCCGAGCGATTCGAGCCGTGAGCGGCGGCAATGAAAATGTCGTCAGCTTGGCAAGAATCGACTGCCTTGAGTTCGAGTTTGTAAGGTTCGGGGTCCTCGTGGTCCAGATCTTCCCAAAGGGTAGTTTTGGCACGGCCGACAAGAACGGATGCACCCCCAGTGAGGTTTGTGAGTGGAGTAGCACAAGACTGTGATCGATAGCCAGCAGCGTCGAGAGCGTCGGAAACAACCGCAGCATAGAGGGACTCGCGCATTTGATTGAAGGTGATGATTTGTGGGGTAGAAGACATAGTTATTCTACAACCATGACTGACAGGGAGATATTCTTTCTGCGACGTCAAAATCGCAGTTACAGTAAAACCATTTTTAGTAAATACTCAGGTTGTAGAGTTCACGGTTCAACGTTCACGGTTAACAATCTTTTGTTCTTCGTCTTTTCAGGTTCCTCACGATTGATTTGAAAGTCGTTGGAAGAGAAGGATGAATTCCCGTGGTGATTGCCAAACTTGAACTTCTTTTTGTATTTTCACTAATTAAACCCTGAACCAATAACTTTTGAACCGGGAACCTGAGTAGTTTTTTTTTGGATAAAAATGAGTTGGCTGTTTTGAGGTCTTTGGTTGAATTGATAGTCGCTATGCGGATTTCAACCGTTCTCTCGCCCCTATCTACAGAAAACCTTCGTCTCGCAGCGCAATGCGGCGTCGAAGGATATGTTGCCCGCTACCCAGGTCCGAATTACGAGGACTTGCTTGAAGTGAAGCAGCGCGTCGAGGAAGAAGGGCTGAAACTAGTAGCCATAGAAGGGTTTCTCCCGATTGAAAAAATCAAACTAGGAACGGACCACGATGGCGCTGAATTGGAAGCCATGAAACAATTGATCATTCATATGGGTCGAGCAGGTGTTCCAGTGCTGTGTTACAACTTTATGGCAGGAGCCGATTGGGTTCGGACAAAGTTGGACGTACTGGAACGCGGAGGAGCAAGAGTCACGGCATTCAGTTTGGCAGATGCGGAAAAGGCGGTAAGGCTAGATCATTCTGGCGGCGAGGAATTTCCCGACGTCAAATCGGATGAATGTATCAGTGCTGATTCGTTGTGGAAAAACCTGGAGGATTTTCTAAAAGCAGTTGTGCCCGTAGCGGAAAAAGCAGGCGTGAGTTTGGCGATGCATCCTGATGATCCTCCCTTAGGTGAACTGTTTGGAAACGCACGGATCATGAACAGCGTGGAAAATTTTGAGCGCTTGGTCGATTTGGTACCGAGTCCAAGTAACGGTATTTGTTTTTGTCAGGCAAATTTTGTGGCGATGGGTTCCGATATCCCTGATGCCATCAGACGCTTAGGAAAACATGTGAAGTATGTTCACTTTCGAGACGTTAGAGGAACTGCAGAATCGTTTGTCGAAACGTTTCACGACAATGGCCCTACTGATATGGCTGAATCCATCCGCTTATTAAAAGAGGTCGGTTTTGATGGACCGATACGACCAGACCATGTGCCGCAGTTGGAAGGTGAGGGGAATGAAAACCCGGGTTATACGATGCTGGGTCGTTTGTTTGCCTTTGGCTACATTCGGGGATTGTTACATGGCTCTGAGTATGAGAGTAACGCACCGTCTTGAATCGCAACTGTTACGACGTATATCACCATTTGCTATTAATCATTGACGCTGCTCTCTCGAATTTTGGAATCTCATAGAGCGGTTGATAGGAAATTCAATTGGTTCCGATTTGATTCGGAGGGGAGGTTGATAGGAATACAAAATTGCCCTATCGAAGGCTAAAATCAACATGCGCGTTCCGAGGTCGAAGACCGACAAGACCGGGCTCTGCAAGAGAACCGGAACCGTTCTGCGTTCCAGCTCGCAACCTGCTTGGTTACGTAGTTTCGAGACTTCTGAGCCAGTCCAATAAGTGAGGAAAGTTGTTAAATAAATATTCAAACATCGCCACTACGTGGCTGGATGCCTACGGCAACAGGATGGCACTTCGTGCCAACAGGAAAAACAACAAAAGAAAATCCTGTTCGCATAGCGATCCTGTTCTGCTGCAAGCAGATCAAGTGACCATAGGGAACGTTGTTGGTTTTGTATTTTGAACATCCTCATTGAGATACTAGAGATGTTCCGAAACAGTTCAGTGCCCCGGCCGCGGCAAGTTATTAAAAATGCCGCTGCGGCGAGTCGTTGTCCTGCGGACTCCTCACGGCATCAATTAATAACTTGGACCAGCAATAAGTACAACGACACCAATATACTACGCTCCCGCGCTTACTTGCAAACTGCGCCTTCCGTCGTCGCCTAAAGGCTGTGCCGAGACACATGGTCTTCATCACATCTAGATTTTTTGATACTATGAGGTTAATAAACTCGGATTTGGAAGATTCTAGCGTGGTCTATACCGTTTAAACGCTTCATCCGTTTATTGTTAGTAAGCGGTACTAAATCGACCACCTTCCCGAATTTCATTCGATAGGATAGGATGAGGTCGTGAGTAACGATAGAGGAAAACGATATTCCAAAAGCGAACGCGAAGAGCTGCAGCAGCTTTTCGACCAAAGCGAATACAGCGCATCGCGCTTCTGCCGGGAGATGGGAGTTTGCTACGCGACCTTGAAACGCTGGCTGGGACGAGAATCGCCAGGCGTCAACCTGGTCGAAGTGACGGCTGCGGCCTCGATCAATGCCGTCGCTCTTCGCGTTCGCCTGCCAAACGGCATCGAATGCGAACTGGGATCGGGTTTAAGTCGCAGCGAAGTGGCCCAATGGATATGGGAGCTAAAGGCATGCTGAGCTTTTCCTCATCCGTCAGGATCTATTTGGTGATCGAACCGGTCGATATGCGCAAGAGCTTCAACGGGCTCTACGCAGTAGCCACCGAACAGCTGAAGGAAAACCCCCTGGAAGGCGGTTTGTTCGTCTTCTCCAACAAAAGACGCAACCGTCTGAAAATATTGTTCTGGGACGGCACTGGATTGTGGGTGATGGGCAAGCGCTTGGAGAAGGGAGGGTTCACCTGGCCGCGCAGCGCCGACGCGGCGAGCGGAAAGCTTCACCTTAAAAACGAGGCTTTGGCTCTGCTTCTGGGGGGAATCGATCTGAAGGACGGAATGAGAAAAGCGTGGTACGAAGGGTAGAAAAAGATTGAATGGATCGGTGTATCCTGTAGATAGATACACCACATTCCGCCCATCGAAACGGTGATCGAACCCGACGAGGTCAAGGCCGACCCCGAAAGCTACGAGCGGTTTGGCCAAGAGGAGACCCTTGAAGTGAAGGTCAAACCGCCTCGTTTCTATCGCCATAGGATTATTCGTCCCAAGTATCGAAAGATTAAAGACAAGAGTTGCCCGCCTATCGTCGCTCCGGCGCCGCAACGCATCGTCGAAGGCGATTACCTTCAGGTCGACGACGGAGTGCGAAGCACGTAGATGGGGAAGCCCTGAGCAAAGCGAACGGGTGAAATGAGCGGGAGCCCGTCGGGCAGCGAATGCAACAAACTCCCATTCAGTATTGCGATCCCGACTACGGGATGAAGAAAAGCCGCAAGGGGTACTTGTGCGGCTATTCGCGCCCAAATGAAAACGTCTGCTACAAATGGAGGCTATCGCGCGCTCATGAGGCGACGACCGCCCACTTCGCCGACTTCAAGGGAGTGC
>JBNMOQ010000017.1:0-39032 GCA_051275055.1 Candidatus Pelagisphaera sp.
GGCACTATCGGACACGTTGACCATGGTAAAACTACGTTGACAACGTCGATCTTGGCTGTTCAAGCAGGCAAGGGACTCGCGGAAGCTAAGTCATACGCCGATATCGCTAAGGGTGGTACGGTTCGTGATGAGACCAAGGTCGTAACGATCTCTGTCGCTCACGTTGAGTATGAGTCTGACAAGCGTCACTACGCTCACGTCGACTGCCCAGGTCACGCGGACTTCGTAAAGAACATGATCACCGGAGCGGCCCAGATGGATGGAGCTATTTTGGTGGTTAGCGCGGCTGACGGACCAATGCCTCAGACTCGCGAGCACATCTTGCTCGCTCGTCAGGTTGGCGTTCCTAGCATCGTTGTGTTTCTTAACAAGTGCGACCTGATCGACGACGAGGAACTCCTCGAATTGGTTGAGATGGAAGTGCGCGAATTGCTCGACAAGTACGATTTCCCAGGCGACGACACCACGATCATTCGTGGTTCCGCTATGGCGGCTCTCGAAGGCACGGATGAAGGCAAGGCCAACATCCAAGCTCTTATGGATGCCATTGACACGGATGTAATTGAGCCAGAGCGTGAAATCGACAAGCCATTCTTGATGTCTGTTGAAGACGTATTCTCGATCACTGGTCGCGGTACGGTTGCTACAGGTCGTATCGAGCGTGGTATAATCAAGGTTGGTTCCGAAATCGAAATCGTTGGTCTTAAGGACACTGCGGTATCGATTGTAACAGGCGTTGAAATGTTCCGCAAGATGCTCGACCAAGGTCAAGCTGGCGACAATGTTGGTATTCTCCTTCGTGGCGTTGAAAAGGAAGCCATCGAGCGCGGTCAAGTACTGGCAGCTCCTGGTTCGATTACACCTCACAAAAAGGGCAAAGCTGAAATCTACGTTCTTTCTAAAGACGAAGGTGGACGTCACACGCCTTTCTTCAACGGCTACCGTCCTCAGTTCTACTTCCGTACGACAGACGTAACGGGTGTTTGCGAACTTCCTGAAGGCGTAGAGATGGTTATGCCAGGCGACAACATTTCGATCGTTGTCTCCTTGACTAAGCCAATCGCTATGGAAAAGGGCCAACGCTTCGCTATCCGTGAAGGCGGACGCACTATCGGAGCTGGACGTATTACCGACATCGTCGAGTAAGCGAATAGCATACAGTTTATTTCTCTTGCCGAAACCCGCTAAATCGGGTTTCGGCAATTCTGTTTTTTAAAATTAAGGTATAGGGCAGTAGCTCAATTGGTAGAGTAGTGGTCTCCAAAACCATTGGTTGGGGGTTCGACTCCCTCCTGCCCTGCCATTCTTATAAACTCGTTTAATGAAAAATCCTTTCCGCAGCATCCGTATCTTCGCAGGCGAAACAATGGGCGAATTGAAGAAGGCATCTTGGCCGACTCGCACCGAGTTGCGCGATTCCACAATCGTGGTTCTCGTGTCGATTGTCATCATGGGTGTCTTTATTGCTGTAGCAGATTTCTCTCTCGCTAATGTGGTGAACTTGTTCACCAGCTACATGCGCTAAGTTTAAAAGCGATGACCGAAACAAGCGAAACAGACGAAACAGTCGAAATCATCGATAGATCCCGAGGTGATTGGTACGTGATTCAAACCCTTTCCAATCAGGAAGGGAAAGTTAAGCGATACTTGGATAAATTCATCGTCGAGGAAGAGATGGAAGACTTCGTGTTCGAAGTCCTCGTCCCGACTGAAACGGTTGTTGAAGTAAAGAATGGCAAGAAAACGCAAATCACCCGGAAGTTTTATCCGGGATACGCGTTTGTCCGTATGCACCTCTATGGTGAAGACGGAATACTTTTGAACAAGCCGTGGTATTTCGTTCGCGAAACCGCCGGCGTTATTAATTTCGTGGGAGCAGCTCGTCCAGCTGCTCTGAAGAAAGCGGAAATCGACACGATTCTCAGCCAAATCGAAGCGGCTTCGGGTAAGGAAACTCCGAAGATCCAGTACGAAGAAGGTGAAGAAGTGAAGATCACCGATGGACCTTTTCTCAATCTCAATGGTCGGATCGACGAAATCGATCCCGACAAAGGCAAGCTCAAGGTATCTGTATCCATTTTTGGCCGTTTTACGCCAGTGGAATTAGAATATTGGCAAGTCGAACGCATAACTAGCTAGAATATCAGATGGCAAAGAAAATAACCGGAACGATTCGTCTGCAGCTTCCAGCTGGCGGCGCAAACCCAGCTCCTCCAGTAGGACCAGCGCTTGGCGCAGCAGGGGTCAATATCATGGCCTTCTGCAAGGAGTACAATGCGAAGACGAAGGATCAGGCAGGAACGATTCTTCCTGTCGTTATCTCTGTCTATCAAGACAGATCATTCAGCTTCATCCTGAAATCCCCTCCGGCGGCAGTTCTTCTTAAGAAGGCAGCTGGCTTGGCGAAGGGTTCAGGCGTGCCGAATCGCGATAAGGTTGGTACCGTGACCAAGAAGCAAATTCTCGAAATCGTCGAGACGAAGAAGGCGGATCTTAACGCCTCCGATCCAGAGGCAGCTTCTCGCATTATCGCGGGTACAGCTCGTTCGATGGGCATTGATGTCGTCGACTAATATCACTCTCTCATAATAGATCACCCGTTAACGCAGGAGCCGAAAGGCGTTCGCACTGCAAGGAGTACACCATGGCTAAACTGACTAAACGTTTTCGCGCTGCTCAAGAAGCAGCCGATTTGAGTAAAGAGTACACAGTTGCAGAGGCTGTCGATACGCTCGCGAAATTGCCGAAGGCAAATTTCGATGAGACTGTCGAACTGTCGATGAAACTGTTAGTAGATCCCCGTAAAGGCGACGAAATGGTTCGCGGTACGGTGATGTTGCCTCATGGCAGCGGTAAGACGGTACGCGTTCTCGCGTTTACTAACGATCCCGATGCAGCTATTGCTGCTGGTGCGACTACTGCGGGTCTCGGAGAAGTCATCGAGAAGATCCAAGGTGGATGGCTCGATTTCGATGTAGCGGTTGCTACACCAGATGCGATGAAGGAAGTGCGCAAAATCGCTCGCGTCCTCGGTCCGAAAGGAATGATGCCGAATCCGAAGGCAGGCACCGTTTCGCCTGACATCGAAAAGGCGATTAAGGAAGTGATGGCAGGTCGCGTAGAGTTTAAGCTCGATAAGTCTGCAACACTCGGAGTTGGAATCGCAAAACGTTCCTTTTCAGTTGAGCAAGTTACCGACAATTTGAATACATTGATCGATGCAGTTGGAAAAGCTCGCCCGGCGGGTTTCAAAGGTAACTATATTCACAGTGCCACAATTTCGGCAACGATGACTCCCGGCCTTAAGCTTGCCGGATCCGAGTACTCGAAATTCTAACCTTTAAATTTGGAGCATTAGATAAATGAGACCGGAAAAACAATTTCTAGTAGACGAGGTTAACAATCATCTCGAAAAGTCGGACTACCTGTTCTTGGCGGATTACGAACGTGCAAACGTTATGGATATCGCGGAACTGCGTGGGCAGCTTGAGAAGGAAGAAGCCGAATTTCACGTCGTAAAAAACAACATCCTTAAGGTTGCCGCAAAGGGACGCGGACTTCCTTCCTTGGACGACCAGTTGACAGGACAGAACGCGATCATCATCGGTGGCGGAAATCCTTCTGGAGTCGCCAAGATCTTGACGAAGTACTTTGACAAGGCCGAGAAGTTCGAGGTTAAGGTAGGCGTTCTTAGCAGCAACAGGATCGAGCAAAATGACGTTCAAGCATTGGCCAAGTTGCCATCCTTGGATGCGTTGCGAGCTCAACTGCTTGGATTGCTCAGCAAGCCCGCTTCGCAGATGGTATTCGTCATCAACGCGGTTCCACAGAGCATACTCAATGTCCTTCAGGCAAAAGCCGCCGCGAAGGACGACAACTAGTTTTATCTATTTCGAGGGCGGTTGCGCCTTCGTCTTACCTAATAAAGAAAACCAAAGATACAGGCTAGGGCTGATAAACAGTCTTAAATGAGGGGAACCGAACTAGCCGATCAAAATAATACAATGGCAGACATCACAAAAGAAGACGTAATCGAATGGCTCAGTAATCAAACCGTGCTCGACATAGCTGGATTGGTTAAAGATTTGGAAGACAAGTGGGGCGTAAGCGCTGCTGCTCCCGTAGCCGTAGCCGCAGCACCTGGTGCTGGCGAAGCAGCTGAAGCTGTTGAAGAGAAGACTGAATTCGACGTAATTCTCGTCGAAGCAGGCGCTAAGAAGATCAATGTGATCAAGGAAGTGCGTGCGATCACCGGTCTCGGTCTTAAGGACGCAAAGGATCTCGTAGAAGGAGCTCCTAAGCCAGTTAAGGAAGCTGCTTCGAAGGACGAAGCAGCTGAAATCAAGACCAAGCTCGAAGCAGTTGGCGCAAAGGTTGAACTTAAATAGCATTGCTCAGTACTGTTTCTAACAGCTTTTTATCTCAAGACAGGCGCGTTATCGCGCGCCTGTCTTTGCTGTCTCCAAATACCGGCTGCTGATTCACCTTTTAGCGACCGTTTTTTCGAATTCTATTTCGCACCTAATTACTCAATTCAAGTAAGGAACTTCCATGGCCGACCGCATCAATTTCGGAAAACTTAAGGACACTATCAGTCCTCCCAATCTGATCGAAATTCAGATCAATTCCTACCTGGATTTTCTGCAGAAGGACACACCGATTCTCGAACGCAAGAAGGATGGAATCGAAGCAGTCTTCAGCGAAGTCTTCCCAATCGAAAGTTACGACGGACGACTCGTGCTCGAATTTGTCTCGTACACGATTGGCGATCCGAAAGCGACCGAGATCGAGTGTATCCGCGAAGGGATCACTTACGCGGTTCCGCTTTACGTGAAACTCCGTCTTCGCGAAGAAGACAATCTCAAGGACGAAGAGATTTACATGGGCGAAATGCCTATGGTGACGAGCCGCGGTTCGTTCATCATCAATGGCGCCGAGCGTGTCGTTGTCAGCCAGTTGCACCGTTCTCCTGGTATTTGCTACGAAGTTACGCCGCATACGAATGGCAAACTTCTACATTCTTTCCGTATTATTCCGGATCGTGGTACTTGGCTTGAAGTCCAGTTCGATAATAACGATCTGCTGTACGTTTATCTCGATCGCCGCCGTCGTCGTCGTAAGTTTCTTATCACGACGCTCATGCGTGCGGTTGGATTCTCTTCGGATCTCGATATCCTAAACCTCTTCTATACTATTGAAGAAATGCCTCTTGCTGATGCATTGGCAAAGGAGAACGTAAGTCAGTACGTATTGGTCGAGGATGCGGTCGATGCGGAGAAGGGCGTTATCATCGCCCGCGCTTTCGAGCCATTGACTAAAGCCATCGTTCGTCAATTTGAAGAGCATGGAATCCCAGCGCTAAAGATTATCGACACGTCTTCGGACGAAGGGGCGATCGTTCGTGCGCTCAAGAAGGATAATACCCAAAACGAGGAAGAAGCTCTCAAGGAAATCTATAAACGTCTTCGTCCTGGCGAGCCGCCTACGACTGCAAATGCCAAGGCATTGCTCAAGCGTTTGTTCTTCGATCCAAAGCGTTATGATTTGGGCCGCGTTGGTCGCTATAAGATCAACCAAAAGCTTGAAATGGATGTCGATGTCGAGCATCGCACGCTGGAAGGGTCTGACATCGTAGAGGCAACCAAGTACTTGATTAAGCTTAGAGGAGGCGAAGGTTACCTGGATGATATCGATCACTTGGGCAGCCGTCGCGTTCGTACGGTAGGTGAGCTTTTGGCGAACCAGTGCCGTCTCGGTCTTTCTCGCACGGAGCGTCTCGTTCGCGAGCGCATGACACTTTACGATCAAAGCGTTGATTCGATTACTCCTCAGAAGTTGATCAATCCGAAGGCATTGACGACCGTGATTCGCGACTTTTTCGCTCGCAGTCAGTTGTCTCAGTTCATGGATCAGATTAATCCGCTTGCGGAATTGACGCATAAGCGTCGCCTTTCCGCTCTCGGACCTGGTGGTTTGAATCGTGAACGCGCCGGTTTCGAAGTGCGCGACGTACATCCTACTCATTATGGACGTATTTGCCCGATCGAGACTCCTGAAGGACCGAATATTGGTTTGATAAACTCGCTAGCTACTTTTTCTCGAGTCAACGAGTTCGGTTTTATCGAAACTCCCTACCGCGTTGTCGTCGAAGGTCACATAACTGAAGAGATTCGTTATCTCAACGCCGACCAAGAAGAAGGTAAGATTATCGCTCAGGCGAACAGTGAGATTGACGACGGTAACAATTTCGTCGGAAAGGTAACTGTACGTCAAAGTGGCGAGTTCCTCGAAGTGGATAAAGACCAAGTCAACTTCATGGATGTTTCTCCTAAGCAGCTCGTTTCCGTTGCTGCTGGTTTGATTCCTTTCTTGGAGCACGATGATGCTAATCGCGCATTGATGGGCTCGAACATGCAACGTCAAGGCGTGCCGCTCTTGCAGGCTGATTCTCCTTTCGTGGGAACCGGTATTGAAGAGCGTGTCGCTCGTGATTCGAAGACTGTTTGCGTTACCGATCACGAAGGTATCGTTGCTTCGGTTGATGCGAATCGCATCGTCGTCACAGACGACGGAGAGTTGCCCGAGCATTTCTTCAACAAGCCTATCTCCGATCATTCGAATGGAGTGCACGTTACCGAGCTACGCAAATTCATGCGTTCGAATGCTGGTACTTGCTTTAATCAAAAACCAATCGTCGCGAAAGGCCAACGGGTTGAGGCAGGCGCAATTATCGCGGATGGTCCTTGTACTCAACTGGGCGAATTGGCCTTGGGACGTAACATCCTGGTGGCGTTCATGCCTTGGAATGGTTACAACTTCGAGGATGCTATTCTAATTTCCGAAAAGGTTCTTAAGGACGATATCTACACATCGATCCACGTGGCCGAGTTCGAAGTAACCGCCCGAGATACAAAACTCGGACCGGAAGAAATTACCCGTGATATTCCGAATGTCGGTGAAGAAGCGCTTCGCAACTTGAATCACGACGGCGTTATCCGCATTGGAGCAGAAGTCCATCCGGGAGATATCCTTGTCGGAAAGATCACGCCGAAGAGCGAAACTGAATTGGCTCCGGAAGAAAAACTGCTTCGCGCTATTTTCGGCGAGAAGGCAGCGGATGTTAAGGACAGTTCCTTGGTCGTTCCATCGGGTGTCGAAGGCATCATTATGGATGTCAAAGTTTCGAGCCGTATCGATTACGAGCGCGAGCGTTTGAGTCCTTCGGATCGTCGCCGTCAGGTGAAGCAGATCAACGAAGAATACAAGACGCAGATGGAGAAACTTCGCGAAGGTTTGACCGAAGCGCTCTCTAATATCCTTCTCGGTGAAAAGATTCCTTTGGATGTAGTGAATGGCCAGAATGGCGAAATCATTATTCCTGCGAATCGTAAGATCACCAAGACGTTATTGCGTAAGTTAGCGGCGGTTTCCAAGCACGTTGAAATCGATCCTTCTCCTGTTCGTATCAAGATTATGGAGATCATCAGTTCTTACCAAGGTAAGTTCGATGAGTTGGAATCGGATCGCGAGCGCAAGACTGCGAATATCGAAACCGGCGATGATGCTGCACAAGGCGTTATCAAGCAGGTTAAGGTTTACATTGCTACCAAGGAAAAACTTAAGGTCGGCGATAAGATGGCGGGACGCCACGGTAATAAGGGTGTCATCGCTAAGATCGTACCTGAAGAAGACATGCCGTATATGCCGGATGGCACGCCGATTCAAATCTGTTTGAATCCACTGGGCGTACCTTCTCGTATGAACGTGGGCCAGGTCCTTGAAACCCATATGGGTTGGGCGTGTAAGGTTCTCGGGATGAAGGTTTCGACTCCAGTATTCGATGGTATTCCGGAAAAAACCGTACGTCAGCATTTGGCGGACGCTGGATTGCCAACGACTGGTAAGAGCGTTCTCTACGATGGTCGCAGTGGTGAAAAGCTAGACCAGGAAGTGGTTGTCGGTTGGGTGTATATGATGAAGCTGAATCACTTGGTTTCCCATAAGATCCACGCTCGTGCAGTCGGTCCTTATTCTTTGGTTACGCAACAGCCATTGGGCGGTAAGGCTCAGTACGGCGGACAGCGTTTCGGAGAAATGGAGGTCTGGGCTCTCGAAGCTTACGGCGCCGCATACACGCTCCAGGAATTGCTCACCGTTAAGTCGGATGACGTCCAGGGACGTACGAAGATCTACGAATCGCTCGTCAAGGGTGATGCTACTTTGCAAGCCGGTACTCCAGAATCATTCAACGTATTGATCAAAGAAATCCAATCTCTTGGCCTGGACATCCGTCTCGGTCGCCAGAGCGAGTTGGGTTATAAATAAACGCCAATCAACTAGGATCAAAAAATGTCTACCCAAGAAGCTCAAGATACACTCGGCGTCGAACGTGAATCGAATTTCGATTGCGTAACGATTAACGTCGCTTCTCCGGAAACGATTCGCTCCTGGTCTCGTGGAGAGGTCAAGAATCCGGAAACGATTAACTATCGTACATTCAAGCCGGAGCCAGGCGGGCTTTTCTGCCAGCGCATCTACGGACCAGTTCGCGACTATGAATGCGCGTGTGGAAAGTATAAGCGAATCAAATACAAAGGCGTAATCTGTGACCGCTGTGGTGTTGAGGTGACTGTCTCGCGCGTTCGTCGTTCGCGAATGGGCCACATCGAGTTGGCGGTTCCCGTTACACACATTTGGTTCCTCAAGAGCATGCCATCGCGTCTAGGGCTTTTGCTCGATATGACGGCTCGCAGCTTGGAGCGCGTAATCTATTACGAAGCCTATATGGTGACTGATCCTGGTCGCACGCCTCTTGAAGAGAAGCAGTTGCTTACGGACCAGGAATACATCCAGGCGATGGAAGAGTATGGCGACGATTCTTTCGTTGCTAAGATGGGAGC
This sequence comes from Candidatus Pelagisphaera sp., assembly GCA_051275055.1. Lineage (GTDB taxonomy): Bacteria > Verrucomicrobiota > Verrucomicrobiia > Opitutales > Opitutaceae > Pelagisphaera. Next base: position 8,901 of record JBNMOQ010000017.1, read on the forward strand.
GGAAGCGCTTCGCGACGTACTCTCCGTGATGGAATTACCTTCGACTGTGCTCGAGCTTCAGGAAGCGATGCGCAGTACCAAGTCCAAACAGATCAAGAAGAAATTGGCGAAGCGCTTGAAGGTTATTCAAGGTTTCATCAAATCGAGTTCTCGCCCTGAGTGGATGGTACAGGAAGTACTTCCTGTAATTCCACCAGATTTGCGTCCTCTCGTTCCATTGGAAGGCGGTCGTTTCGCGACTTCCGATCTTAATGATTTGTATCGCCGCGTGATCAACCGGAACAACCGCCTCAAGAACTTGATGCAGTTGAAGACTCCGGACGTTATCATTCATAACGAAAAACGCATGCTGCAAGAAGCGGTTGATGCGTTGTTCGATAATGGTCGTCATGGTCGTCCAGTTACCGGCGCCGGCAATCGTCCTTTGAAATCTTTGAGCGATATGCTCAAGGGCAAGCAAGGTCGCTTCCGTCAGAATCTTCTCGGTAAGCGTGTCGACTACTCTGGTCGATCGGTTATCGTTATTGGACCTGAGTTGCGCTTGCACCAGTGTGGATTGCCTAAGAAAATGGCTTTGGTTCTTTTCGAGCCATTCATCATTCGCCGTTTGAAGGAACTCGGTTTCGTTCACACGGTTCGTGGAGCTCGTCGTATGATCGAGAAAAAGTCTCCAGAAGTTTGGGACATTCTCGAAGAAGTGACGAAGGGTCATCCGGTTCTATTGAATCGCGCTCCAACGCTTCACAGATTGTCGATCCAAGCTTTCGAACCGGTATTGATTGAAGGTGAAGCTATTCGTGTTCACCCGCTCGTTTGTACTGCGTACAACGCTGACTTTGACGGTGACCAAATGGCTGTCCACGTTCCACTTTCGCTAGAAGCGGTTTTGGAATGCAAGACATTGATGATGGCATCAGGAAATATCTTCTCGCCATCAAGCGGCAAGCCGATTTTGACTCCGTCGCAGGACGTTATCCTTGGTTCTTACTATTTGACTCTTGAGCCAGAGCCTATGGTAGAAGGCGTACGTGTCCCTCTTGCGGGAACGGAAAGCGAAGCTCTATTTGCTCAGATGGATGGAGCGAAGGTAACGCACGATTGGATTCGTATTCCAAATCCGGACTACGGCTGTGAAACGGTTTTCGGAAACAGCACTCACAAAACAATCACCACGACTATTGGTCGTATTCGTTTTAGTCAGATCTGGCCGAAGGCTTTGGGCTTTCTGAATTTCCAGGTGGATAAGAGCGAACTCGGAAATATCATCAGCAATACCTACAAGGTATCTGGCCCGGAAGAAACCGTTCTATCGCTTGATCGTTTGAAGAAACTTGGTTTCGACGTGGCGACAATGGCAGGCGTATCGATCGGTATCGACGATATGATTATTCCTGAGAGTAAAACTCAGATTGTTGCGAATGCTTTTGGCAAAATCGACGAAGTTGAGGGGCAGTACCGTAAGGGTATTATCACTACAGGTGAGCGTTACAATAAGATCATCGATATTTGGACGGTTGCTACCGACGAAATCAAGAAGGCGGTTTTCCATGAGTTGAAAACCAACGGTGGTAAGGGTGGCGTTAATCCAGTATTCGTGATGATGGATTCCGGAGCGCGTGGTAATCCGAATCAGGTCCGTCAGCTTTGCGGAACGCGTGGTTTGATGGCCAAGCCTTCTGGTGAAATCATCGAACGTCCGATTCTTTCGTCTTTCCGCGAAGGTCTTACCGTTCTCGAGTACTTTATCTCGACTCATGGAGCTCGTAAGGGTCTTGCGGATACCGCTCTTAAGACGGCGGACGCGGGTTACCTAACTCGTAAGCTTTGTGACGTTGCGATGGATGTTATTATCACGGAGCCCGACTGCGGCACTCGGGATGGTATCTGGAAGAAGTCGATTTTCGAAGGTGATGACGAGATCGTTAGTCTCCGCGAACGTATCGAAGGGCGTTGCTCTTGCGACGATGTTTTCAATCCGTCTAATCCAGACGAAATTATCGTTACTTCTGGCGAGTTGATCACGGAACATTCCGCTCAAAAACTTGAAGAATGTGGAATTGAGCGCCTTAAGGTGATGTCTCCTCTGACTTCAACTTCCGGATACGGTGTTGATGCGAAGTCTTACGGAATCAATCCGGCGAGCAACGACGTTGCGAAGCTTGGCGATTCAGTTGGCATTATCGCAGCTCAGTCGATCGGCGAACCGGGCACTCAGTTGACTATGCGTACTTTCCATATTGGTGGTATCGCGAGTTCGATTGTTACGGATCCGCGTATTATCGTTCGCAATACTGGCCGAGTTAAGTATCGCGGTCTGCGTTTGGTTCATATCGAGACATCTGAGGGTCCTGTCTATATCGCTTTGAATAAGACTGGAGCAATCCAGGTTATGGATAAGAACGATCGCGAATTGGAAGCTTATGATATCGTAGTTGGTTCGGCTATCCGTGTTTCGGATGGAGATACAATTGAAGCTGGTGCGGTTCTCGCAAGTTGGGATCCGTATAATATTCCCAATTTGTCGGAAAAGGCTGGTACGGTTCGTTTCCGCGATATGATTCGTGGAGTAACGATCAAGAAGGAGCTCGATGAGAGTTCTGGTCGTATTGCTACGGTGATTATCGAGCACAAGGAAGACTTGAATCCATCTGTGGAAGTTTGTGATGAAGCTGGCAAGGTGCTCGCGGTTTACGGCATTCCAACCGGTGCTCAGGTTGCAGTAGCTGAAGGCGATGTAATCGCTCAAGGCGCTTTGCTCGCTAAGACGCCACGTCAGGCTTCGAAGACTAAGGACATCACTGGTGGTCTTCCACGTGTTGCTGAATTGTTCGAAGCTCGTCGTCCAAAGGAAGCCGCTGAAATGGCTCGTTTGGATGGTGTTGTTTCTTTCGGCGGAACGATTCGCGCTAAGCGCAAGTTAATCGTTTCAAATGAAGAAACCGGAACGGACGAAGAGCATCTGATTCCTCACGTGAAGCAGATCATCGTTCAAGAAGGCGACGTGGTTCACAAGGGTCAGCACTTGACTGAAGGTTCTGCGGATCCTCATGAGATTCTCGATATTCTCGGACCGAATCGTTTGTACGAATTCTTAATCAACGAAGTTCAGGAAGTTTACCGTCTGCAGGGCGTTACGATTAATGATAAGCACATTGAGCTGATCATTCGACAGATGCTGCGCAAGGTCCGGATCACCGATCCAGGCGATACGGAGTTCTTCTGGGGCGAGCAAGTTGAACGCACGACATTCTTGCGTGAGAACAATCGGATCATTGAAGCTGGTGGTAAGCCTGCTGAAGCGGAGCCCGTTCTTCTCGGAATTACGAAGGCATCGATTGAAACGGAAAGTTTCATCTCGGCAGCTTCTTTCCAAGAAACGACGCGTGTTTTGACCGATGCTTCGACATTGAGCAAGATCGACAAGCTGAAGGGCTTCAAGGAGAACGTGATCATGGGTCACTTGATTCCAGCAGGAACAGGTTTGCCTCAGTATCGCGATCTTCGTATCACGCTACCATTCGGCAGCGAATTGGAAGAAGCTCCTGCGGAAGAAGTCGCGGAAGCCGTTCCAAGTTCAGAAGTGATCTAGTCCAGACGAAAGTCTCGATTTCAAATTTCAAGCCGCGACTTAGGTCGCGGCTTTTTTGTGGGTATCCGCTTTGGCGGATTCCGCTCTATTGACAGGGGAAGAATTTGTTTTCGTCTGCGTGTTGGAGAATTCGTTCCCGGGCACTTGCGAATAGATCATTCTCGATGGATTTCTCGTAGGCGACCATTCCGTTTTTGAGTTCGAGATTCCCCATGAATAGCGGCTCTTCGGGGTAAAGGGATTCCATTTTTTTGAAAACGCTTTTGGGCGACCGAAAGCTGCCGAGCGTAATGGAATGGACGGCTTCAATCGGAATTGAGTCGAACACGTGATCGATGAAGTCTCGATAGACATCGATGCAGTTTTCGAAATGGATCAACGGGTCGAAACGAAGGCCTACCTTCCAACCGGCTTCGGTCAGCTTCTTTAAAGCGCTGATTCGAGCGGATAGGGGCGGGGCTCGGTGTTCGAGGGATTTAGCTATGGGTTTTGGGTTTAGGCTGAAAGCGGCGACGACGTTTGGCAGAGGGGTGCGTTCCAGAAGCGGTTTCACATTTACGCTCTTCGTTCTCAGTTCGAGCCATGCATTAGGCAAGTCCTCGAAGGTGGGAAGAAAGGCGTCGGCAAATCCCGTGACGCTATCCATCGCGAGACTGTCGCAATCGTAGCCGCTGAAGAAAAAATGTTGTTCGTCGGGCTGAGACTCTGCAGTGGCTCGAATATCTGACTGAAAATCCTCGAAATTGACGAAGAGGATATAGTTGGCCGATTGGTACATGCCTTGGAGGAAGCAATAGCGGCAATCGTACAAGCAATTTAGCATGTGCGAGAAATAGTAGTGCCGGTCTGCTCCAAGTCCGTAATCGAGAGGGGTTGGCAGGACGCGTGTTCCGCGCTTTTCCGCTAGAATAAGTGCGGGATTTTGCTTCTGAATGCGGAAGTCCTGGCGGTTTGGGTTAAAAATCTCGCCATAACGCTCACAGTGAACGCGTTCCGCTTTGGGATAACGCTCCAGTAGGGCTCTAGTTCGTGGGTGTTCGCGGATTGCTGCTTCTATATAGATACGGTCAAACATTAGCAGATGATCCGAGCGGAAGATTGGTCGATCGTTAGTTGAAGTTGAGAGAGGAGGATCTTCTTGTTTGAGCTTTTGATTAATAGAAGATCGGTCTTCGTTTTTTCGTCTTGCTTGAGGATAGCGTCGAGTTGTGTGACGCGCCTATTGAGTTGGTGAGTCTCCGTTTCGGTGAATCGGAATTGAGCTTTGGCGTTTTGGGTAAAGCGACAGGACCATTTCGATGAAGCTTTCCTGGGCCGCGATTCGTCGATACTCGCGCAAAGGAGTTCGATCGCGGGAATTTGAAGCGCGATCATACGAGCAATGGCGTCTTTGTCGAAATGGGAACTTGCGGGTTGAGCGGCATTGTCTGAAACCACTTTGATGCAGTGAATGAATTCCGTTGAGGTAAATCCGAGGGCGGCTTTGTAGAAGCCAAAGCCTTCCATGTCGAATGCCTGGTCTAGTTGATAGTTCGTCGAAGGCTCGCTGAGCGTCTGGAGTTCGACGCCTTTGAGGTTCGATTTCCAGGGAAGTTGAGGATAGAGCTTATCCCGCGAGCCGTACGATGATATTCGATTGGCGATGAATGGTGCACCGATGGGTGCATCGAGATGTCCGCATATTCCCACGTTTAGCCAAATCACTTCGTCGTTTGGGTGCTGCGATCCGAGTGCGGTTGTGGCGATAGCACTGTTTAGAGCCCCGACTCCAGTGATTGCGAGCCGGGCTTTTTCGCCCTCGAAGAACTGCGCTCGACCGTGTCCGCCACTAGGCTTCATTCCGTAGTGGGCGATGATTCCTTGGGCTTCGCAGTGGAGGGCTGTTGAGAAATGTAACATATTCTTCGATTGATTGCGCTTTTACCTTGATGTCATTAGGACTGATGGACAAAACGCAAGGCTCTCAATTTATCGTAGCTGATAAAACATAGGATTCCCCCTCCGGGAATTCGCTCATGCAGAAAGCAAATCAAGCCACTTTGTGGAGGGGTCTGCTTTTTACTCGTTTTTCGGCAGAAAGTACTTGCCGAGGAAACGGCTTCCAGTAAGTTCACGCTCCTTTCTCAAAATCACTCATCATGCCAACAATTAATCAACTCGTCAGAAAAGGCCGAAAGGTGTCCAGGACTAAGTCCAAGGCACCTGCGCTTGAATCTAACCCATTTCGTCGTGGCGTTTGCGTTCAAGTGATGACTCGTACGCCTAAAAAGCCAAATTCGGCTATCCGTAAAGTGGCTAAAGTTCGTTTGACGAACGGAATCGAAGTGATCGCATACATCCCTGATGAAGGGCACAGCTTGCAGGAGCACAGTATTGTGTTGGTGCGTGGCGGTCGTGTGAAGGATCTTCCTGGTGTTCGTTATCACATCGTTCGCGGAACCTTGGATGCCATGGGTGTAGATAAACGTCGCCGCAGTCGTTCGAAGTATGGCGTTAAGCGTCCTAAGGCCTAAGCCAAATAATTTAAAACCTATTTAGACAATGTCACGTCGTAGAAGAGCAGTTAAACGCCAAACTAAGCCAGATTCCCGTTACGGAAGCGCTTTGGTTGGTCACCTTGTGAATACCGTCATGCGTGATGGTAAGAAAACTTTGGCAGAACGTATCGTGTATGCGGCGTTCGAGCGTATGAGCGAAAAGCTTGAAAAGGGAGATCCAGTGGACTTGCTTCTCGGTGCTCTCGAAAACTCACGCCCACGTTTGGAAGTTAAGAGCCGCCGTGTTGGTGGAGCTACTTACCAAGTGCCTTTGGAGATTCCGTTCGAGCGTCAAGAATCGCTCGCAATGCGTTGGATGGTTAATGCAGCCGCGGCTCGTAAAGGCATTCCAATGAAAGACGCCCTCGCTGGCGAAATTATCGACGCCTACAATAATACTGGCGGAGTCGTTAAGAAGAAGGAAGAAACCCACAAGATGGCGCAGTCTAATCGCGCATTCGCTCACCTTCGTTGGTGATCGGCTTGATCCTTCCTTGTTCTTTGTAAAATGGTTGAAGCTCCTGCAGATCTTTCCAAGAAAAATGGCTCCGGACGTCCGGTGCCTATGGAATGGACGCGTAACATTGGTATTGCTGCCCATATCGATGCTGGGAAGACCACAACCACAGAACGTATCCTCTATTATACAGGGGTTGTTCATAAGGTCGGAGAAGTTCATGACGGAAACGCCGTCACGGATTTTATGGAGCAGGAACGCGAGCGTGGTATCACGATCACTTCCGCTGCAATCTCTTGCCAATGGAAAAATAAGGCAGGCCCATTTGCTGGTATTAATCAGCAGATCAACATTATCGACACTCCGGGCCACGTCGATTTTACTGCCGAAGTCGAACGCTCATTAAGAGTGCTTGATGGTGCGGTTGCAGTTTTTTGCGCCGTTGCAGGCGTTCAGCCTCAATCGGAAACGGTTTGGCGTCAGGCTGACAAGTATGACGTGCCACGTATCGCATTCGTTAATAAGATGGATCGCGTCGGGGCAGACTTTTTGGGAGCGGTCGAAGACATGCGGGCTAAGTTGCGTGCGAATGCTCATCCACTCTTTTTGAACATCGGCACGGAAGAGCATTTTTCCGGCATGATCGACTTGGTTCGCCTTAAGGCATTTCAGTTCGACCAAGACGATGCGATGGGGATCAATGTAATCGAGTGCGAGATTCCCGGCGATATGAATCGCGAAGTTACGGAATTGCGTGAGTCGCTGATCGAAGCGGTTGCCGATTACGACGATGTCGTTGCTGATAAATACTTGAATGGCGAAGCGATCGATGAGTACGAACTCGTTCTAGCGATTCGCAAGGCTACGCTTTCGCTTAACTTTGTTGGTGTAATACCAGGTTCGGCTTTTAAGAACAAAGGTGTGCAAAGCATGCTCGACGCGGTAGTGAACTACCTTCCGAGCCCGCTTGATATGCCGCCAGTCGAAGGCCATGACCGCAAAAACAAAGCGGTCATTATCGAGCCCGATGACAATGCTCCGACTGTTGCTCTCGCGTTCAAGCTTTGGAGCGACGCATATGTCGGAAAACTCATTTTTATCCGCGTCTATAGTGGCACGATTAAAAAGGGGGACATGCTTTACAATCCGCGTACCGGCAAATCCGAGCGAGTGAGTCGTTTGCTGATTATGAAAGCGGATAGTCGCGATGATGTAGAATGCGCCCGTTCGGGTGACATTGTCGCTGCAATTGGTCTGAAGAACGTTTGGACGGGTGATACTTTTTCATCGAAGAATTTTGATATAGCTCTTGAGCCACCACAATTTCCAGAACCGGTTATCTCGATGTCGATCGAACCGGCAACGTCAGCCGATCAAGATAAGCTTTCTCTTGGTCTAGGACGTTTGTCCGAAGAAGATCCAACGTTCGTTGTAAAAACGGATGCGGAAACGGGCCAAACGATCATTTCCGGAATGGGTGAGCTTCATCTCGAAATTATCCGCGATCGATTGGAGCGGGAATTCAAAGTTGTCGCTAGATCGGGCAAACCGCAAATCGCTTACCGTGAAACGATCGGCACCTCTGTTGAAGCAGAAGGAAAATTCATTCGCCAGTCGGGTGGACGCGGTCAATACGGCCACGCCGTCATCAAGCTCGAGCCGCAAGAAAGCGGAAAAGGAATCGAAGTCGTCAACGATATTGTGGGTGGCGTCATTCCAAGAGAATTCATCAAGCCGACCGAAGATGGCATTCGCGAAGCAGCGAATAATGGCGTTGTTGCCGGTTATCCTGTTGTAGATTGGAAAGCGACGCTCGTGGGCGGTTCGTTCCATGAAGTCGATTCATCGGAAATGGCATTTAAGATGGCCGGGATCTTCGCTTTCAAGGAAGCGATGAAGAATGCAGATCCTCAATTGCTGGAGCCGGTGATGAAGGTCGAAGTTACAACGCCGATCGAATACCAGGGTGATGTGATCGGAGACCTTAATCGTCGTCGTGGCCATATCCAGAATATGGATTCGAAGGGCGAAATCGCTTCTGTTAACGCAATTGTGCCGCTCGAAACGATGTTCGGCTATGCAACCGATGTTCGCTCTCTCAGTAAGGGCCGCGCGAATTATTCGATGGAAACTTCTCATTTTGAACAAGTGCCGGCAAATGTGCTAGCAAGAATGACGGACGATTTAAGCCGTTAGAAACTATTTAATCTTATATCCGAAATTTCATGACTGGACAAAAAATACGCATCAGACTTCAAGGATTCGACTATCGAGTAATCGATCAGTCAGCTTCCGAGATTGTGGATACAGCTAAGCGCTCGGGCGCTCGCGTTTCCGGTCCCGTTCCGCTTCCTACGCGGATCGAAAAAGTGACCGTTAACAAGTCGCCTCACGTGGACAAGAAAGCCATGGAGCAATTCGAAATTCGTACGCATAAACGTTTGTTGGACATTATCGAGCCAACCGCGCAAACAGTGGACGAACTAAAGAAGCTTAATCTACCATCAGGAGTAGATATCTCTATTCACGTATAATATAACAATTTTGCAGACACTTTCGTCGGAGTACCTCCGGCGCTAACGTGGGTCTAAAAAAACGGAGCAGAAGCTCCACCTACCTCTTAGAATTATGAACTATACACTCTTAGGCAAGAAGCTGGGCATGACCCAGATTTATGACGGCACCGTTCAGGTTTCCGTCACAGTCATACAGGCTGGCCCGTGTCCGATACTTCAGGTCAAGACGACCGAATCTGACGGCTACAACGCCATTCAGATCGGTTACGAGACGAAGAAGGAAAAGCGGGCAAGCAAGGCAGAACGCAACCACGCGAAGAAGCACGGCGTAGCGACTCCTCGTACGATTCGCGAAGTCCGTACCGACGCGTCTTCCGAATATGCTCCAGGCGATGTTCTGGATGTAACGAAATTCGAGGAAGGCCAGAAGATCGATATTATCGGCACTTCCAAGGGCCGAGGATTTCAAGGCGTTATGAAGCGCTTTAATGTAAAGGGCGGACCTGCTTCTCACGGTTCGATGTTCCATCGCCGTATCGGTTCGATCGGTCTTTGCCAATGGCCAGGACACGTATTCAAGAACCAAAAGATGCCGGGTCGTATGGGTGGTAAACAACGCACGGTTCAGAATCTCCGGATTATGAAAATCGATGCCGAAAAAAACCTGATCTTGGTTAAAGGCGGAATCCCTGGAGCCAATGGCGACACGGTTCTCGTACGTAGTGCCATCAAAGGTAAATAAGCCTGAAAGGACTGAAAGACCATGAAACTTAAAATATTTAGTAACGAGGGCAGCGAAAGCGGCGAAAGCGAATTCGACATTCCAGTGTTCGAAGACGGTAAAGGCGTTCAAGCTGTTAAAGAAGTGATCGTAGCCCAAGCGGCGAACGGTCGTCAGGGTAGTGCCAATACGAAAACACGCGGCGAAGTTCGCGGTGGCGGCAAGAAACCTTGGCGTCAAAAAGGTACCGGTCGCGCTCGCGCCGGTAGCTCGCGTTCCCCGATCTGGGTTGGTGGCGGTATCGTATTCGGTCCGAAACCACGCGACTACTCTAAGAAGATTAACAAGAAGGTACGTCAGCTTGCATTCAATCGAGCTTTGTTCGAAAGAGCGGAAGACGGATCGTTGTTGGTTGTCGACTCATTGGATATCGCTCCGGCGAAAACCAGCGTAGCGAACAGTCTTATTAGAGGAATCGCTCCAGAAGGTAATCTTCTGATCGTCGATGCGTCGTTTAGCGACACTTCCATGTTGGCTATTCGCAATTTGCGAGGCGTCGTTTTGGAAGAAGCGGCTATCGTAAGCGTTACCGATTTGTGCGACTTCGCGAAAATCATCATCACTCGTACGGGAATGGATATTCTCGTCGAACGTGCGAAAGGAGGCTCGAAATGATTCAAGCAGACAAAATTCTCAAATCGCTTCGTTTGACTGAAAAGTCTAACTTGCAGTCGTCGGAAGACGGTCAATACACCTTCGAGGTGTTCAGAGACGCGAACAAGTTCGCGATCAAAGCTGCAGTCGAAAAAGTATTCGACGTGAACGTTACTCGCGTGAACGTCATCAATCAAAAGGGTAAGCCGACTCGTAACCGCAAGACTGGTACTGCAAATTACAAGTCCGATTACAAGAAGGCGATCGTCACCCTCAAGCAGGGTGACACCATCGAAATCGTATAAGTTCGGAGACTTTAGAAAATGGCTATAATCAAATTTAATCCTACGACTCCGAGCTTACGTTTCGCGGTACTCCAGAAAAGGGATATCACGCAGAAGCGCCCGGAGAAAAATCTGACGACTTCGTACAGTAAGTCGGCAGGTCGTAATTGTTACGGTCGCGTTACTTCGCGTCGTCGTGGTGGTGGACACAAACGTTTGCTTCGTATCATCGATTTCAAGCGTACCAAGTTCGACATTCCTGCAAACGTTCAAGCGATCGAATACGATCCAGGCCGTACCGCACACATCGCTTTGGTTGCTTATGCCGATGGCGAAAAACGCTACATCATCGCTCCGGAAGGACTGAAGGTCGGTGACAAGGTACAATCTTCTTTGAAGATTCTGGATTTCGAACCAGGTAACGCGATGCCGTTGTCGCTCATCCCGCCCTCGACTAAATTGCACGCAGTTGAATTGCTTCCTGGTAAAGGAGCTCAGATGGCTCGTTCCGCTGGTAATTCGATTGAAATGATCAAGGTCGAAGGTAAGCACGCTCAATTGAGACTGCCTTCCGGAGAAGTTCGTTTGGTCAGTCACAAATGTATGGCGACCGTTGGTGTTGTCAGCAACGCGGAGCACTCGAAAGTCGTTATCGGCAAGGCCGGACGTAACCGCTGGAAGGGTAAGCGCCCTCGCGTTCGGGGTGTCGTCATGAATCCGGTTGATCACCCCAATGGTGGTGGTGAAGCGAAGAGTAAAGGTGGCGGTGGTCGTCAAATGCTCGTGTCTCCTTGGGGTCAGTTGGCGAAAGGTTTTCCAACTCGTCGCAAGTCTAAGCAAAGCAATAATTTCATCTTGGTCCGTCGTAACGGTCGCAAGTTCAAGCGTTAATTTCGGAGGAGAAACTAAGATATGTCTCGTTCAATCAAAAAAGGATTTTTCGTTGACCCGCACCTCGCGGTGAAGGTCGACCGAGCTCAGAGTGCTAATGATCGCAAGCCGATCCAGACCTGGTCTCGCCGTTCCACAATCACACCAGATTTCGTGGGACTCAACTTTAACGTGCACAACGGCAGGATGTTCATTCCTGTCTACGTCACCGAAAACATGGTTGGACATAAGCTCGGAGAGTTCTCTCAGTCGCGTATGTTCAAGGCTCACGGTGGCAGCAAATAATTAGGAGATCTGAACTAATGGAAGTACAAGCCCTAACTAAATACGCACGCATGTCGCCCAAGAAGGTGAACGAAGTCGCTCGAGTCATTCGTGGCAAGCAAGCGACGGACGCCTTGGACCTGTTGAAATTCATCCCTCGGAAGTCGGCGGCTCTGATTTCGAAGACATTGCAGTCCGCCATTGCCAATGCGGAAAATAACCACGATCTCTCGGCCGACAATTTGACGGTTGATAAGGCGATTATCGAAATGGGACCTGCTCTCAAGCGCTTCAAGGCAGCCGCTCGCGGCGGTGTTGCTAAGCGTCGCAAACGCATGTCGCACATCCGCATCGTACTAACCGACAACGCTTAAAGAATTACGACATATGGGTCAAAAAACGCATCCTATCGGTTTCCGCCTCGCCGTTAACCGCAACTGGCAATCTCGCTGGTTCGCTCCGAAACGCGATTTCGCGAAGACACTGCACGAAGACTACATCATCCGTGAAAAGTTGATGGAGAAACTCCAGTTCGCATCGGTTCCACGTATCTTCATCGAACGAGCTTCATCTCGTGTTCGCGTCAAGATCTTCACTGCTCGCCCTGGTATCGTTATCGGTCGCAAGGGACAGGAGATCGAAAAGATCAAGGAGGACCTCGCTGTAATGACTGGTAAGGACATCTTGCTCGACATTCAGGAAGTTAAGAAGCCTGAGCTCGACGCGAAGCTCGTTGCTGACAACGTTGCTCTACAGCTCGAACGTCGCATTTCTTTCCGCCGCGCCATGAAGAAGGCCGTGCAGATCGCGATGAGCCTCGGAGCCAACGGAATTAAAGTGCAAGTTGGCGGTCGTCTCGGCGGCGCAGACATTGCTCGTACGGAAGTACAACGTCAGGGCAGTGTGCCTCTCCATACATTGCGCGAAAACATTGATTACGGCACCGCCGAAGCCAAGACCGTTTACGGTATCATTGGCGTGAAGTGCTGGGTCTTTAATAAGGAAGAACAATAAACTTTTACTGAGTCATGCCAGCACTAACACCTTCCAGAACGAAGTATCGCAAATCCATGAAGGGCCGCATGCGCGGCAATGCCAAAGGTGGCGACACCATGGCGTTTGGCGATTTCGCCATCCAAGCTCTTGGACGCGGTTACTTCAAAGGTAATCAAATCGAAGCAGCTCGTGTCGCAATCACGCGTCACATGAAGCGTAAAGGAAAGCTCTGGATTCGAGTATTCCCTCACAAGCCGGTCACCAAAAAGCCTCTCGAAACTCGTATGGGTAAGGGAAAAGGGCCGGTTGATCACTATGTGGCGGTCGTCAAGCCTGGCTTGATTTTATTTGAACTGGCTGGTGTCCCGATAGCTGTCGCTCGTGAAGCGATGCGTTTGGCAGATACCAAGCTTCCTTTCAAGACACGCTTTGTAGTGCGTGAGAACATGGATTGATCCTAAGAGGGACGCACGAACATGAAGGTAAAAGAAATCAGAGAGCTTTCGCTCGCCGAAATCGAGAAGACGATCCGTGACACTCGCGATCAACTCTTGCAACTCAAGCTGCGTAAGCAGACTGGACAAGTCGAAAACACAGCGGAGCTGACTCAGCGCCGTAAGGACATAGCTAAGATGGAAACCATCCGCAGCGAAAAACTCCTCGCGGAGGCCAAGTCCGCTTAACCCAAGCATTGATAAGCCATGGAAAACGAGCGCAATAGCAGAAAAGAACTTATTGGCATCGTAACCTCGATCTCGGGCGAAAAGTCCATTAAGGTTACCTACAACTATAAGAAACCTCACCCACGCTACCGCAAGGTGATCAATCGTAAAACCGACGTGCATGTGCACGACGAAAAGAGTGACGCTCGCATTGGCGACCGTGTCGAAATCATGGAAACGCGTCCATTGAGCCGTTTAAAGCGCTGGCGCTTGATTCGTATCATCGATCGTGCTCCAGTTTACGGCGGCGCGGCTACAGAAGCAGAAGAAACTGCTGCGGCAGCAGAATAAAGGAGTAGGTAATAATGATTCAATTACGTTCAGAACTGCAGATTGCAGACAACACAGGCGCCAAGCGCGCTCACATGATTCGTCGTTTGGGCCAGCTCAAGAAGACTGCCAGCATTGGCGACGTCGTCGTGGTAAATATCAGAGAAAGCTCCGTTGATTCTTCGGTTAAGAAAGGCGAAGTCGTAAAGGCTGTTGTCGTTCGCACGAAGTATCCTATCCGTCGTCGCGACGGGAGCTACCTACGTTTCGACAGCAATGCGATTGTATTGCTCGACAACAATGGCAATCCACGCGGAACCCGTATATTTGGACCGGTTGCTCGTGAGCTTCGCACCAAGAAGTTCATGAAGATCGTTTCCCTAGCCCCGGAGGTACTTTAATAATGGCTAAGACACACATTAAGCAAAACGACGAAGTCGTCGTCCTTTCAGGCAAAGAAAAGGGCAAGCGCGGTAAAGTGCTTGAACTGCGTACTGCTAAGAATCGCGCGGTGGTCGAAGGTCTCATGATGGTTAAACGCCATCTAAAGAAGTCCGAAGAACATCCAGATGGTCAAATCGCCGAACGCGAAGGCACCATTCACGCCACCAACCTTATGCTCGCGACTAAGTACGACGAGCGTATGGCCAAGAAGAACTAATATATTAGAGAACTGAACCCGTTCCGGGTCGGAAATCCGGACAGTAGCTATGAGCTCTCAAAACTTCATAAAAGAACATTACCAAACTAAGGTAGTCGAAGCGCTAAAAAAGTCGCGCGGCTATACTAATGTTTACCAGATCCCACGCATCGAGAAAGTCGTGCTCAACATGGGCATCAGCGCTTTGTTGGACAAGGGCGTGATGGAAGAGTCGGTAAAGAACATGGGACTGATCACTGGTCAGCGCCCAATCAAGACCATATCCAAGAAGAGTATCGCGAATTTCAAACTGCGCGAGGATATGCCGATCGGTTGTAAGGTGACATTGCGTGGTGAACGCATGTGGGACTTCTTGTTGCGTCTTATTGCAGTAGCATTGCCTTCGATTCGCGATTTTCGCGGCATCCCTTCCAAGTTCGATGGAAACGGCAACTTCTCTCTAGGAGTAACCGATATCACTATTTTCCCTGAAATCTCGGTTGATTCTATCAAGCGTCAATCCGGTTTGGAATTCACGATCGTGACTACCGCAGGCTCGGACGAAGAAGGCTACGAATTGCTCGATCTATTGGGTATGCCTTTCCGCAAGCGCGAAGAGCAGGACGAAACTTCCAACGACGAAACCGCAGCGTAACTTTATACCATGGCAAAAAAATCATCAATCGCACGTAACGAAAAACGCCGCAGGCTCGTCGAGCGCTACGCTGGCAAGCGAGCAGAGTTGAAAGCCGTTTTGGCTAATCCTGACTCAACGGACGAAGAATTCTATGTAGCTCAGCGCAAGCTTTGCAAGTTGCCTCGCAACTCTTCCAAGATTCGTATTCGCAACCGTTGCAACATCACCGGACGTCCTCGTGCGTTCATTCGCCGCTATGGTTTGTCTCGCTTAACTTTCCGCGAACTTGCATTAGATGGAAAAATACCTGGCGTTACGAAATCTTCCTGGTAGGGCTAGCAATTCCAATTTTCAATTACCATTTTCAATCGCGCGAAAGCGCTAACCGGGAGTGTGGATATCACTCGGTTTAAACTAAAATAATTATGCACACTGATCCAATCAGCGACTTCTTAACACGCATCCGTAACGCGTCCAGCGCGGGCAAGGATTTATGCGTTTCACCTCATTCAAAAATGAAGGTTGAAATTGCGCGTATTCTAAAAAAGGAAGGCTTCATCGCCGACTATTCTGACAGCAAAGACGAGCGGGGGCATAAAACCCTCGACGTTCAGTTGAAGTATGTCGAAGGCGATCCCTCCATTAACGGTTTGGAACGCATTAGCCGTCCTGGACTTCGTCTTTATACTAAGAGCGCGGACATCCCTCGCGTTCTCAATGGATTGGGCATTTGCATCATGACAACTCCTAAGGGGTTGATGAAAGATCGCGATGCTCGCCGCCAAAAGCTTGGTGGTGAAATGGTCTGTAAAGTTTGGTAGCAGAGGAAGCGTACTATGAGTAGAATTGGAAAACTTCCTGTAGATATCCCAGCCGCAGTTACTGTGACTGTCGATGGATCTACAATCACGGTCAAAGGCCCAAAGGGCGAATTGACCAAGGCATTCACTAGCGACGTAGCGTTCGAAGTAGCTGATAATAAAATCAAGCTATCTCCTGGCAACAAGAGTCGCTTCGCAACGATGATGTACGGAACAGCTCGTTCCATCGTTAATGGTATGGTCGAAGGCGTTGTTAATGGCTTTTCGAAAAGTATCGAGATCAGCGGTGTTGGTTACAATGCCACGCTTAAGGGCAAGTCGCTGACGCTGAAACTCGGTTTTTCCCACGATATCCACTACGACATTCCCGAAGGCGTCACCATCACGGTAACGGATAACGGAACAAAGTTGAAAATCGATGGAATCAACAAGCAAATCGTCGGTCAAGCGGCCGCTTCGATCCGCCACTACCATCCGGTAGAGCCGTACAAGGGCAAGGGCGTCCATATCGTTGGACAGCACGAAATCCGCAAGGAAGGCAAGACCGTCGCTTAACGCGGTTCGCTAACCCTATCGTCTAAACTTTAAAATCATTTCGAAATGAAAATCCAAAAGAAGAGAGAGCTTGAACAAAAACGCCGCTGGCGTATCCGCAAGAAAGTTGTGGGCACCGATGCGCGTCCTCGTTTGAGCGTGCACTTCAGTAACAAGCACATCTATGCCCAGGCCATCAACGATGACGAAGGCAAGACACTTGTTTTCGTCTCGACCCTCGGCAAAGATTTGCGTGAGCAAAGCTTGAAAGCGAATAACGACGGAGCGTCTGCGCTCGGTAAGTCATTCGGTGAAAAAGCCAAGGAATCTGGAATCAGCAAAGTGGTATTCGACCGTAACGGCCGCAGATACCATGGATGCGTAAAAACTTTTGCAGAAGCCGCTCGTGAGGCCGGCCTAGACTTCTAATTGCCCTATGAGCACTGAAACAAATACACCTGCAAGCGCAGCACCTTCATCTCCAGCCGCAACTCCTGGCGGTACTGGTGGCAATCGTGGCCCTGGTGGCAATCGTGGTCCTGGCGGCAATCGTGGCCCTGGCGGCAATCGCGGACCTGGCGGCAATCGTGGTCCTGGCGGCAATCGTGGCCCTGGCGGCAATCGCGGACCTGGCGGCAATCGCGGACCTGGCGGCAATCGCGGCCCTGGCGGCAATCGTGGACCTGGCGGCAATCGCGGCCCTGGCGGTAATCGTGGCCCCCGTCGCGGTGGACGTCGTGACGAACCAGAAAAGCCAGATGATGGCATCTTCGAGAAGGTCGTTTTTATCAACCGTTGCGCTAAAGTCGTAAAGGGTGGTCGTCGCTTCAGCTTTTCGGCTCTCGTAGTCGCAGGCGACAAGAAGGGCAAAGTTGGCGTCGGTTACGGCAAAGCCAACGAAGTTCCTGAATCGATCCGCAAGGGTAATGAAAAAGCTCGTAGAGAACTTGAATCAATTAGCCTTAAGGGTGACACGATTCCTCATGAGGTTCTCGGTGAATTCGATGGTGGCAAAGTATTGCTCCGTCCCGCAACCACAGGTACCGGCATTATCGCTGGTGGTGGGGTTCGTGCGGTTCTCGAAGCAGCTGGTGTGCAAAACGTGCTTACCAAGTCGCTCGGCTCCAATAACCACAACGCTGTAGTTTACGCAACCCTCGACGGTTTGCGTCAGCTGAAGACCTACGAAGACTACAAGCGTCTTCGCAGTTGAACTGAACTTTAATAGAGGACTCGAATAATGAGACTACATAATCTTTCAAACACCAAAGGCGCGGTACATAGTAAAAGGCGCGTCGGTTGCGGTGAAGGCGGAGGCCACGGTAAGACTTCTGGTCGCGGTGGCAAGGGCCAGACGGCTCGTTCCGGCGGCGGCATCCGAATCGGCTTCGAAGGCGGGCAAATGCCTCTCTTCCGAAAGTTGCCTCGTCGTGGCTTTAATAATAAGAACTTCAAGATCTACTACGAAACGATCAATCTCGGCGAACTCGCTAAGTTGGACGAATCGGTAACAGAAGTTAACCGCGAAATTCTCGCAGCTGCAGGACTCGTTCGTCTCAACAAAAAGCCTTTCAAGGTTTTGGGTGAAGGCGAAATTGCTAGAGCGTTTAAGATCACTGCCGACAAGTTCAGCGGTTCCGCTAAGGAAAAGATCGAAAAAGCCGGCGGCGAAGCGATCGTAGTTGAAGTAGCAGTAGCCGAAGCGGCTAGCGAATAACCAATTCATCGAAACTGACAAGGCATGCTCTCCGCATTTACCAATTGCTTGAAAATCCCCGAACTGCGTCATCGTATTTTTCTTACGTTGTCGTTGCTCTTCATTGCCCGCATTGGGGCGAACATCCCTCTCCCGGGATTGGATACGCTTCCTTTGCAGGCGTTTTTCGCGGATCAAACGGCACAGGGCGGAGGCAGTCTACTCGGTCTCTATAATATGTTCACTGGCGGCGCTCTTCTTAAGGGAGCAGTGTTCGCTTTGGGGATTATGCCGTATATTTCGGCATCGATTATCTTCCAGTTAATGGGAGCGGTTTTCCCTGCTTTAGCTCGTCTGCAGCAGGAAGGCGAAACCGGTCGCCAGAAGTTGAGCCAGTACACTCGCTATGCGACGGTCGCTATTTGCGCGGTCCAAGCGGTGTTGCTTATTCTGGCTTTGGAAAACCCGGGTAGGCTATTTCAAGGCTACTCGCTAGCGGAGTACGGCGAGATTGTTATCGTCGGCAAAGCATGGTTTTTAATCACTTCGACGATTTTCCTCACTGCAGGAACGGTATTGTTGATGTGGTTGGGCGAACAAATCACGAAGTCTGGTATCGGAAACGGTATATCGCTTCTGATTACAGTTGGTATTTTGGCCGACTTGCCGGGCGCTGTCCAAGCAACCTACGGTTTGTTCTTCGGACCGGTTGGTGCTGGAGAGAACCTAAAGTTTATCCACGCGGTAATGATGATCGCATTGGGCGTATCAGTAACTGCTGGCCTCGTCGCAGTCATCCAGGCAGTGCGTAAGATCCCTGTTCAATACGCTAAGCGCGTTGTTGGTCGTAAGGTCTACGGAGGGCAGAGCTCTTTCATGCCGCTGCGTATTAACTACTCGGGAGTCATGCCGGTTATTTTCGCTTCTGCGATCTTGGCGTTTCCTCAGCAGATAATCTCCCAGATCGGAGCATGGCTGGATCAGCAATGGATGATCGACGTTTCTAATTACTTGGTACGCGGTACGGTTTCCTATTACACGGTCTTTGGTCTGATGATTCTCTTCTTCTCCTACTTCTGGGTGTCGGTAATGTTCCGTCCTATCCAGATCGCGGATGATTTGAAGAAGTATGGCGGTTATGTTCCTGGCGTTCGTCCGGGCGCTCCTACGGCCAAGTTCCTCGATTTCATCATGACGCGTTTGACGTTGGCTGGATCGTTCTTTTTGACGGTCATAGCAATTTTTCCAGACATCTTGCTGTTTCAAGCGGATATTCCAATGCGTGTCGCGATTTTCTTCGGCGGTACCGGAATGCTTATTACAGTAGGCGTAATGCTCGATACGATGCGTCAGATCGAGACTCACTTGCTGCAACGTCACTACGATGGATTCCTTAAAAAAGGTCGGATCAAGAGCCGTGGTAACAACAAGGCGTTGGACGCGGGCCTTTCTGGCGCGACGGACATGAAGAACGTTGGGCGGTTGTATCTTTGGCTGCTCTTAATCTTCGCAATCGGAATCGTTGCATGGCTATTGCAACTAACACCAAATTAATTCTTTACTTTATGGTTTCGAGACCTCATCACCTCACTCTTTTTCCTTTTGGGGATAACACCTCAATGGGATCGACCGTATTTCTCAGATAATAGTGCCGTTCGGACAGATTTCTATAGGGCACGAATTTCATTTCTTTAATCTTTTTTAACATCAACAACTTGCTAAACTAAAATGCCACGTATTCTAGGCGTAGACATTCCAAACAATAAGAAACTCGTTTACTCGATTCAGTACATTTATGGTATTGGTCCGAAGCGTGCCGGCATTGTATTGGAGCAAACAGGTCTCGATCCCGACATGCGGGCGAACGACTTGAACGAAGAGCAGATCAACGTCATCATGGCGAAAATCAACGAGCTCAAGTATCAGGTTGAGGGTGATCTTCGTCGCGATCTCGCTTCAAACATGAAGCGTTTGCAGGCGATCAATTGCTATCGTGGCCTACGTCATCGTCGTGGTTTGCCAGTTCGCGGTCAACGCACTAAAACGAACGCACGTACTCGCAAGGGTAAGGCAGCCAGTGTTGGCGGTCTTCGTAAATAATTTGGAGACGCATTATAATGGCTGAAGAAAACGCCCAACCAGAAGAAGAAGAAAAGGAAGCTGTTACAGCTCCTGCTACCGAGGCGAAAGCCCCGAAAGCAGAAGTAAAAGCTCCGAAGGCCGAAGCCGAAGCTCCGAAAGCCGAAGCTCCGAAAGCCGAAGCCGAAGCTCCGAAGGCCGAAGAGGAAGCTCCGAAGGCCGAAGCCGAAGCTCCGAAAGCCGAAGCCGAAGCTCCGAAAGCCGAAGAGGAAGCTCCGAAAGCCGAAGAGGAAGCTCCGAAAGCCGAAGAGGAAGCTCCGAAAGCCGAAGAGGAAGCTCCGAAAGCCGAAGAGGAAGCTCCGAAAGCCGAAGAGGAAGCTCCGAAGGCCGAAGCCGAAGCTCCGAAAGCAAAAGCTCCGAAAGCGAAAGCGAAAGCGAAAGCAAAAGCTCCTAAGGCCGAAGTAGAAGGAGAAGCTCCATCGGGAGACGACGCTGAAGAATCTGCTAAGGAAGCTGAGGAAGAACTAGCGCCAGGTGGCGTTAAGAAACAGCCGACTGCTCAAGAATTGCTTAAGGAAGAGATCGGAGATCTCAAAATCCGTAAGGCAAAGGGCAGTAAGAACGTTACGACCGGTATTGCTAAGGTCAGCGCTACTTTCAATAACACGATCGTTACGATTACCGACACTAAGGGAAATACCATTTCCTGGGCGAGCGCTGGTAAGATGAACTTCCGTGGTTCTCGTAAATCAACCGCCTATGCAGCTCAAGTGGTGACTCAAAACGCAGCGAAAGCGGCGATGTCCCATGGTCTGAAGGAAGTTGTCATTCATGTAAAGGGACCGGGAATGGGTCGCGATTCCGCGATTCGCGCATTCCAGTCACTGGGCTTGGAAATCACGTCTATTGTAGATACGACTCCAATTCCACATAATGGCTGTCGTCCGCCGAAACGTCGTCGCGTCTAATCCAGACGTAATCGCGATTAACTAAATCTAATTTTATAACACACAAATTTCATGGCGCGCTATACCGGTCCAAAAGTAAAAATCAGCAGACGTTTTGGTCAGCCGATTTTCGGCAACCACAAATCATTGGAAAAGCGCGGTTATCCGCCTGGCCAGCACGGTCCTCGCATGCGTCGCAGCAAGCAATCGGAATACTCCGTAGGTCTTTGCGAAAAGCAAAAGCTTCGCTTCATGTACGGTTTGATGGAGAAACAATTCCGTCGTACTTTCGAAAGAGCGAAGGGCCAACGTGGAGTTACCGGTACGATTTTCTTGCAGTTGCTTGAGGCTCGTCTCGATAGCGTTGTTTACCAGCTCGGCTTTTGTAAGTCGCGTCAGGCATCTCGCCAATTCGTTAATCACGGACACATTCGCGTTAACGGGCAGAAGGTAGACATTCCTAGCTTCCAAGTTAAGCCAGGCGACGAAATCGAAGTGAAAAATGGAACTTCTTCTCGTCAGCTTGCTACTCGCAACATGGAGTCTACTCGTCTTCGCAATGTTCCAGAATGGATGACGCGTAACGACGAAGCTTTCCGTGGTGTCATCAATCGTCTTCCAAGTCGTGAAGAGATGGAGCAATCAATCAACGAACAGCTCATCGTTGAATTCTACAGCCGCTTCTAGTCGGTTTATCATTATTTTTTTCGCTTAACTCGCTCAGCCGTTCCAAGACCTTACAGTGCAATGCCAAAACGTATCGGAAAGTTCGAACTCCCTAACCGTCTCGTAAAAGTAGAGGAAGGTTCCTCAGCCACTTATGCCACGTTCATCGCAGAGCCTTTCGAGGCCGGATATGGTCATACGATTGGCAACTGCCTGAGACGCGTATTGCTCAGCTCCATCGAGGGCGCAGGCATATCTTCGATTAAGATCGATGGCGTAAGCCACGAATTTCAAAGCGTTGAGGGAATCGTCGAAGACGTGACCGATATCGTGTTGAATCTTAAGAAGGTTTTGCTGATCTGCCATAATCGTGACGGTGCTAAGTTGATGATCAACGTGAACCGTGCTGGCACGATCACTGCAGCTGATATTCAGCTCGATCAAAACACTGAGGTTGTAAATCCAGATCAAGTAATTTGCACATTGGACCGCGAAATGCAGTTCACTGCTGAACTTGAAATCAGAGTTGGCCGCGGTTACTGCCCTGGCGATGACAACAAGGATGAAGATCAGCCGATTGGCGTTATTCCAATCGATTCTCTTTTCAGCCCTGTTAGTTTGGTTAAGTACTCTGTCGAGGCGACTCGAATTGGACAAATCACCGACTACGATAAGCTGATTCTCGAAATCTGGACAGACGGACGTATCACTCCAGACGATGCTCTCAAGCAATCCGGAGCGATATTGAAGCATCACTTAGACGTTTTCGACAACGTTTCGGACGAGAACTACGAGTTCGAAGACGAAGGAGCTGAAGTTAGCGAAGAGCAAAACAAGCTTCGCAAGCTACTCAACATGAGCGTCAACGAAATCGAGCTATCGGTTCGTGCAGCGAATTGCTTGAACAATGCGAACATTACGACTGTTGGCGAATTGGCGATGAAGAGCGAACAAGAGATGCTCAAGTATCGCAACTTCGGTAAAAAGTCGCTTAATGAAATTAAAGATAAGCTCGAATCACTCGGCCTCTCGCTAGGCATGAAGTTCGACGAGCGCCTTCTCGATATGAAGAAGGAGCTGTAATCGTTTTCCTGAATTAATAATTAGAACCTTTATAAGCAATGCGTCACCGCAAGCATAGCAATCAACTAGGCGTTAAGAAGGAGCATCGCACAGCTCTTCTCGCCAACCTATCAACCGCGCTCATTACTCATGGCCGCATCAAAACCACCTTGAAAAAGGCTAGGGCTTTGCGCCCGTTCGTGGAAAAGGTAATCACCTTGGCCAAGAAGGGAGACGTGCATAATCGCCGTTTAGCGATAGCCCGCGTTCGCGATACCGATGCAGTGCACGTATTGTTCGACGAAAAGGTCGAGCAATTCCGTGAGCGCAATGGTGGTTACACTCGTATCTATAAGGTGGGCACTCGTCGTGGTGATGCTGCTGAAATGGCTTTGATCGAATTGATCGATGCTGATGACGAAGGTTATGCCAAGAAGAGCAAGCCAAAGGCGAAAGCTAAGAAGGCAGAAGCTGCTCCGGAAGCCGTTGAAGAAGTACCCGTAGTCGAAGAGGTTGTCGCTGAAGAACCTGCGGTGGAAGCCGAAGAGGTTGTCGTTGAAGAACCTGCGGCGGAAACCGAAGAGGTTAAAGCAGAAGCCCCTGTCGAGGAACCTGAAGAAAAGAAAGGCGAATAGCTTTTCCTTTAGGGAACAATCTATTTCGAATGCGTTCTTCTTTGAAGAACGCATTTTTCGTTTCTCAATAAGATGCACGCCTTTACTTGGTTTCTCATACTCTACTCAGGCTCGGCATTGATGGGCGTGACGGCTCTTTGGTTTTTTTATGATCGTAGGGATCGATTGAGTTTCGAGGCTCGGCGGCGACAGAAGGTCTTTCACTGTGTTCGATGTGGCGGGTTGTATTCAGTCACTAGGGCTAACGTTTCGGAAGGGGAACCGTGTCCGGATTGCGACTACAAGAATTATGAGTTGTCGTACTGAACAACGGTCGGTTTTCGTTTTTTTGGACATGTGCGGACAAAACCAGACGTTTAGCGTTTTCCCTATAAAAGTGAGTGACAGTTTTAGCGATCGGATGATTTAATATTTGTTTTTCTATGAAGCATCAAACCATAGCGGTTCTCGATTTCGGATCTCAATACACGCAAGTAATCGCGCGTCGTATTCGTGAGTGTTCGGTCTACTCGAAAATTTATAACCATAAAACGACCGCTAAGCAGTTGAAGAAGGATAACGTCGTGGGCGTGATTCTTTCCGGTGGTCCCGAAAGCGTATTGAAGAAGGGGTCGCCCCGTCCGGATAAAAAGATCTTTGATTTGGGCGTTCCGGTTCTCGGTATTTGTTATGGCGTTCAATTACTCGGGCACATGCTCGGCGGTAAGGTGGAAAAAAGCACTGAGCGCGAGTACGGTCACGGCGAGTTGAAGATTAAGACCAAAGGAAGCCTTTTCCGGGGGTTGCCGAATGCCTTGCGGGTTTGGAATTCGCACGGTGACCGTTTGGCCCGTTTACCAACCGGTTTTAAGGCAGTAGCTTCTACAGAGAATTCGAGCTTCGCGGGAATCGCCGACGAAAAGCGTAAGTTTTACGGCATCCAGTTTCACCCGGAAGTCGATCACACGGAAGGTGGCTTGAATATCCTGGAAAATTTTCTCCGCAAGATCTGCGGCTGCACCGCTGACTGGTCGATGGCGGAATTGGCAGAGGAGTCGATTCGCAATATTCGCGAAACGGTTGGTTCGGAACGAGTTCTTTTGGGTTTGAGCGGTGGAGTTGATTCGTCAGTCGCAGCGGCTTTGATACACAAAGCGATAGGGAATCAACTCACCTGTGTCTTCGTTGACAATGGTCTTTTGCGTCAGAACGAGCGCGAACTCGTTGTGGACCTCTATAAGCGTCATTTTAATATGGATGTCCGCGTTGCGCGAGCTGGCGGCAAGTTTTTGAAACGCCTCAAGGGAGTTAAAGATCCAGAGCGGAAGCGTAAAATCATCGGCAAAACTTTTGTAGAAGTGTTTCAAGATTCGTTGAAACGTATCGGCGATGCGAAGTTTTTGGCTCAAGGTACTTTGTATCCGGATGTCATTGAAAGCATTTCAATCGATGGCAATCCGGCGGCGACTATTAAGAGTCACCATAATGTGGGCGGCTTGCCGAAGAATATGAAATTCAAGCTTCTCGAGCCCCTACGTCAGTTGTTCAAAGACGAAGTGCGTGCTTTGGGAGCTGAGTTGGGATTGCCGAAGGAAGTCGTTTGGCGTCAGCCATTCCCTGGTCCAGGTTTGGGCGTACGGGTGATGGGCGATGTCACTCCTAAGAAATTGGATATTCTGCGCAAGGCGGATGCGATATTACATGAGGAAATGATGGAGTCGGACCTCTATTATAAAGTATGGCAATCGTTCTGCGTATTCCTCCCCGTCCGAACAGTCGGCGTTATGGGCGACCAGCGGACGTATGATTACGTGATCGCGGTGCGCATCGTGGAAAGCAAAGATGCCATGACCGCTGACTGGTTTCGCGTTCCTTATGAAGTTTTACAACGGGTTTCGAATCGAATTATCAATGAAGTTGTCGGCGTGAATCGCGTCGTTTACGATATTAGTTCGAAGCCTCCAGGAACCATTGAGTGGGAATAGCCGCTCTTGTATTTATCCCAAAAATTGCATATGAAAAATAAGCTTTTTATCCCGTTTGTATTTGTCGCAACCCTACTCATCGGCGCGAATTCGTTTGGCGACGAAGCGGATGAGAAGATCATTAATTCGACGATCGAGTTGGCTCGTTCGTATTTGGGCGAAAGCGATAAGCTCGATTCCATTTCGAGCATCAGCTACAAGGGTTCTTTGCTTTACAGCACGGGTGACCTGGGAACCATCGAAATGACTTACCAAAAACCGATGCGCCAGAGGATGGTCGCGGTTGTTAATAACCGGAAGGAAGTTTCGGCCTTAGATGGATCTGAAGGGTGGACGACATTCGAACGCGTGGGTGATTCCTTGCCTTTGGGAATGGAGATATTCGATCCTATTCGCATTTTGATCATGCAGTCAGCGGTGCGCGAAGCGTTTGCTTTCTACAAGCGTCCGACAGTGCGAAACGGGGGCCTTTTCTATGAAGGTGAAGAAACCATAAAGGGGCGCGAATGCATCGTGTTGACCTATGAACATGGAGACGGCATCGCCTATCAGCGCTACATTGACGCGGAAACGGGACAACTCATGAAGATGCTCGATAGCAAAGGCGTTGAGTATTTCGAACAGGGCGAGATCGTTGTCGAAGGCATTCGTTTTCCGAAAAAGATGGTTAGCACTTTCCCGACAGCTCTCGGGCAACAGACGATGGAGTTTTCCTATAATTCGATTAAACTGAATCAAAAGCTTCCCGCTTCTGATTTCAAAATGCCGCTGCCTTAAGGCTTGCGGCGATTAGGTCGGTAGCGGGCGATTGGATTTATCGGTTTTCCGTCTGTGGAAAAATCGATCTTTATCTTTGCCAAGTAGCTTTGGGTCTTTCAATAGTGGCGCCATGGCAGATTTGGCATACCGTTCGCGTGGCTTCCAGGAGAAGCTAGCTAAGTTCTGCGAGACAGCTGTTGTCCCGCAGACCATTATCGATGCTGTAGCCAAGATCCTCGGAGATGTGCGCCAAAAAGGCGATACAGGCATCTCGTTCACTTTGAAACGTATTGATGGCGTTTCATTGAAATCCGAAGAATTCAGGATTTCAAAGCGGGAGATGGATTCTGCTGTCAAGCGATTGGCAAAGGGTGATCTTGATGCAATCAAGGAATCGATACAGTCGGTTACTGCGTTCCATCGCCATGCATTGCCGAAGTCATGGACGGCGAAGAATTGCCACGGAGCGACTATTGGAGAGCGATTCTATCCGATCGATCGTGTTGGGCTTTATGTTCCTACGGACCTAGCTTCCACGGTTATTATGACTGGCGCGCTGGCGAAGTTGGCTAAAGTCCCGGAAATCGTAGCATTTACGCCGTGCGGAAAAAACGGGGTGGTTAATGACGGAGTTTTGGCGGCAATGAAATTCACCGGAGTTACCGAAGCTTATCGAATTGGCGGTGTCTGCGCGGTTGGAGCGATGGCTTACGGGACCGATGCAATTCGTTCGGTATCCAAAGTCTATGGACCGGGCAATGCCTATACGGTTGAAGCGAAACGTCAGGTATACGGCACGATTGGGGTAGATCTACTTCCAGGCCCGAGCGAATTACTGGTCATCGCAGACGCGTCTGCGAATCCGAAGTTCGTGGCCGCCGATCTCTTGGCCCAAGCCGAGCATGGGTCTGGGCGCGAGAAAGTCTTTCTGGTCAGTCTTTCGAAAGAAATCGCTAAAGCGATTCGAGCGGAGGTTCGCGAGCAAGTGAAAACGCTTTCGCGGAAGACCTTGATTAGACAAGTTTTGAAGGATGGTTTTTTCTCTGTCGTGGTAGAGAACTACGAAGAGGCGATCGAGGTGGCGAACTACGTGGCGCCGGAGCACATGGAATTGGAAGTCGAGCCTTCGAAGTTCGCGATGTTGGAAAAGTCTATTAAAACAGCCGGCGCGATAATGCAGGGTGGGTGGTCGGCGACTGCGTTGGGCGATTTTGTCGCTGGACCGAGTCACGAGTTACCGACAGGCCGTTCGGGACGGTATTTCAGCGGTTTGCAAGTGAGCGACTTTTTCCGTCGTTCTAGTCTGATTCGCTACTCGGAGAAAGCTTTGCGAAAGGCGGCTCCTGCAGCGGAAGCTTTTGCGCGGATGGAGGGTTTGGACGGTCACGGCCGTTCGGTTTCCATTCGCTTGGAATCGGATCAAAAAGGATGAGCACGGAAAAACCAGTTTCCAAGTATGCCTTGCGACACGTAAAGGGCTTGCATGCTTATGCTCCCGGATTTCAGCCGAAAGGCGATGGCTGGGTGAAGATCAACACGAACGAAAATCCTTACCCGCCGAGTCCGATGGTTGAGGAAGCGATTCGAGCGTCGATAGGCGATGACTTGCGTTTGTATCCAGACCCTTTGAGTTGGGGCGTGCGCGAAGCGGTTGCTCGCTTGCATGAATTGGACGCGAAGAACGTGATAGTGGGCAATGGTTCGGACGATGTTCTGAACTTGCTCGTACGAGCGTTTTCGACAGTGGAAGAAACAGCGGGTTTTGCCTTGCCGAGTTATTCGCTCTATCCCGTACTTTGCGGTATACAGAATTCGAGTACGGTGGAGATTCCGTTCGATCGCACGATGGAGCTTCCTCTAGATGCGATAGTAGGGAGCGGAGCGCGGATCTTGTTTTTCACGTCGCCGAATGCACCGACTGGGGTTGGGTTCTCGAATGACTCTTTGCGAGCATTGCTTGGGGCATTTGATGGTATTGTCGTGGTGGACGAGGCGTATGCCGATTTTGCGCAGGAAAATGCGGTTGAGTTGCTGAGCGAATTTTCAAATTTGGTTATTACGCGGACGCTTTCGAAATCCTATGCTTTGGCGGGATTGCGTGTGGGTTATGGTCTGGCTTCTCCGGAGGTGATCGAAGCTTTGGATCGCGTGCGCGATAGTTATAACATGAATCGCCTTTCGCAAGCTGGTGCGATCGCGGCTTTGAAGGACCAGAGTTACATGAAGGCGATCGCTGGTAAAGTGGCTCGGATTCGCGATTTTTATTATTCCGAACTCACTAATCTCGGTTGGTTTACGTATGAATCGCAGGCGAACATGCTCTTTACGGAGCCGGTTAATTCTGCAGGTGAATGCGGGGCTTCGGTTGCTGTAGAGCTGTTCGAATATTTGAAGGCACGGAAGATCTTGGTTCGATACTTCCCGGGACACGCCTTGACTGAGAGTTTCTTACGCATCAGTGTAGGCGACGAAGATCAAATGCTCAAGTTGAGCGAAACGATAGAACAATGGCTGAAAAACGCATAGCATCACTCGAACGCGAAACCAAGGAAACGAAGATTCGCGCGTCTCTAAATGTCGATGGATCCGGTAAGTCGGAAATCGATACGGGCGTGCCATTTTTCGATCACATGTTGACGCTGTTTGCCGCTCACGGTTTATTTGATTTGGATGTATCCGCTACGGGCGACGTCGATGTTGATTATCACCACACAGTTGAGGATGTAGGCATCGTCTTGGGGCAGCTTTTTAAGGATGCGATCGGGGACAAAAAAGGGATGCGTCGCTATGGTTTCTTTATCTTGCCGATGGATGAATGTCTTGGTCGTGTGGCAATCGATTTGGGGAATCGCCCATTTCTCGAGTACCAAGTGGTGGCTCCGACGTCCTACGTTCGAGATTTCAATATTATTTTGGTGAAAGAGTTTTGTCGTGCATTTTCCAATACGCTTGGAGCAAATTTGCACGTAAAATTGGAGTATGGCGAAGAGCCGCATCACATTGCTGAGTGCATATTCAAATGTATGGCGCGGGCGATTGACGTGGCATCGTCGATCGACGTCCGTCTCGAAGGTCGACTGCCCTCGACTAAAGGAATGCTGTAGCAAATTAAGAGGGAGTACTGTTTGTACTGCTCTTTTAGAGAGTTTTGATTCTTCAATAAATGAGTAAGGATATCGCAATTATCAATTATGGTATGGGCAATTTGCGGAGCGTTGAAAACGCTTTGGCGAAAGTCGGTTCGAAACCGCGGATTGTAAGCTCTCCCGACGAAGTCGGAGAGACTGCGGGGCTTGTCTTACCGGGCGTAGGTGCTTTGGAGGACTGCGTGGATGGTCTGAGGACTTCGGGTTTTGGCGATTTCGTCAAAGGTTGGATCCGCGAAGACCGTCCGTTTCTTGGAGTGTGCTTGGGGCTACAGGCTTTGTTCGACGTTTCGGAAGAGCGTGATGTTCGGGGACTGGGCGTTTTCCCTGGAAAAGTAGTTCGATTCAAGTCGAAGCCCGGGTTGAAAATTCCTCACATGGGGTGGAATACGGCTCAATTGAAGCAGTCGGTTTCTCCTTTTTGGAAGGGTTTGGACGAGGCGGATGACCGGTTTTACTTCGTGCATAGTTATTATGCCTGTCCGGAGGATCCTTCGTTGGTATTGACGACAACTGAGTACGATGGCGTTTTTACGAGCTCGATAGCACGGGGAAGGGCATTGGCTTGCCAGTTTCACCCCGAGAAGAGTCAGGCCAAAGGGCTGCAAATCTACTCGAACTTTGTCGATTCTTGCGATTAGGAGT
>JBNMOQ010000018.1:0-37264 GCA_051275055.1 Candidatus Pelagisphaera sp.
ACTATGGCCGCTCGGAGATCGAGCCGCTACCATTTGGCAAAGGTCCTACGTTTAGACCTCGGCGTGGAGTCTACGATAATTTTTTCAGTGTAATCTGTAGGATGGGTCGCTGACCCGTCAGTCAAGAGAGGAGGATTGTCGCCTCAGCGAGGCTGACCTACATTGATAGTAAATCAGTTCCAGGATTCTTTGATGACTTTCTTTAGATCCGGATAGGGTTCGTCGCTGTCGCCGAATTCCTCTTTGAGGCGAATGAGTTCAAGTTTGAGTTTTGCGCTTACGTCACTGTATTCGGGATTGTTATACACGTTGCTCACTTCTTGAGGGTCGTTTTGCAGATCGTAGAGCTCCCAGCCAGCGGGAGTTTGCTTGTCGACTGCTCCAGTCGCGCCTAAGGCTAGGCCATAGTAGAAGATTAGCTTGTAGCGGTCGGTTCGCACTCCGAAGTGTCCGGGAATTTCGTGGCCGTTGAGGTGCATCCAGTAGCGGTAGTAAACGGACTCGCGCCAATTTTTGGGTTTTTCGCCTGTATTCAAAATATTGAAGAAACTCTTGCCTTGCATGGCGTCCGGAGCGGAGAGCTCGGCTGCGCGGAGCAGGGTGGGAGCGAAATCGATATTCGCGCACAAAGCGTCGGTAGAGCTGCCCGCGGGGATTTGTCCTGGAAGCCGCGCGATGAACGGCATGCGAAAGGCTTCCTCGAAGATCCAACGTTTGTCGAAGTAGTCGTGCTCTCCGAGAAACATGCCTTGGTCCGAGGTGTAGACGACGAGTGTGTTTTCGGTCAGTCCTGCTTCGTCCAAGTAGTCGAGCACTCGGCCAACGTTCTCGTCAACGGCTTTGACGCAGCGCAGGTAGTCTTTGAGGTACTTTTGGTAGGCGGCTTTGGTCTTTTGCTCCTCGGTCATTCCGGTCATGTCGATGCGAGCGGTAGGCCACTTATCGCCGCTGACGTCATCGACCATGTTGCGCCGGTCGGCTAGGCGGTGAGAAATGGAGGTGCCGAAATTCCGGCTGGCTTCGGAACGGTGACTATAGTCCTCCCAGAGGCTGTCGGGTTCTGGAATCTCAACGTCTTCGAGGAAATCCAAATGACGTTTTGCTGGCTCCCACTTGCCGTGTGGCGCCTTGTGATGGAGGAAGAGGGCGAAGGGTTTTTCGGCTGGCCGATCTTTGAGCCAGTCCAGAGCATAGTCGGTGATGAGGTCGGTGTAATAGCCTGGGGTGGTTTTGAGGTCCTTTGTCAATTTGTAGGGAGACCCTTTTTCGATAAAAATTGGGTCGTGGTATTTGCCTTGTCCCGGTCCGACTTTCCAGTAGTCGAAGCCGAAGGGTTCGGTTTTCAAATGCCACTTGCCGATGAGGGCGGTTTGGTAGCCGCCTTTTTTTAGTAGAGCAGCCACATTGACTGCGTCGGCTGGAATGGGGTCGCGGAGCGTCTTAACGCCGTTGATGTGGCCGTATTGGCCAGTCAATACACTGGCTCTACTAGGAGTGCAGATTGCATTGACGCAATAGGTTCGGTCCATGCGGACACCCTCTGCTGCCAAGCGATCGATGTTGGGTGTTTTGAAAACCGATGTCAGGTGGCTCCCATACGCGCTGATCGCGTTGGTCGCATGGTCATCCGACATGATGTAAACGATATTCATCGGCCGTGCTTGCGTCGAAAGGACAAGGCCCGTTATGGCCAATAGTGAAAGGGGTAGTTGTTTGCGTATCATAATATGACTTCGAATAAACCCGCCTTTAGCCAAAGTAGGCAATGCCAAACGATCACGGGATTGAACTGACACTATTGTGATCCCAACGTCTCATTCTTTGCGGCTTAGCGGGAAGGTTGTATTGATTTACTAATGCCTCCACGTCGCCTTGCGCCGTAGCTACGACGAGACCTCGGGAAAGGAATTGGCCACAAAGAGGCACCAAGAAATACAAAGATACTAGAGAAAATGATGAAAGTCCCTTTCTTCGATTAGATCGATTGTAGGATGGGTCGCTGACCCGTCGGCAGTGGAGGAGAATTGTCGCCTCAGCGAGGGGACCTACATTCAACAGCCTCTAAGTTGACGCGTAGGCACTACGCGGGACGTCTAAACACGGGGACTTTCATCGACTCTCCATCATTCAGGGCAGATTGGTGAGCGACAATTCCGGGGACCGTGTAGGAAAGCGCTTCATAGATATCGACAGTGGGAGCTCTGCCTTCTTTGAGAGCGCTTACAAATTCATGCGTCAGGAATGTGTGCGAGCCATGATGGCCGCTGTTGTGCCTCAAGGGAGCGGGGAGCCTATCGGTCATATACCACTCTACTTGTTCGTAGGGAATCGCCTTGGTTTTGCTGCGCGTGAATCCGGCATCATCCGAATCTTTCGTTTCGGTTCTGTTCACGATCATGGGAGGTGAGGCGTAAGTTCGATTGGGGGCGTAAAAGCTCATTTTATCGCCAATCCATTCCGCTCGCTCGTTTCCTAGGTGGGCTCCTTTCCACCATACCTTGCAATAGAAACTGTTGCCTCGATCCGTTTTGAACATGGCCGTATTGTTCCAGAATGGATTCTTGTATACGTTGTCCTGAAGGATTGGGTCGTTATCGCCCCATCCATGGCAGGAGACTTCGGTTAATCTTTCGCCGGTCACGCCCACTAAATGAGCCGTGCAATGAGTAGGGTAATACATCGGCGGGAAGCCATGTCTCCACGTTTTGGATCCATCGGAATTGTAGAAGAGCGACTCCAATCCATCGTGTTGGTAAAACGATTCGCAGTGATAGAGGTTTCCGAATTTCCCTGCTTCGTAAAACATCCTCGCCGAAATAGTGAACTGCTGGTAGTAGCTCGTCTCGGCCATCATATAGGTCAGTCCCGTTTTCTCGACGGTATCCAAGAGCTCGTAAGCTTCTTCCAGAGTGCCGCATGCGGCAGGTACCGCAGAGATAACATGCTTGCCGTGCTCCATTGCCAGTTTTACGTGCTTCACATGATCCGGCGCGGGGGTGAAAATCCCAATGGCATCGATATTTCGATCCTTCACCATTTCCTCGAGCGACGGATAGGATTTCGAACATCCATAGGTTTCCATTAATGCAGCCCTTCTCTCCGGTATTAGGTCTGTAACCGCTTCAACAATACAGTCCGGATGCTCGTGCCATTGGAACTGCAAACCAAAACGTCCGCCAGCTATTCCGATGCGCACTTTTTCCGTGCGGCCTCGCTTTGGAGAAGTCTGCCCTCGAGTTGAAATCAATGCCTGAGATGCCCCCAACGCTCCTGCAACCGCTAGGCTTCCCTTGTTTATAAATCCCCTTCGAGTAATGTGATTGTTCATATAGCTTTCTAGTAATTATAAATCGTATAATTTTTCCAACCACAGAGGACACTGATATACACTGATATGATAAGATTGAGCCTGATCATCAGTGTATATCAGTGTCCTCAGTGGTTTAATGAATTCTTAGTTGTGGTTTTTATTCTTTTCAACTTTTCCTCTCGTAATGCGGGATCTTCATTTTTTCCCCGCCGCGCAAAGCGGATTGATGGGCGACTAATCCGGGAAGGGTGTAAGCAAGCGCTTCATAGATATCGATGGCTGGTCTTCGCTCTTTCGCGATCGAGTCGACGAATTCATGTACGAGGAAGTTATGCGATCCTCCATGTCCGCTCGGAAGGCGAAGTTCGGGCGGCAATAGATCTTCCCGTTTATACCAAGCCTCTTGTTCGTAGGGTTCTATTCCATTAGTTGCGTGCGCGTAGCCTGCATCGTCATTTCCTTTTTTTCGTGATTGGTGAACGATTTCTGATTTCAGATCTTTCCCGCCAGTCCCGTTCGTTTCAAAGCCTGCCATTGTTCCAAGCCAACGCGTCGGATGCCCAGCTTTTACGGGTGAGTTCCAAACGACATCTATCCGAGCCGCATGTCCCTTGTCAGTCGTGAACTGGGCATAGGTATTCCAAAAAGGGTTATTGTACGGATTGTCTTTCATGATCGGATCGTCATCACCCCAGCCGGTAGCCGATACTTCCACCAATCGCTCGCCGGTCAATCCTGTTATATAAGAAACATTGTGCGTATAGTAATATCCGGGTGGGAATCCGTAGCGCCAAGTTCGCTGCCCTTTCTTCCATTGGTCTCCATCTTCGCCGTCGGCTCCGGTTTCATAGTAGAGCGATTTCAAGCCGGGATGATGATAGGCGCTCTCGAAGTAGTATATATCTCCCAGTAACCCCTTGTTATAGAAATCGCGGGCCGACATCATGTAGTCGCGATAGTAGCTCGTCTCGGCCATCATGTAAGTCAGCCCGGTGGACTCAACTACATCGAGGAGCCTTTCGGCTTCCTCGATCGATCCTATACAAGCTGGAACCGCCGACAGAACATGTTTCCCGCTTTTCAGTGCTTTAGTGGCATGATCCACATGGTCCGGCGCACCTGTGAAAATCGCGATGGCATCGATATTCGGATCCTTGACCATCGCTTCGAGAGAAGGGTAGGTATGGGTGCACTCGAAGGTCTTCACCATTCTAGCCAGTCGCTTCGGTCGCAGATCGGTCACTGCAACCACTTCGCAATCTGGATGCAGCTTGAAGGCCCCGAAACTGCATCCAAACCGACCACCTGCAATTCCGATCCGTACCTTTTCGGATTTCTTTAATCCCGACTTTTGAGCTAACAGTGTCGAAGACATCGACGCACCCAGAGCGGCGAGGCCGCTTGACTTGAGAAAGGTTCGTCGTGTGTGAGGCGAATCGGTATCGGAATGCAATAGCTTTCGTTTCATAAGCAAGTGGCTTCGGGATTAGGGGTAGGAGAGTGAACGAAGCTCATAAGCTAGCGTTTCGATAAGAACGCGACAAGGGATAAGTGATCCTGTCATATTGTAGGTTGCCTCGCTGAGGCGACATTCTAGGCACGCAGCCATAGAAAACCTGCGGGTCATGGCGGGTCAGCGACCCGCCTTACATTCAATTTAATCGAAACACGGGATGGGTTGATATTTGCTTATTAACATCGCTCGTTCCCTGCGGTACAGGGTCAGGATCACTTCACTCCGTTTGTGGCAGGTTTATTAGGTTGAGCATAACTCTGAGTCCTACTCCTGCTCAGCGTATACGCGTTATCTTAATATTTTTGAGATAAATATTTTTCCTTCATGAGGCGAGATCAACCTCATTGGCTTCGAAGTCGCAAAGAACTTTTTTGGCGAGATACGAGCCATCCTTATTTACCTCGGCTCGCCGAGGAATCCTAGCGAAGCGATGACTTTTGAGGTTTAAATAATCTATCCCGCTGAGCGCATACGCGTCAATTTAAGCCTATACGGCTAATTGTTGTTGCGGGTTCCACGCGAGTCCCTCGCGTAGCTACGACGTCGTTGATCCTGAGCTTCGCCGAAGGGCAGCGCAGCGCAGTTTCAGTCGAGTCCCTCAACCGAGTTCTTTAGACTTACCTCTAGAGCGAGCCGAAGATTGCTTCACCGGGTTTGGCTTTGACGTCGAGAGTCATGATGACTTCTTTGCGGATGACGTTGTCGGCCCTGCCTGTGAATCCCATATCGAATTCAGAACGATCCAGATGAAACTCAGCTGTAAGCGTCACCTCCTGGTCGGTGACTGAAACCTCAGCTGGGAAGGTAATCGATTTTGTGACTCCGTGCATGTTGAGATCGCCGGTGATCATTTGCTTGCCGTCTACTTCTTCAATCTTGGTGGCGATCAGAGTGGAGGTGGGATTCTTTTCTACTTCGAAAAAATCGGCATTTTTCAAATGGTTGGTTAGGCGAGCTCCCGCTTCGGTCCAGATCGAGTGCATATCGATTACGATTTTGCTTCCCTCGGCAACGAGTTTCCCATCCGCCACATTGAGCTGACCAACAAATTTTTCAAAACCACCCGGCTGCTCGCTACCCACTATCTTAGAGGCCAGAAAATTGATTTTGGAATCGGTGCCTATGGCGTAGGCCGTCTTTGCTGAAATGGCCGCTTCAGAGGCCGCTGCCACTTGTTGTGTACCGGATGCTTCTGCCATCTCTGCTTTAGCAACATCGTCCGCTGGATTCTTAGAGCATCCGACGATGGCGGTTAACATGAGCGCGACCAAAAGAAGTTGGGCGGATTTTTTCATATGGGTAATGATATGCGATTGAATTACGATTCGTGAAATAGGTGATCCATTCCAATAACGCTACCGGCCGCGTTAGGTTACATCGACTTTCATTCAGAAGAATCTGAATTTCAATCAATTGAAAAGGCAGGTAAATGCTGCGATCAAAAGGGAGTGATACATCCTGTATCCATCCGTTGTCGCACCCTCGATAAGTCGAGGTGGGCTTTGGCAATTGCTGCTGGTTATCTTCGGATTACCAGGAAGCCTTTTGGGGAGAAAGCATCTTTAGCTCGCTGACCAGGGCTTTGATTTCGGTTTTCAATTCTGCTTTCTTGCTGAGCGGGACTTTTTTAAGGTCTCGCTTCAAGCTCTGGAGCTTCTCCCGTTTGTCTTTGATCGCTTGCTTGGCTTCCGGCGACGGGAGCTTTTTGTCGGCACTATCTGGCTGAAATTGGGTCATGCAGATCGTTAAGCTAGTAAAAAGGCTCAAAGTCGAGCCCTTGTTGTCGCAATTGGCTTCAGGGACTTGGTGGTAGGGTTGCTCGCCCCGAGCAACCGCAGCGGTAGATGCGACTTCCGCGGCTGCTCGGGACTGCGGCCCTACCAGGTAACATTTATAATCGCTGCGGATTCTGAGACCTACTCACTTCGTAGTGCCGCTGATGTTGGTCTCGGGTTCAATGTAAGTCGATACGCCCGCTGCCACCATCAGTTTTCGGATTTCCTTTTCCGCTTCCGGAGAACTTCGAAGATTCATTCCGCGATGCACGCCGACTGCGATTCGCAAGGGCGTCCAGCCGAGTTTATTCTTGGTGTTCCACACATTCACCTTAGCGCCGTGGGTAGCCAATAAGGGAATTGTAGAGGCGGCGAATTTGTAAGCTGCCCCGTGCATGACGGACTCCCCTTTGTGGTTGACTTTATTGACGTCGCAACCCGCTTCCAGGGCAATCGTCACTGCTTCGTAAACTTCTTCCGGCGACCCCGGATCTTCTTTAGGAGACTGAACTCCGACGCCTGCTGCAGCCAGCAACGGAGTGGTTCCGTTTGTATTGGGAATCCTTGGATCCGCCCCAAGCTCGAGCAGCAAGTGCATCATCGCTGTATCGGCCGTTCGAGCCGCTAGCAGGAAGGCGGTGGCGCCTTCGAAGTCCATAACCGTCCTAACGCCGGCCCGGCTCACGGTCATCCGAGCGTTGATGTCGGTTCCCTTTTCCACGAGCAGTCGAACGAAATCCAAGCTCTTGAGGCTTCCCGAGCCAGGAGGAGCGGGGCGGTTGGTCCCTTGTCCGGGACGTCGAATCCACGTAATAGCGTGCAGCGCATTATAGCCTTTCTTGAAGGCATTCGGATCGGCACCCGATTCGAGAAGCTGGGCCGCCAATTCGTAGTGGGCATTGCGAACAGCGAGATACAATGCTTCATCGACCTGGAGTGAATCAATATCGGAGCCCGCCCGGGATTCGAGAAAGGTCTGGACTGCACTGATTTTCCCTTGCCGAGCAGCGTAATGAAAGGCGCTTAAACCGGCCTTGGATTTAGAGCCTGCGTCGGCGCCAGCATCCAGCAGCCTTCGCGTGACTGGAGCATGCCCTTCCGCTGCCGCCCACATCAGCGCGGTCTGCTCTTCCCAGGATTCCGTGGCATTTGGATCGGCTCCTTCATCAAGCAAAGATTCGACGCAATCGAGCTTTCCTGTCCGAGCAGCGAACATGAGCGGGGTTTCTCCTTCCGGAGAGGTTTTGTTAGGGTCGGCTCCTGCTTTTAATAAAAGCGACACGAAGGCATTATCGCCATTCGCGCCGGCCAGCATCAAAGGCGTCACTCCATACCGGTTGGCGATATCGGGATCGGCACCTGTATCCAATAAATACTGCGCGACTCCAAGTTGATCGTGATACGTCGCTACGTGCAAAGCAGTCATCGCGTTGGACAATATCGCGTCGACGTTCTTCTTTGCGACTCGTTCTTGAACCGATTGAAGATCCCCTTTCTCTATCGCCGTGACTAACATCTCTGAGTCCGGCTGCGAAGCATGGGCGCAGAACGCAGTCATGCACAGGCCAAGCCATCTCAGTAGCCTGAAAAAACCGGAACTAATCGAATGTTTCCCATAAGGTTTTTTATTAGAGTAGATCAACTGTAGGACGGGTTGCTGCCCCGTCGGTTGCGGAAGGGGGGTTGTCGCCTCAGCGAGACGGCCTA
The DNA here is from genome assembly GCA_051275055.1 of Candidatus Pelagisphaera sp. GTDB lineage: Bacteria > Verrucomicrobiota > Verrucomicrobiia > Opitutales > Opitutaceae > Pelagisphaera. The sequence continues at coordinate 8,309 of JBNMOQ010000018.1, forward strand.
CATGGGGTTGTCGGGCGGTAGGCATTTCCCTAAATACTCACCGGATCGTAAAGCTCGTCGAGCTTGCCGGTACTATCCTGAAAGACGTCCAGCGGCACGCCCATCTTGTCGAGCATGGTCAGGTGGAGATTTGCCAACGGCGTGGGTTCCGCGTAACGAATATGCCGACCGCCCTTGTGAGTTCCGACACCTCCGCCTGCCAACAGGATGGGCAAGTCCACGTGGTCATGCACGTCGGGGTTGCCCATTCCGCTTCCGCACAGAATCAGCGAATGGTCCAATAAAGTTCCTTCGCCATCGGCAGTGGCTTTCAGCTTTTCAAGGTAGTAGCTGAAGAGAGAAACATGATAGGCGTTGATCTTTATTAGGTCCGCCACCTTGTCCGCCTTATTCGAGTGATGCGAGGTGGGGTGATGCCCGGCGGTAACTCCAATTTCCGGATACGTTCGGGTACTGGTTTCGCGAGCCAGCTGAAAGCTTATGATTCGCGTCAAATCGCCTTGCATAGCCAGGATTTGGAGATCGAACATCAGCTTCGCGTGATCCGCCCATTCTGCTGGCACGCCGGCGGGGCGATCCATGTCAGGTTCGGGAGCATCGGCGACTCGTTTCTCCGCATTTTGAATACGCCGCTCTACTTCGCGAATGGTGTCGAGATACTCTTCCACTCGCGATCGATCCTCCGCTCCCAGATCGCGTTGCAATTTCGAAATGCTTCCCATTACCCAATCCAGAATGCTAGCATCCTTGCGAAACTCGGATTGACGCTCGGCCGCCGTCGATCCGTCGCCGAATAATCGTTCGAAAACGACCCGCGGATGGGCCTCGGCCGGCAAGGGTGCCGTGGGAGACGCCCATGAAAGGCTGTTTTGGTAGATGCAGGCGAAACCATTGTCGCAATTGCCAATCGAGGCGGTCAAATCCATCGCCAGTTCCAGTGAAGGAAGCGGCGTATCGGCGCCTATTCGCTTCGCGGCGATCTGGTCGATCGTGGTCCCGAGCTCATAGTCGCTACCCTCGGTCATCTTAGCCTGAGCGGCACTCAGGAAGGCGGCGTTGGCCGTCGCGTGATTGCCTGCTGAATACGCGTTTTTCAGCTCTAGGTTGGATAAGACCGAAACCGATTCCTTAAACGGCGCCAAGGATTGCAGGATGGTCGGCAACTCACCGAGCGCTCCCTGCGTTTTGGGTGTCCATTCCGGCAAATGAGCTCCCATGGGAATGTAGACGTAACCCAAACGCCGCACAGGCTTTGCGGCTGACGTCGCGGCGGCTGTGAGGGCGGGAGTCATGGCATCCAATACCGGCAAGGCCAGGGCGGCTCCAGTTCCTCGAAGAAAGGTCCTTCGATCGATCGATTTTTTGGCGATTATCATAACGAGTTCCTCATTGGGCGGTTTTCATGGTGAATGGAGGGCTTTGGGCGATTTCCTGGATAAGGGATGAAAACGTATAATCGTCTTCACGTCCACCTCGAACGATTTTTCGAACAGCGGGAGCATCGTAATATTCGACGCCTCGTCCCAGGGCATAGGTCAGAAGCTTTTCGGTCAAAGTGGTCACAAATAGCTCGGGCCGTTTCAAAAGCGCTTGCTGAAGCGAGTCTGCATCATCAAACGCGGTCCCGTCGGGAAGCTCTCCATAAGAGTCGATCGGCAGGCCATTGTCTTCCGTTCTGCGACGACCGATTGCGTCAAAGCGTTCTAGGGCAAATCCCAAAGGATCTATTACATCGTGACATGCCGCGCAGCTTTTTTTGGCGCGATGGATCGCGAACCGTTCTCTCATCGTCTGAGGTTCGTCTGATCCACCTTCGTCCTTCAAGGCTTCCACGCCCGGAGGGGGCGGATCGGGCGGCGTTCCTAGAACGTTTTCCAAGATCCATGCCCCACGGATGACGGGCGAGGTTCGATCTGCGTAAGAGCTCAGCGTTAGAATGCTGGCGTGGCTGAGCAAGCCACCTCGTTGGCTGTCCGGAGCCAATGATACGCGTCGGAATCGACTCCCGTAAACGTGGGGAATCTCGTAGTGTTTGGCTAAGCGTTCATCCAAAAACGTGTAATCCGCTCCCAGGATATCCAACACACTACGATCCTCCCGCAGAATACTGGTCAAAAACAACTCGGTTTCCCTCCGCATAGATTGGCGAAGATTGTCATCGAAATCCATGAACAGCCGAGGATCCGGAGCCAGGTTCGACACGTTCCGAAGGTAAAGCCACTGTGAAGCGAAATTATGGATCAAGGAGCTTGATCGTGGATCCGCCAGCATTCGGGTAACCTGGGCTGCTAGAACCTCGGGCTTAGAGAGCGTTTGGTTTTCCGCTGCCCTCAACAAGGCGTCATCCGGAATGCTGCTCCAGAGAAAAAAGGAGAGCCGAGAAGCGAGTTGAAGATCGTTGAGCGAATAGACCTCGCCTTTCACCAAGCCAATTGGATCTGGTTCGATGCGAAATAGAAAATCGACGCTCGTTAGAATGGCTCTTAATCCCATTTCGATACCCGACTCGAATCCCTCTTTCGCTTTCGTGTCCTGATAAAACCGATACGGCATTTTCAAGTCCGATGCGGTGACGGGGCGTCGATAGGCCAATCGCATCAAGCGGGAGAGGATTTGCCGCGCCTGTTGGTCCTCGTCTTGAGTCGCGAGCGCGGAGTCGCCGAATATTTGCGTTCGAGCGATGGAGTTTCCCGGACCTGTCGATTCAATGGGCCCCGTCAACGCGATGGAGTAGAGGGCGGGTTGGGCCCGCTTGTGGCGCTCCTCGTTGAAACTGGCCAACCAGGGCTGGCTATCATCGCCTTTAAGGGCCTTCGTTTTTTGAATGAACGTGGCTCCCAATCGATGGCTGCCTGCGGTCGCTTGAAAACGGGCCACCAGATGCTGATCTACATGATCATGTCCATGCCGGTCGCCAGGCGGTTCGATCGTAAAGCGTTCCACCGTTTCGCCATCCAGGAGCAAATCCAGCTTCTGGACGTCTTTGAGTCCGGCGACGACCTCGTAGCGATCTCGGACTAGCTTGAGACGGACTTCGTATTCGCCTTCGACCGGGAAGACGTGATCAATCAATCCACCGCCACGCGTGCCCAGAGGCAAGCCATCCAAATGAGATTCCTGGGTGAGATCCAAGGGCATTGGAAAAACCTCTAATCGAGGCGTCGTGACGGGACGACCGATCGCCAAGCGACTGATCTTCTTCGCGGCTGCGAGATATTGTTCCATCAAGGTAGGCGATAGGCTTCCGACGGTGATGTTGTCAAAGCCATGGCTCATTTCATCTTCCGGCAAGAGAGACGAAACATCTAGTTCGAGCCCCAAGAGGTCACGGACGGAATTTCGGTATTCGGTGCGCGTCAAGCGACGAAACGTATCCGTGCGGCCTGGCTTGGGATTGCGAGCGGCTTCGCGATCCATCTGCGATTCCAAAAAGCCCGCCAAGGTCTCGTATTCATCTTCGTTAGGACGCGCCTTGTCCAGGGGTGGCATCTGCCGGTGCCGCAGTTTCTTGACGACCTTCTCCCAATGCGCGTGATCAGGCTTCAGATTCGCAAGGTCCAGCAATTCAAGCGAAAGATCCCCCTTCGATTCGCTCGCGTCGTGGCAATCCAGGCAATGGTTCTCGAGAATCAGATAGAGTTCCTCGCCGAATGCCTCATCCAATTCCTCGCAAACGCCCCGAAAAGGGAGGCCAATCATTGCACAGCAAAGTAGCAATCCAAGCAGATCGACGGCGCTCGACGGGGTATTTGATCGGCGGATCATCAAAGGTTAATGACCATTTCCAGGCGGAGATGCAAGTCGTTTTTTATCAGGCCTTTCTATTGTATGTTGTCTCGTTGTCGATTCTGAGCGAGATCGAAGGGCTGAGGCGACATTTCCCTCAATAGCGGTGCGACTGACGATTTTGGATACAATGGAGAGGCGGATCGCACCTCCGTGCACGACCTCCGCGGCCATCTCATCGATGGGGTGTTGGCTTAGGCATACTCGGAATTTGGGTTTTGGTGACAATTGAATATCGGCCGCTACCTTATGTGGGTGTTTGGTTTTTAAAACCACAGAAAGGAAGATACGAAAGGCATAGAAGCTGGGGCCGTTCCGACCTACCGGGGGTGGTTTGGTGAATTACTGCGACTTTTGAGTTGGCTTAGGTGTTGCAGGAGGGCATCAAATTTGAAGCAATTTTTATGAAGAATTTTTGGTTAGGGTTGAAGGACTATAGGAGGGCGCATCGTCTCATTTGGAAAAAGGGGATCTGGAAGCATATGATTATTCCTGGTTTCTTGGGAGTGCTCTATTTTCCGGTTGTTTTCGGCGGAGTGTATTCCGGCTCGGTTTACGGAATGACCGAACTCGGAGGTTACATAGGTGAAAAATGGATACCGAAAGAAGTCTTCGAGTGGATGGCTTGGGGCGTGGGCTTTATCGCAGGATTGCTCGGGCTGTATTTGGGTTTTCTTCTGTTTAGGAGCGTTTTGATGATTCTTTACGCACCTTTTATCGGTTTTATTTCCGAGTCGGCGGAGAAAAAAGAATTTGGGACGAGTGGGCCCGATTTTTCATTCAAGGGCCTGATGTACGATATTTATCGTGGTACGATGGTGAGTTTGATTTCACTGGGATATTCGCTTCTGCTAACATTGGTCTGCTGGGCGTTTTTACTGATCCCAGTAGCGGGTGCGGTGGTTTCCCTTATGGGGATGTTAGTCGTGCAGGCGTATTTCGCGGGGGTTGGTTTTGTTGATCCTGTTTTGGAACGGAGACGTTATGGGATTCGTCAGAGTTTAGGATTTTCCTCAGAGCATAAAATGCGAGTTATGGGAAATGGGGCGGGCTTTATGTTGATCGTATTGATACCGATCCTTGGATGGTTTGTGGCACCGACCTATGCCATCGTGGCAGCAGCGATTAGTGGTGTGGAGAGCTTGAAGGAGGATTGACCTTGTTGGGATTTGCGGGGTAATAGTCTTTTACCTCATGAAATTCCGCATCTCTTTCCTTGCCTACATCGTTTTCCCGATACTCGCATCATTGGCGACCGAAGCATCCAACTGGCCCCAGTTTCGAGGCCCTGGCGCTCGAGGGATAGGATCTGGTGATTCTCTCCCGGAAAAATGGTCGGCCACCGAAAACGTCGCTTGGAAAGCGGATATCCCGGGCCGCGGTTGGGCGTCCCCGATCGTATGGGGAGGCAAAGTATTCTTTAGTTCCGTAATCAATTCCGGCCAATCGGAGGAGCCGAAGAAAGGCCTTTATTTTGGTGGGAATCGGCCCGACGCGCCCACAACGGTTCACCGTTGGGTAGCCTACTGCATCGATCTCGAATCCGGGGACCTGTTGTGGGAGAAGACGATTCATCAATCCACGCCCGAATCGTCGATCCATTTGAAAAATAGCTATGCATCTGAAACGCCCGTTACGGATGGCGAAAGAGTTTATTTCTATTTCGGTAATCTGGGCGTTTTCGCTTTCGATTTTGAAGGCGAACTTCAATGGTCGAAACGTATCCCTGCTAGTAAGACGCGCCACGGTTGGGGCACGGCGGCCTCGCCCGTGCTGCATGACGGGCGCCTCTATTTAGTCAACGACAACGATGAAGCGTCATGGTTGATGGCTCTCGAGGCGAAGTCTGGAAAGGAGATCTGGAAAATCGATCGCGAACCGGAAAGCAATTGGTCGACTCCATACGTATGGGAAAACGAATTACGGAAAGAACTCATCGTTCCCGCAACTCATCGGGTCATTTCCTATGACTTAGCAGGAAAGGAGCTTTGGTCGTTTAAGGGGATGTCTAGCATCACAATCGGTACTCCTTATTCGGCGGATGGTTTGCTATACGTGACTTCTGGGTACGTGGGTAGTCGCCATAAACCGATCTACGCGATTCGCCCCGGAGCCTCCGGAGATATATCGATCGACGAGGACTTGCGATCGAATGACTACATTGTCTGGTGCGATTGGCGGGCGGCTCCCTACAACCCCAGCACGCTGGTCTATGACGGATTGCTTTATTCGCTTTTAGACCGGGGTCTACTTTCGGTTATGGACCCAAAGACCGGCGATTTCCATTTCGAACGAGAACGGATACCTGACAATAAATCCGGCTTTACCGCATCCCCTTGGGCCTACAATGGAAAGGTTTTCTGCCTAAACGAAGACGGGGAAACGTATGTATTCAAAGCAGGGAAATCGTTCGAGTTGCTCGGCGTCAATCGTCTGGCCGAGGACGATATGGGCATGGCTACACCAGCTATAGCCGACGGCAAGCTGATTATTCGCACGTCCACCCGGTTGTACTGCATTTCTAAGGATGAAGAATGAAGGATGAAGAGAAAAGCTAGTCCAGTGGAGATTTGTCCATGGAGCTTAACCTAAACGTTTCATAAATCGACTGAATGTCTGATTGTCAGGATCCGCTTCCAGGCTTCGTTTTCAACTACGCCGGACTCACGTTTCGGATACAGGTTCCAACTACGCCTTTCAGGTTTCGATGGACAGGCTGGCTATTGCCGATAAGGTTTTAAGAGAGTAGAACTGGCACGAAAATAGAGAAACCTGTTGTCGCGGCAGCGACTCCTATGTCGCCTTTGGCGACCCTGACCATTCCGTCTGCTGAAGAGCTTGCTCAAGACTATCGTAGTCCCACTTTAAGTAATGTTAGGAATCGGGCGAATTTATTCCACAAGAATATGACAGTAAATTGTGTGCAGTATCATCATGGAAGATTTATGAGGCTACGAACTTAAGGTATCTAATTTAACCAGTCGGGATGCTGCTCTTCAAAGACCGTAGCGTTTTGATAAGCATTCGCTACGGCGAGGATTGTCGCTTCATCGAAAAGACTGCCTATCAGAGAAATGCTTGTCGGGTGACCTTTGTCATCGAATCCATTCGGCATTACCACGCACGGATGGCCTGTAAGATTCGTCGTCAGCAATTGATTGCCTCCGAAGCTTGGACTGACCAGTACGTCGACAGTTTTCATTAGCGTATCCATTTCCTGGATTAGTTGATAGCGCAATCGATTGGCTTGAATATACTCTACCGCTGGGATGAAACGAGCGGCGCGGAATACGTTAGGCCAGGCATTTTCTACTTGGCGAACCAGCAAATCGTCTTTGTCGGATCGCGTCAGGTCATCAAACGCTGCCGCTGCTTCCGCTTCCAAAATAAAACTGAGAGAGCGAACGGGAAGATGGTCTGGCAACTCGACGGGAATGAGCGTGACGCCTAGCGATTCCAATGTACGGAGCGCGGCATCATCTTGCTCGTGATTGTCGTATTCTTGATCGAACGCCGATTTCAAGTATCCAATCCGTAAGCGCGATAATTCAGTCGACGACTGATAGTTGAAAGAGGCGTCAATGAGCGTTTGATCGATTCCATCCGATCCTCGAATGACATTGAAAACGAGCGCGCAATCTATCGCGTTGCGGCAGATCGGTCCGATTTTGTCCATGCTCCAACTCAAAGCCATGGCGCCGTGACGACTTACTCGACCGTAGGTGGGGCGCAGTCCAGTGTTTCCACAACGAGTCGACGGCGATACGATAGATCCGTGAGTTTCGGTACCGATTGAAAATGCGACCAATCCAGCAGCTGTGGCTGACGAAGGACCTGCCGAAGACCCGCTTGAGCCTTGTTTCAAGTCCCACGGATTCTTTGTTTTTCCTCCAAACCAGACATCTCCCCATGCCAATGCTCCCATGGTAAGCTTTGCGACTAGTACCGCGCCGGCTTCCTCCAGTTTAAGGACGACAGTCGCTTGCTCATCAAGTACCTGTTCGCGATACGGCTTCGCGCCCCAGGTTGTTGGATATCCAGGAACCGAAAGGAGGTCCTTCACTCCAAACGGTATTCCGTGGAGCGGGCCCTTGTATTGACCCTCCGCGATTTCCCTATCCGCTCGTCGAGCCTGCTCCAAGGCTAAGTCTTCAGTTAGTGATACAACGCACTCGAGAGTATCGCCAAATCGTTTCAGACGCCTCAAATACAATTCAGTTAATTCGACGGAAGTAACGTGTTTGCTCTGTATAAGCTGGGACAAATCAGCGACGGAATAGAAGGCCAGTTCTTCTCGGTTGGCGGGCATTTCCACTAATCGAGATAATCCCCAATCGATTGGTTCTTGATCGTTAGGAACTTTAAATCCGACCGGAAGGGGATTGAAAATCTGAGCCGGTGGAATCGCATTATCTATGGGGTTTTCTCGTAGCGATTGATACGCTTTCAACTGTTTGCCGAGCTCGCCAAGCATCAATGCACGTTCTTCCGCATCGAATTCCAACCCGAATAACTGCTCCGCAGCGGCGACCATTTCAGGAGTAATCGAATCGGGTTTCGATTTGTCCTTAGGGGAGGAGCAGGCCTGGAAAAGAGCGAGTATGGAAATTGAAAGAACGAATAGAACGAGACTGTACCGTTTCATAATCGATTGGATTGCATATGTAGAAGACCTGAAGGGAAGTATAAGATATGCTTGGGAGAGAGAATGTCGACGTCTTACTTAGCCCAAACGTTTCCTGAAACCTGCTCGACACAGGGGGCTTCCCACTGTCGCTGATTCATCGGCGATCCAGCGACGCAGGAGTTATGTTAATCGACCTCTGCAACGGGGTTTAACATCGTTCTCCCGCTGAGCGGGATCTCTAGATCCTCGCTTCACGAGGCGAGGATCTCCGCTTCGTGGAGGTAGGTTCGTGTCGCCACAAATTAGTGATGTTGCAAAATGGGATTAATTATTCCTCAAAGAGTTCATCATAAATAAATTGAGAGATTTTGGGAAGATTTTATTAGACTATGAAGTTAGTTTGCACGGTCTTTTTGGGGGGCGTTTAAAACGGTCATATTGTTTTCTTTTGTTGATGGGGAATTCAATTGTTCCAATGCCTGGCCTTCTCTCCCACTCGTGAACGATTCGCTGGGTAGTTGAGGGCTGGATTCTACTTGATCAAGTTAGAAATTGCATTGGCAGCCTGCGGGACTGCGTTCTGGCTTTTTATGATATCTAGCACGGCGAGGGGCGTGAGGGGAACGAGAAATCTTATGGCTTTTTTCTTTTTGGTTAGCGGATTTTCCGTTTACCAATTTCCAAACGGGTTCGAGGAAGATTTCATTGTGCGATTGCATTTTTTCCAAACCGTAGTTCGGTTTTGGATAGGACTGGTCATGGTGTTATCTAAAGACGTGAATCTCTATCTCGCACTTCAATACGAGAAATTGATAGCTGAGGTGGAGGAGGGTAAACAGAAGAAAAAGGCGGAAAACATAAGGTAGTTGGATTTCTCCTAGTCGTCCGAGACGAGTGTCGGCCAACTATTTACCTATTCTCTTTTTGGCACGAACCAGGGCCTTCTCGTAATAAGCTTTGGCGTCCTTCAGGCTTTGCAGGGCACGCGTTTCATATTCTTTGGAAGACCAAATGGCTTCACTGCCGTGCCATTCGATGGTTTCATTCATGCGACCAATCATGTATTGGGCACTGTTGGAACCGGCAGGCAATGTGTCCTTGATGTTAATATAGAAAGGCGAAGTGTGGGCGGCGGTGAGCGACGGGCGTCTACCCCAATTGTCCCAATAGGGATCATTGGATTTGACTCTTACGGCGCACCAGCCGCTGGCTTCGAAGGTTAGATTGGTTGAAGATTCGAACGATTTTCCGTTTGGTGAAAGGCTCCATGTTTTTACCACTTTTCCGTTTTGGATTATCTCAACGAGGTCCACCGGCTTTTCGCTAGTCATCTTAATGTCCAATTTCACGTCCATTGACGCGGCGTCCGATTTCAATTCCGCTCCTATCTCCTGATCGTTTGCAGTTACGAGCAGTAGTGGGCCATTGGTTACAAACGTCCGGCCTTTTTTTAATCCATCCATCATGCCCTCCCAGCTCCAATCATTCACTTTTGCATAGAAGCGATTTTTCCCGCCTACGATCCACGTTCTCCCCATCTTATCGGTTCCACCTGACAGGGGCAATCGAATGCCGCAATTTAGCATGTGATACCAAAGTTCGGCGGAGTTGATCTTGCCGAAACCGTTCACGTCAATCTTTTGACGCGTATTCGTTTCTAGGCTCCAGGAATCAGGCGAAAGCCACTCGATGCCATCTAGTTTTCCCAAGGCAGAACTCCAAGCTGATCCGTAGCCTGGCCAGATGAGATAATGGGCGTGAAACACAAAGCCACCTTGGTCATGCAGGTAATCGGCAACCTCCCAGTTTAAGGGTTCATTGGGAGCTTCCCCCTCCGGGCCGGTACCGGTTGCCCGTTTTAAAGGATGGACATGGTCCTTCATCATAAAGGTGCTCAGGTGGCCCATGTTCGCATCGCGCTGTTCTTGTGAAACATCAACGAACCAACCGTCTTTTGAAACAGCGCTCTCGCGGCCATGAAGATGATCTTTCACTTGATCATATACATCGCCCATAAACATCAGGTGCACATAATTCACATCGACAATCCGCTGCTGCCAGGCCGCTCCTTTAGGGGTTAAATTATGCACGTGCGAATCGCCTGACATCCATCCCTGTTCCTTCATATGGATGATTCGTTTAAGGGAGTAAGTCTCCGATACCGCTCCTTTCTTATTCCCGAGGTTTATGGTAATCGGTTTACGTTCGTATTCAAGACCCCGAACGATGTGCAGGGTATAGCCGTCGCGGGCTTCCAGGTTTACGGAAAACGTTCCGTCCTCTAGCAGGGCCCAGGTCATATCCCGGTTTTGCAAATCCAATTCCTCGTCGGACAATGTTTCTCCGAAATGTCTTTGGTAAAAGGATACAGAATGTCCTTCAGGCACCTGGTAGTTGCCTTCGGCGTCCACCAAATGAATTCTGCAGCCAATGGGCAAGCCAGTATCTGCATCTAGAATCTCGGCTGAGTAGTGGACGATGTCCTGAGCGCGAACGCTTGCAAACAGGGTCAGGCAGAGGGCAAGGAAGGGGTAGTGGGGCTTCATGTTAAAGAGTGTCTAACAAATCGGGGTCAGGTCTACAATTGAAAATCAAATGTTCCACCCTGATGTTGTATTTACGCTACTTCGTGTGATGAATAATTTGTTGATAGTAGGACAGGCTTCCAGCCTGTTTATTCACAGGCAAGATGCCTGTGCACCTTTTTTAAGATGCGATGCGGGGCGTTTAAGGATTTTCGCCTTTGAGCGTGCGGTCGAAAAATTTCAGAATAGCAGCGATGTTTTTTGGGTTTTCGGTCACCTGATGACTTCGGCCTTCTTCGATAATGTACGGGTGTTCGGCTCCTACGGCGAGTAGGGCTTCGTGGAGTTTACGCACTTGGGGCACTCGGTAAGAATCGTCGGCGCCTACGATTAAAAAGAACGGCGGGACGTTGGGGGTGATCCAGCGGACGGCGCTTGGGGCATCCCAGCGGTCGGCGTTCAGGACTGGATCGCCGAAGTGCGCGATGTATTGGTCGAATTTCTTTGGGCTGAATCCATCTTCCATGAGCGTGCGATGATCAAATCGTCCTGCTTGGCAAAGGACGGCTTGGATGGCGCTGGATTGTTCGGGGTGCAGGCCGTCGCCTTCAAGGTCTGTGTCGGTGCCGGTCGCGGCGAGTAAGCCTGCCATGCCACTGCCGCGTGAAAATCCCAGTACGCCGATCTTGGACGGATCGTATCCAAATAATGGTGCTTGCGCGCGCAATGTTCGTACGGCCGATTTGAGTTTGTACATGGCATCAGGCATCGCGTCGATCCCGCTATAGGGAGGCGCAACGGGGTGGGCGACTACGGCGACGGCGTAGCCGCAAGTCATCAATCCCTCGAGCAGCGAATCGCGAAATTTTACGATGGAATTCATATTCATTCGCGCGTCATTGTTGTGCGGGATTTGAATGATGAGCGGTGCTTTTTCCGTATCGGCGGTCTGGTCCAATGCTGGGTAGCGCACATCCAGTCGGTAGGTCTTTTCATCGTCACGGTAAAACTCGATGTCGCGTGCCAAGCGATAGCCCGAAGGCAGCACATAAACTCGGTCGGGATTGATGAGATGCGGCGCTGCTAGTGTCGAAGCTTGGCGACGCAAATTAAGAAGGTCGGCATTGATCCAGGGCGAGGTGGCGTTGGCGGCGCCACCGTAATCCACGACCAGCACGCCGATGCCCGCTTGGGTTAATTCGCCGATGATCGTTATATCCGAAACTTGCCCGACACGCGGTTCGGCGAGGCCTTTCAGGTAAATCACTATGTCGCAGGCAGTTTCGTTTAGCTTGTCGGGCATGACTGCCTCCACTGGGATTTCACGTTCTAAGGTCTCGCTGTAGAAGGGCGCTCCGAAGCAGGGCGACGCGAGGAGGCCAATCAGCAGGCCTGTCCAAATTAGGGGGGCATATCGTGTCATGTTTTATTCCGCTGTTAGGCTTTCTCGCACACTCGTGAACGATTCACTGGTAGGTTGAGGTCTCCATTTTGCCTTATCAAGTTAGAAATAGGTTTTTGGGGAGTTTCATCATGTTGACGCATCCGTCTTTGCGGCCAGACAAGAAGCGTCATCAAGCGAGCAAGGTACGAGCGCATCCTGTTAAAGTTTATAACGATGAGAGTTGCTTCGGATGGTCTTCCAGTTTCGGTCGTATTCAGTTTTTACTAATAGTAGAATAGGCTTCCAGCCTGTTACTTCACAGGCAAGATGCCTGTGCTACATTAATCTAGTTGCACCTGGCGATTGGGGTAGGACTGTGGAAACTCCTCAGGGGTTTGTCAGTCGGTGATTGAGCTTTTTTCCTATTCGTTCCAGTTTATATCGTATTTCAAGAATACGGATGGATCGTTTGAGTCGAAAGTCGTTCTTAGCCAGCCTAATTGATCGAATGTATCCAGGAATTCAATATCATCGATACTGTAGTGAGTCCAGCTCGCGAGATCCGTCGATAGTTGAAAATCGATGGATAGGTTATCATCCAGATTTCGTTCAAAGGGAAATTCCACTATCCAATCGCCGTTTATCACGCTGAAATCGAACCCGTGGTCATCGAAAGACGAGTAGGGGTCGGAGCTGAACGCATACTCGACAAGATTGACTCTCTGGTCGCCATCCGGATCCAGGCCAAAAGCCGCCTCGGAAGGGGGCACTTCCCACCAGTCGATCCAATCACGATACCCTCCTGAAAGACCGCCATCGACAGAGACGGTCGCCGTCTCGCTTTCGATTGCGCTATGACCGTTTTCAATTGTAACCCAATACTGGCTAGAACCGTAAGGCGCGACCTCCAAGGCTCGGGCGTTTTGGGACACCAATGGATAGCTCCTATCCCCCTTTGTTCCCTTGAACCATTGGTAGCTCAACAGGCCGTTTTCCGCCTCGACCTGAAGCTGCCCGGTTTCACCCAGCATTACGGAAACATCCTGAGGCTGGCCCGTTATAGACGGAGCTTCCGAGCTGGTCGTCACGACCATGGAATTTACATTGCCGGCGGAAAACGCGAGGATCTGTTCGCCCTCAAATACCCGGACCACTTCGGAATTTGGATCGACGGGCAGGAACCCTCCTTTTCCGTATGCATCATCGCCCTTAAACCAAAAGCTCCCGTCGTTTTTCAAATAGAGTAGGTGGTCGCTGCCGACGGAAAAGGATCCGACATTGTCGGCGATGAGGACGGGCGTTTTGGAATATGATCCGTTCGCCGGGGAGAAAACGTCTGGGAAGACTTCTCCGATGCCCCACAAGGATCCGTCTGATGTCAGAAACAGGCCCGTTCCCCCGAGCGCTCCAAATCTTGAATCCCAATCCTTCCTCGCTTGAGCGTCTATAACGTCCTCCGCTACTTTGATGGGTTCTTTGGATCCCCCTACGGGAGGTGTTGGGAGCGACTCTGAGCTGGAAAGCGCTTCCGCCATTCGCCCTTCCGCATAAAGATTTCCTTCGAGGTCAATCCACAGAAGGCCATTGTTTAGGTCGGAGGCTTGAGCTACGTCACTGCCAATCCTGATGGGCCTTGTGGTGATTCCGGAGAACGCCGCCGTGTTGGATTCGCCCAAGATCCACATCCAATTGTCTTCATTTGTGAATACTAAGCTGGTTCCGAAGTTGGAATCAATCGATTGAACATTCGAATCGATTAAGGTAGGAGTCGGATGCACGCCTAAAACGCCTCCTCCTTCTGAATCGAGGTCAAAGTGTCCCATTCCCCAAAGCCCTCCTTTTGTATCCAAAACGAATGTTTCTCGGTTGCCTGAAACCACGTCTGAAACCGAGCTCATGATCTCAACCGGACTAGAGTATGTACCTTGATTTGGAACGCCCATTTCATAGAAATAATTGGCCCCCATTCCCCAAAGAGAGCCATCTTCCTTAATGTAAAATTGACTGTCGACCCCTGAGAATACCTTTTCTACCGAAGAATCAATCGTGTGAGCAGGGAATCCCCCTTTGATGATTTCCCGTCCAAAAACCGGACTGCGCATTCCGCTCCCCAGCAGTCGACCGTCGTTGGTGACAACCAGTGTTGTCCCGATATAGGCGCTCACCATGGCAACATCAGAAGCGACTTGGGTGAACTCCCAGGTTTGAGGATCGTTCCGAGATCCTCCGTTCAGCCCCGTTTTAAACCAGTCCGCGCCCCAAAGACGATCTTCGTTATCGATGTAGTAAGTCTCTCGATACGATGCGATCGACGTCACATTTTCGTTCACCATTTTATCCGAATCAATCCATAGGGAACCATCGCTTTTAAGATAGACGACGCTGGGTCCTCCGTTGACCAAGGCGAAATCCACGACATCGGAATTGATCGGCTCTGGCGTCGGTATGCCTACGCTGCTCGTGGAGTAGTAAGCGCCGATGGCCTCCAGGTCTCCATTGCTTCTCAGGAATATTGTAGCATCCTCTCCTACGAGCGCTTTGGACACGCCTTGAGCGACTTCCAGAAGATCCGGATCGTTCTTCGTCTTTTCCCAATCGATCCCCGTAACCTCGCTCTGATAGGCGTTTGAAAGCAGGAGGCGTCCATCGTTCATGACGAAGGCTGAAACCGAACGAGAATGGTCGGCGCTTCTTACTCCTGACATGACTATCTCGGACGACGAAAAAAAGCGCTCAAACCCACTTGACATGGGAGAGCTGCTCCATCCACTAGCCAAGAGATCCCCATTGTTTTTTCCGAAAAAGGTAAACGTCTCAGCAGGAAAGACGTTGTACGTTTCCGGCAATTTAATAGGTTCGTAGATCTCCTTCTTGAGAATCTTGTAGTCTGATTCGGCCAGCCAAAACCAGCCCAGGCCCCAAAGGTCCCCATTGTCATCCCTATAGTGGGCGCTTCCAGCTCCGGCGGTTGCCTGGACAACGCCTGAGCTTACGATCTCCTTTAACTCGACACGCTTGATTTGCTGGCCGACGCCTAACTGTCCATCATCATTCGAACCGACAGTTCGCAACACACCTCCTCCGATTAGATTCGGAAGGGACAGGCCAAACAAAACCCAAATTAGACCAATCGAAAGAGAAACACTTTGGTAACCACACATGTGCGGATCGGCTTACGGTCTTGCGCTTGTAAGGCAAGGGAAAATAAGGGTATTAAAACGGTCGTATTGAGGCATCCGAAGGAGTCAAATGCAGTCGCGGTGAGAGGGGTGAGAGGTTCGAGGGGTTTTCATCATGCTGACGCGAAGCGTCTTCAAGCAAGCGAGGTGCGAGCGCATCCTGTTAGAATTATTAATCGAGAGAGTTGCTACGGATGCTCTTCGAGTTTTCTGTCGTATTCAGTTTTTACTGATAGTAGGACGGGCTTCCAGCCCGTTTCTTCACAGGCAAGATGTCTGTGCGCCTTTAGCCAAGTTGCGCTTGGCGATTACGAGGAGGGTAGAGGGTGCTTCGGGCCGGGAAACCAAGTTTTGACGTTTGGAAAGATACTGAGAATTGCATCGGACTGAAGCAGTTTCCTAATCGTCTGAATAGACTGTTTTGATTTAATCTAGTCGCTGCATTTTAGTGCAGACGGTCTCGATTTCACGGATTCGCCTATTTTACGAATTCCAGAAGATCCGAGACGGTCCGGTGGGATTCGATGGGGTGCCGCAGTTTTGCGCGCTTCTTGATCATGTAATGATTTCGTCTTCCGACTCGCTTTCGTGTGACTACCTGGGCGTCTTCGAGTTCGGCGACGATTTTCTGTACGGCTCGCTCGGTAATCCCGACTTCTACCGCGACTTCTCTCAGGAGGACATCAGGATCCCTGTGCAGGCATAGCAGCACATGAGCATGGTTGGAAAAAAAGGTCCATGAATCCGGTTTTTTAGATGAAGACTTTTGGTTCACTCTGGAAGGAGTCTCAGAGGAATTGCTTCTTTGTAAATTATAAAATGCGAATTCTACATCATGAATTCCGGTTCGCTTATTGAGAGGAGCCCAGTTGAAAGGGCTCTGGAAAGAGATCGCGTCGACGCTCTTTCGTTGGCGACGCAGGGTTCTTCCTTGGTCCACAAGAGTAGTCGTGTTCATGCTCGCTGTCTGGTTTTGAATAGGCGGGCGCGTTTGCGGAGCTGTCTATCGGCTACATCGAATACTTCAGATATCGCTTCGAAGACCTCGGAACTGCGTTTCTGAACGATCTTATCGTACCCAGGAAGTACCAGCCGGATTTGCGCGATGAAATCGCTATTTCGGCTTCCGGTAGTTTCGGACTTCACGTTGATTCTTATTCCCTCGAGGCTGGGATATCTTCTAAATACACCGTCAGCTCTTTCATTAATGTAGCTCAGAACTCCAGCTTTCGATTCTAGATTGGTAACTTCGACTAGCAATTTTGGATTTGTAAGTGATTTTTCTCTCATATCTTAAAAACTCTCTTTTAGAGGTTGTTTTAGGACAGGCCGCCCGACCACAGTCCAGATGTCCGTCTGCTGGAGTAGAGCCCGCTTCGATCACCCCAAAAAGACTTCCCTAGTTTTCGTTTTGATAACCCCTTCTTCCAAGCTGACTTGTAGTTGGGATTCGTTTCGTTGTCGATTTCTTCGGCTTTTTTTTTAGGTTCTTTGATTTTCATAATTTTTAACGTAAGAATTTTAATACATGAATATTAGTTCGTATAAAACCCCATCGTGTCAAGTGAATGAGACTAAATATACGAATTTATTTTCGTGTTAACTAGTTCGTAAGTTGTCCATTGGATAGCAACGCCTTCCAATGAAAGCGATAAGTGACTTATCATAATGAAGAAGCAGCTCGTGGTTGACGCTGCGACCGCGAACCGGACTTCATGACCTGGCTCCTCGAGCTAAGGCACTCGAGCTTGAGGGATTGGAAATGTTGGATCGTCAAAGGATTAGGAAATCGATCATTAAGATCGCAGCCTAAACGTTCTCTATCGTTTGCGCTCGACCTCTATGCGGTAGAAAGAGCGAGGACTATTTTCGCCTAACGTTCCGTACCACTCCATGGCTTGATCTCGATCGGTAACCAGTTATTTGTCATCAGTAATCGGATACTATTGCGTCATCCCATCTTCGACAGACTCTGTAGCGTAAATTTGGTATCGGCGTTGCGCTTTGCCTTGCCACTCATCCTTGCAAAGGTCATATTGAGCCTTTGATTTTTTTGAAGTCTCTTAGATTCTTGTACCGATGATTGTCGAGCTGTTAGCCTTCAAAAACGCTAAAAAGAGTTTTCAACAACGGGCCTCGCCATTTGTTGGTTTGAGCTTGGGGCACTTGGGTGAGGGCGATTACGATAAGGTCTAGATCGAAGTCGATGATGCCGATCGTTCCCGAGGCGCCGGTGTGTTGGATACGGCTGGCGCTTCCGTCGGACCGTAGTTGGAGAATGTTAAAGCCTAAGCCGTACTTGGTTTTGCCGCGCCCGGGTTGAGAAACGTACATCTGCTGTAGAATTTTTTCCGATACGACACGTTTTTCATCTAACTTGCCTTGATTGCGGTGAAGCAAGAGCATCCGGGCGACGTCGTTGGGCGTGGCGATCAGAGCGCCGCCGGGATTAATGACCGTGCCTAGGGGGTCTCCCGTTCTTAGTTTCAAACCGTTTTTGGTCCTCTGGTAAGCAGAGGGGATCCGGTCGATTATTGATTGGTAGTCGAAGGTGGAATCGGTGGAGCCCACTGCGGCAAAGAGAACGTCTTTCATTACGGCTTCAAACGATTTCCCGGTCACGACTTCGGCGACTCGGGCTGCGGTCATGTATCCAAGCCGGCTATACCCGTAGGCTGTGGCAGGTTCGTAGAATAGTTCCTGGCTGGCCAATTCGTTCATCACTTCAGCCAAGGTCCCGTTGAAATCCAAAGTGAACTCTCCGGCCTTGATTTGGTTGTTGCTGGCGAATCCAGCAGTATGCGAGAGGCACATTGCCAAAGTGATTGGCTTAGCGACGCCGTCCCTTCCGCGTACTTTTAGGTTTTTGAAAGCCGGAAGGTGTTTGCTGACTGGATCGCTGAAGGACAATTTTCCCGCTTCTGCCAGAAGGGCCAAGGTGGTGGCGGTGTGCGGTTTGGTAAGCGACGCGATGCGGCAAGGAGCATTGGCTTCGAACGGTTTCCCGCTTTCAAGGTCAGCTACTCCAAACCCTTCCTGCAGAATCACCTCTCCCTTGTGAATGATCATGAGGGATCCACCGGGAATGAACTGTTGGTCAATGCCTAATTGAAACGCTTGGCGGATGGCGCTGCGTTGGGCTGTATCGAGACCATGATCCGTCCAGGAACCGTGGGGCAAGGGGGTGGGGGCTGTTTCGGCGCTGAAGGCGTGGAATGTTAAAAGGAGGGTGAGGATGGGGGCGGGGTGTTTCATGGTGAATGGGTTAAAGGGTGAGGGGGTGAAAGGGTGACGGGGTGAAAGGGAATGAAGGAACTCTGAAATTTGATTTATGGCTTCATGTCCGGGGTCTATTTCCGGCTGGTTTGTTTGTTGGTTCTTCGTATAGCTTAAATGCGTCTTATGTGGAACCGATTTCTCATCCTTTGTATTATCGTCCTAACGTTTTATTCACCATTGAAGGCTTCGGAAGTTTATTGGCCGGGATGGCGGGGGGCAGAGCGGGATGGTCGAGTGGACTATTTCGATGCTCCGGATCAGTGGCCGGAAAGCGTGAAGCACGTTTGGAGTGTGGATGTTGGAGAAGGAGCTGGCATGCCGCTGGTCGTTGATGGACGCGTTTACCAGCATGCTCGCCAAAAAGGCGAGGAGGTTGTTTCGTGTTTTGATTTGGAAACTGGCGACGTTTTGTGGCGAAAGAGCTATCCGGTTCGGTATAGAATTCAAAGTCCAGGCGAACGGCACGGCAGCGGTCCGAATTCCAATCCGACTCTGGCCGACGGCCGTCTCTTTACTTTTAGCGTTACCGGGGCTCTTTCCGCATGGGCGATAGACTCCGGCGAATTGTTGTGGCGACGCGACTACGCGGATCGATTCAGGAGGACTCAACCTGATTGGGGGCATTCGACTTCGCCTTTGGTTGATGGCGATCGAGTGGTGGTTCACTTCGGGAGCGACGATGCGGGAGTGTTGGTGGCTCTTGATGTCGCCACGGGAGAGGAAGTGTGGACGGAGGGCGAGGACGGCGTCTGCCATGCCTCGCCGATTATTGTCGAGCTTGAGGGCATCCGGCAAATCGTCGAATGGAATGATGAATCGGTCGTTGGGATCGAGAGTCAGTCGGGTCGGCGGCTCTGGGCGTACGACTTGCCTCATGAAGGCTCCAATCAAAACTCGCCGACACCGGTGTTTCATCAGGGCCGACTTCTGGTGGGTGGAGAAAACCGGGGTATCCGAAGTTTGGAACCGAAACTCGAAAATGGAAAGTGGAGCGTCAAAGTAAATTGGCACCAGAGGCGGGTCTCGCTTAATATGGCAAGCGCGGTGATGAACGGCGAAAGCCTGTATGGGTTATCCCACTTCAAGCAGGGACAATTTTTTCGCCTCGATCCGGAGACGGGAGACATCGTCTGGGTCGGCCCATCCCGAATGGGCGAGTACGCAACTTTCTTAAGCCTCCCTAGTTATATCGTGGCTCTCAGGGATGATGGCATTCTGGAAATAATTCCCTCCGGGGAAAGCACGTACCGCTCGGTTGTTTCTTATGAAGTAGCTAGTAGCCCGACTTGGACGGCTCCGGTGTTGTTAATGGACGGTTTCCTTGTGAAAGACCGGACGAAGCTCATGCGATGGAGGTTCTCTAAGGATGAAGGATGAATGGTGAAGGCTGTTTCGGGGATTTTCGGCTAAAGATTCGATTTCTAAAAGAGATCTTGTGGTCGCTTTTTTGAAGGGAGTGATAGAGATAATATGGGAGTTTTGTGAAGTCGATTCCCTATGTTCTTCTGTGATGGAGCTTGACTAATACCCATATAGCAATATTGATACCCATATCATGAAGACGACGATGGATATTGATGATAAATTACTCGTGGCTGCGAAAGCTGCGGCTGCTCGGCGTCGTACAACGCTCAAAGCAATGGTCGAGCATGCACTACGGCGTGAGATACAACCGTTTGGGCGGCGAGGGGCCGAAACTTCTAATGCCTGTTTCGAGCTTAGTGATCGTGGACTGCCTCAGCTGAAGCGGCGTGGTCGCAGAAAAGTGACTTCTGAATTGGTATACAAGCTGTTGGAAGAGGAAGGGATTTGATGTTCCTTTTAGACGTTAATGTACTGATCGCTTTGGTCGATCCGAGTCACGTGCATCATCCTAGAGTGGCGGACTGGTTTATGGATCAATGCGTTGATGGTTGGGCTACCGGCCCCATTACTGAGAATGGTTTTATCCGAATCTTGGGGCATGTAAATTATCCAGAGGGGCCAAAATCGACTGATGCTACACGCGAGCTTTTATCCGCGCTTTGTTCACAGCCAGGGCATCAGTTCTGGTCGGATGCTATTTCTCTAAGGGATTCGGATAAGTATTCTAGCCTTCCGATATCCAAGCATATTACTGACTACTATCTCCTTGCTTGCGCTATAGAAAATCATGCCCAACTGGCAACTTTGGATCAACGAATCGATCCCTCTGTAATAACGGGGGGTGACGCCGCACTCTGCTTGATCGCTTGATCGCGAAATGGTTTGTGGTGGGAGGGTGTATGAAAAGTGGCCAAGGGATTCTGCGCTTAACTTCGTAGTTTCATAAACCTACAAGGATACGAAGAGTACGGAGGCGAAATGATCCACCTGTTTTCCCTCCGTGGTTAAAATTAATCCCATTTTTATCTTCATTTTTAGGAGGCTTTCGAGTTGGGCTTTGTTTATCGCTTCGATTGGCTTAGATCGGCGGAGCTTGAGTTTTCCTTGGCTTCTTTTTGGAATTTGGCGACCAGCTTTCGCTGTTCGGCGAATGCTAGTTTAATATACTTATCGATGGGTATGCCGGACGTCTTTTCTAGGGCTCTTTTGAAAAGCGGAATAGCGTCTTCCTTCTTGTTTTGCGCTTTCAGTTCCTCTCTTAAGGTCTCGACTAGTTTGTCGCCGTTTCTCAAATACGCATCGAGTAGTATAAAGCGAGCTCCTACGGGCATTTCAAATTTGATGCTGGGACCTACTGGGTTCCAGCCCTTTGCGGGGGAAGTTCCTTCTACAACGCGCGTTTCTTTTGAGTTCCAGTTGAGCAGGTCGAGTTCGAGGCCTAGTTGGTTGTCGTAGGTTTCGTTTATGGAGCGAATTGCTATTTCGCGATAGATACTTTCGTACCCGTGACGTTTTACGGTGATGACGTCGTTTAGAAAAGTCGCGAAAACGGGATCGAACCATTGGCGGTTTTTAACTTTGTAGCTCCGCTCTGAGAGATCTTCTCGGAGAGAACTCGCGAATCCGATTTGGAAACGTTCGTAGCGACGGGTGACCCAGCTAAAGGGGTCGTAGAGGTGACGAAGGTTCTCGATGAAGGATCGCTGCAGGTAATCGACTTGCTCTACGGGGTCGGTGTTTCTGTCGATGAAGATTGGATACGAAAGTTTTACATCTTTGAAGTAGCTCGTCTGCATTCCTCCAGGCAACCCGATGTCGAGTTCGTGGAATCCGCTCTGCGTATCTAGATCCAGGCCTTGGAACTTGTTGCATGTGTAGGGGTTGCGGGCTCCTGAAATGTCGACTGTCCAGTGGGTGAGGGCGCGTCGATGCCATGTTTTCGATTCGGAATCATAGCGGATATTTTCGGCGTACTTGTTGTCTGGCAGGTCGAGAGGATCCAAGTCGCGCAAATCCCATACGATGAGTTCGTCGATATGAAAAAAGGGTTTCGATCGTAGACGACTGTAGATCGTTTTCTCTTTGTTTAGAAACTGGGAACGGTCTATTCGGAAGCCTTTGATCCCGAAAGTGGCAGCGAGGGCGCTGAGTTCCTTCTCATGTTCTTGACCATCTCCTATTCGAAAATCGATATTCTTCGATTCGTAGGCGAGCAGCATGTTGTGAAAGCCGCCCATGATTTTTGGCAGTCGGTTGTAGAAGGATTTTACAACTTCGTTTGAAGAATGATATTCTCGACCTGTTAGTCCGTCGATAACCTTGATTTCCCCTCCGTATTTGGCGTAGGCTTCTAGCTGCACAAAGAATGCGTCTTCGTATCCATTTTCATAGGGCGAGCGTTGGGCGGAAGCCATCGACAGGCTAAGCGTTAGAAATAGGAAGGAAATAGCGAATGGTACGAATGAGCTATGTTTCATTTTAAAATTTGAGGATCAAGGGATCTGCCTCCTAAGAAACTATTAAATAAGTCGGAAATCGTTCTGCCTCGAATCTGTAGGAGTGGGTTTATCCCGCGATCCTTCTTTCTGTCTTATGTAAATCTACACTATCGCGGGGTAAACCCGCTCCTACACTGACTCTTTTAACAGTCTCTAAGAGAAGTCTGGTTGGAAAGGAAATCATGGCTGAACTCCGAGGCGGTAGAACGCCGGATCGGTTCCCATTTCAACTGGAAGAGACATTTCGCCCGGCTCGCCAACTACCGTCTCCGAAGCGGGTTGCCAGTCGGTGGATTGAAGAGTCGAGGATTTTTCTAGTTTATATTCGCGTCCCGTTTCGGCCAACCACGAAAACAACATGCCTTCCTTTCGACCAGGAAGGCTGGAACCGGTTATGGCGATGTTGTCGAAGGCGCCATTGGCCCATTCGCCACCCGGATTGGCATTGGAAGCGACGAGCTTGAGTACAACTCTCTCATCGTGGTCGATAACGCGATCCGCTAAGCCCGACAAGGACCACTCGAAATCGTAGTAGTCACCACTTTTCATTCCTAGATTAGCCAGCCCTTCGACGCTTTGTAGCGTGGCTCCTCGGGCGACTTCCGAGAGGTCGCCTTCCGCGTAGACGAGCGATACATTCTTGGGCGAAGCGATCCACCAAGGAGCATAGTCGAAGTGAACGGCGTCCAACATCAAAGGGGCGCCGGAGCGATTTACAATTTCCAGATTAAGCGCGTTTTTATCGCTGTCCATCCGCACCGTGAAGCTGCTCGGCGCAGTATCCGTTTCCCCAATACCTCCACTGAAATCGCCGTCCGTCGATCCGGCCGTCGTATCCACTCCGTAGAACCTCCCTCCGAGAAAAGCGTCAATCCCCGCCTGAAATCGATCTGGAGCTCCCGCGCTACGGTCCCAAGCTGCAAGGATTCCCTCCGGGACGGAATGAACTGATTTTGCGTGAAGTTCCGGCGCGGCTGGTTCAGGCGCAGGGGGATAGGCTAGGCCGATCATGTTTAGCGAGTTCGCCTTCAAAGTCGTCTGCAAGTTCGACTCAGCCACCCATAGACCAATTCGCTCAAGCGCTCCCAGCCCCTTTCCGCCATCGTGAAAACGCCAGGCTTCTGACACGTCCGTCAAATCGTATCCGTCGAGGTTCAGCGATACGTTTTCGTCGGCATCGTTTTTGTTTAGCAAATAAATTGCCATATCGCCCGATGGTCCTTTGAGCGCTGCCACGAAGACGCCTTCCTTATCCGAGGAGGCTTCCACCAAGGTCTTTCCTCCAGCCTTGGAATAGAGCCACATCCACAAAGCCGCCCCATTGGCCTCTCCGTTGTGGATAACATGCTTGTCGTTCGTCGAGTCGACGGAAGGGACGTCTAGCGCCCATAGCATACCGATATCCAATCCTCCCTGGATGAATTGCATTTGCATTTCGGACTGCATTAAGGCGGTCCTGAACTTATTGTGCGCGGTATCCGTTTCCCAAGGACCCGGTGCGATATTCCATTCCATGATCGCGAGGCGAACATGAGGATACCCCTCGTCGACCAAAAACTTGTTACCTTCTTCTACCGAAATCTCGTAAGTTTCGTTTCCCTTTCGTTTCATCGGCTTCTGGGATTTCCATATGTCCCAGGTCGCGGTGGCCCATTGCCAATAGTAGTGCACATCTACCAGATCTATATTGTTTCCGGCGATCGGTAGCATCTCTAGCATATGGTTTCTAAAGTTCGGACCTGTAACGTCATTGTGGGCATTGGCGATTAGTTTGGCATCAGGGTAAGTCTCTTTGACGGCCGCTGCATAGAGGTTGAAAGAATGAGCATAACTCGTGGGATCCCATGCTTTCCCGTCATCGTTGTCGTCCCGGTTGTAGTTGTTTCCTTCCTGGAAGTTTTCGTTGTCGAAATAGATGTATTTCACATCGTAGCCCTTCGCCTTGCAGGTGATCATCAGCTGACGGGCTTCCTCGATCCCCTCGGCTTCGCGATCCCACTCCTTGCCTGAACTCATGTTAACGCCGAGCATGATCTCCGCTCCGGTTTCGTCGATGAGAGCCAGGTATTCATCCAGGTCCATGTAAGTCGATGGCGGCTTATCCTGAGCCGCGCGGTCATAGTTGGGATTCCAATGATCCTGCCAACCCTGACCAGTGAGGTCGTTCCAATTATAGAAGGTCACCAAGGTCCCGCCCGGCCAGCGCAAGGCGCCGAAACCGATATCCTTAATGATGTGCGGCATCTCTTCGCTTTGGTAGATCTCATCCGCATTCCAGGAGTAGATAAGCCCCGTACCCAAGGCCATCTTGGAGATGGCATGCTCTTCCTTTTCCGGGTCAATCGATACTGTGGTATCGGCTTTTACGCTACAAATGAGCAGGCAAAACAAACAGCTCCAGATCGCTGCTTAGATCGACCCCGCGAGCCACCGCTTCTTCGGTGAAGGTGCCATCGCCATTATTTACATACAGATAGAAACGGGACTGCTTAATCGTACCTATGTAGAGATCCAGATCGCCGTCATTGTCGATGTCGCCCCATGCGATTCCATTTGTCGACGTGTTGAGCTTAATACCTGCGGAATGGGTGACATCCTCGAAACGAATAGGTTCTTTCGGGCCGAGCTCGCCGCCAAGATTTCGAAAAAGAATGTCCGTGTCGTCCAAGCGGGTTACGAAAAGATCGACCCAGCCGTCGCCATCGTAATCGCCTGCTGCGGCTGAACCGGAAAAATTCTCCTGTTCGCTTAACTCTACCTGGTCGAACTGGTGCTGGATGTACTGGACTCCTGCGATCTCGGTCACGTCGGTGAATTCCCCTGGTCCGGCATAGGCTAGATGCGAAGCGACGAGCGGTAGGGCATATAGGCGGAGAACGGAAAGTAAACGGCTAGAATGGGTCATGTGAGCCAATTTTCTAATTCCAGAAACGAGAATTTCTTTGGAAGCCTTCTAGGCAGTGAGCGTGCGATTTTAGTTCAGGCAACCGATACTGGAGGAGGGTTGTGCCTCATTGTAACTCAAAACCTGCCAACAAGTGTTATGAAAAGCAGGTCATTATCATGACGAATTTGGTCATTCCTATAGTCCACCCTCTGGAGGAGCGATCCAGGGCGATCTATTCTGGGAAATGCGCTGCTGATCTTGAAGGAGTTCGCCCTTACCTCGTTCGTTCTTTGTTCGAGCTATTGGACAAAGGCTTGAGCTACTTCTTTTTCGATTTAGCTTTTGCTTCGACTGCGTTGATGGTCGGTAGATGGTGGGCGAGTTCGTTTATGAGGTTTTGCGTTTTCGACTTTCGTTTTCCGGCTGCTAGGTTGTCCCATTCGTTAGGATCTTTTTGCAGGTCGTACAATTCTTCCGAGCCGTCGTAGTAGCGAATGTATCGAAAACGATCCGAGCGCACGGCGTGGTTGTTTTGTCCGTACGTCGTAATGGCTTGATGGGGCCAGTCTGACTTCGAGTCTTTCAGGAGGGGGACTACGGAGTGTCCTTCAATGTCGGGGTTTTGCGGCATTCCGCAGAGTTCGCTGAGAGTGGGGTAGATGGATAGCAGCTCGCTGGGGTGGGCGGATACTTGATCTTGAGGGAATCCCGGGGCTGAGATGATGAACGGGACATGGGTGGAGCGTTCCCAGAGAGACATCTTGGTCCAGCGGCTTTTTTCGCCGAGGTGGAATCCGTGGTCTGAATACAGAACGATGATCGTGTTGTTTCGGTGCGGGGAAGCGTCCAGGGCGTCCAGTACGCGGCCGACTTGTTCGTCGGTCCACTGGATGCAGGCGAGGTAGGCTTGCACGGCCGGTTTCCATTCGTGATTTTCTTCGAACCAGATGTGATTGAGGGGAGGTTTCTTGGCGGTTACTTTTTTGGCTGTTTCTGGAATGTCGTCCAAGTCGTTGGCTTTTGTTGGGGGGAGCTGCGTTTGTTCGATCGGGTGATCCCGGAAGATGCGGGATGGAGCGTAGAAAGGAACGTGCGGGCGATAGAAGCCAACTGCCATCATGAATGGCTGTTGGTATTCCTTGCCGAGTTGCTCGATAGTCCAAGTGGCATCTATGTGATCCTGGAATTTCTCTTCGGCATACTCCTGTGGCCCGTAGTCCCATAGGTTCCCGCTGCCTGGCATTTTGACTAAGCGCGGATCGGTTTTGAAACGTTGGCCAGGACGCGGACCGACGACGTCGAAATCCCCAGGAGGAAGACCCGAACCGTGATAGATTTTGCCGGTGGTCAGCGTGTGATAGCCATGCTTGGCAAACCAGCGAGGCAGGGTCGACTTGTCCTCTAGGTGCGAAACGGTCCATGGTTTTGGGGCGTTCATGTATACGCCGCTAGTGGACGGACGAATACCGTACATGATCGATGCCCGAGAGGGATTGCAGATCGGAGCTTGGCAATGGGCATTGGAAAAAAGGGTCCCGCGCTTCGCTAGCCGGTCGATGTTGGGCGTGCGCGTATTCGGGTGTCCCCCGAGACAGCCCACCCAGTCGTTCATGTCGTCGATCGCGATGAGCAAGACATTCGGCCTGTCCTGAGCCTGCATAAAGGGAAACAAGGCCGATAGGAGAAGAATAAGAAAGGGGACTCTTAGCATGTTTGGAACGTAGAGGCCGGTGGAACAGGCAACAAGGAATTACTTCCTGGGAGTCGGATATGCGCGTTAACCCTCCAGTTTCATAAAACCGAAAGTCAAACTCGTGAAATTCTAATAATTAGTTCCTTAAGAATCCGTGGAATCGAAATCAAAACATCACTTAAAGTGAACTTTCGACAGCTATTGGAACTGCTCGTCAAAAATGCCATAGTCAGGGTCGACAAAGTCGACATAGGTGTCGCTTTTGCGACAGTAGGTTTGGCATGATCAGAGCATATCCGACTTTTTGAAACCTTTTCGGCGTTAGCCGACCTGTATCCGTGAAGCGGATCCTGACAATAGATTATGCAGTCAATTTATGAAACGGTTGGGTTAACTTTAACTAAGAAGCGTTGTTCCTCTATCCTTTTGCTTGTCCCGCGTTTGGGCTAAGAGTGGCGACTGTCGGGCGAAATCAATCGGGTCTATTGGGAAAAGCTTAACATCCAGTCGACTAATTCTACGGAGCTGAAAACAGCGGCGTTTCCTTGGGAGTGTTTAGCGCCTGGGAATGCCGTGTGCCTAACGTTGACATTGCCAGCGGCTCGAAGGTTGTCGGTCATTTGTTGGATACCGGCCACGTTATCGCCGTCATCGCCTCCGACCATTCCCCAGATTGGGAGTTTGGTGAGGTTTTCTATTCCTTCTTTGCTGGATCCATTCGGAAATCCGCAGGGAGCGGCGGCGGCGAATCGGTCGGCGGATTTGAGAATCCAACTCCAGGTTCCTCGCCCACCCATGCTGTGGCCCATGACGTAGATGCGACTTTTGTCGATTTCCTTGTAAGTCCTAAGGACGTAATCAAGCATACGGTCTAGTGTATCCGCATCCCAATTATCGGAGGAATTTGGGTCCAGTAGAATCAGGTCTTTCCCTGCAAGTTCGGCAAGAGCGAGTCCTTTAACTTGTGACGATCGCGCGAGCTGCTTTTGTAGGCTCATCTCTTTCCCGCCGCCGCCATGTAGCGTTATAAGTAAGGGGAGTTTTCCGGAAGGCCTTTTTGTTGGAAAAGCAATAAAGGCGGATTTCTTGAGATTGCCTAAACGCTTGTGCAACTTATCCGGCCAATTGATGATTTGCACTTCGGTATTCTTGAAACTGCGATTGATGCCTTTGAGCGTTTCGCCGATGTCAGGCTCAGTCTTTTGGGTCGGTTCCGATGCCGCGTAGCTTGTGCTCGTAAACGCAAGTGTAGTGAATCCAAGTATCGCAAGCGCGACTATCCAATAGTTTCTGTTTTTCATAAGGCGGTATTGAGGCAATGGAAAGGGGAGTTAAGGGGGTGGGGACTCTTGGAAGCATGCGTTACCTATTGATGTGGTCAAGGTGTAACCTTTACGACGCAAGCCCGTCCGGAGGCCGAGCTCCACCTAGTCACTGTCAGGAAAGAAGGTGGTACGTGGCCTCCGGACGCGTTTAAAATAGCCGTCCCATTTTCTCCTTCTCAAAATGCCTCGCATCGTGATCGCTATGCTGCGAGTGTTCGTTTCTCCGCACAATTTTTGTTCGGAGAAGGAACCCCCAATCCAAGGCTAGGTTGCTAAAAAGAAATTTTCTATCAGTAACACGCGCAGTCGGAGTCTGCTTGTTTTTGACGTCACTTTGTGGGCTTCATACAGCGGCTCAGGCGGATGAGAAGAAACCGAATTTCATAATCATCTTCTGCGACAATCTCG